>DASTJE010000073.1:0-5651 GCA_035716845.1 Burkholderiaceae bacterium
CTGTTCGGCATCCGGCCGGCCTGGTTCGCCGACCCGCTGCTGGCCAAGGTGATGCTGCTCGTCGTCAACACCTGGCTCGGCTTCCCGTACTTCATGATCCTGTGCACGGGCCTCATCAAGGCGATCCCGGCCGACCTGTACGAGGCGTCGGCGCTGGCCGGCGCCAAGCCGCTGGACAACTTCTTCAAGATCACCGCGCCGCTGATCCTCAAGCCGCTGACGCCGCTCCTGATCAGCGCGTTCGCGTTCAACTTCAACAACTTCGTGCTGATCGCGCTGCTCACCGACGGGCGCCCCGACTTCCTCAACACCAAGCTGCCCGCCGGCACCAACGACATCCTGGTGAGCTACACCTACCGCATCGCGTTCACCGACGCGGGCCAGAACTTCGGCCTGGCGGCGGCGATCTCGACGCTCATCTTCATCATGGTCGCGCTGATGGCGCTGCTGCAACTCAAGGCCACCCAGCGGGCCGAGTCCAGGAGGTAAGGCATGGCCCTCGTCGTCGGCAGGAGCCAGCGCTGGCGCGTGCGCGCCGCCCAGATCTTCCTGTGGCTGCTGATCGCGGTCACGCTGTTCCCGCTGCTGGCCATCGTCAGCATCTCGCTGCGGCCGGGCAACTTCGCCACCGGCTCGCTGATCCCGACCCAGATCAGCTGGGAGCACTGGCAGCTCGCGCTGGGCATCCCGGTCAGGCACGCCGACGGCAGCGTCACGCCGCCGCCCTTCCCGGTGCTGCTGTGGCTGTGGAACTCGGTGAAGATCGCCGCCGTCTCGGCCCTGCTGATCGTGGCCATCTCGACCTCCGCGGCCTACGCCTTCGCACGCCTGAAGTTCGCCCGCAAGCAGGCGATCCTCAACGCCATGCTGCTGCTGCAGGTGTTCCCGGTGGCGGTGGCGCTGGTGGCGATCTACGCCATCTTCGACGGGCTGGGCAACCACGTCCCCTGGCTCGGGGTGGAGACGCACGCCGGGCTGGTCGTCGCCTACCTGGGCGGCGTGGCCACGCACGTGTGGACGATCAAGGGCTACTTCGACACCATCCCGGTCGAGATCGAGGAGAACGCCAAGGTCGACGGCGCGACACACTGGCAGGCGTTCCGGCTCGTGCTGCTGCCGATGGCCGTGCCGATCCTCGTGGTGGTGTTCGTGCTCGCCTTCATCGGCGTGATCATCGAGTACCCGGTCGCCTCGGTGCTGCTGCGCGAGGAGCCCAACCTCACGCTGGCCGTGGGCTCCAAGTTCTTCCTCTACGACCAGCGCTACCTGTGGGGCGACTTCGCGGCCGCGGCCGTGCTGTCGGGCCTGCCGATCACGCTCGTGTTCCTGCTCGCGCAGCGGTGGATCGTGTCCGGCCTCACCTCCGGCGGCGTGAAGGGATAGTGCGATGCTTCCATTGATCGCGGCGGCCACCGCCGTCCTCCTGGCGCTGCCCGTGTCGGCGCAGACCCTCCCCAAGATGAACTACGCCAACTCCCACGACCAGAAGGTCGCCGGCGTGTACGACAAGCGCGAGGCCGACTGGCGCAATGGCGCCATCGTCTACCAGGTGCTGGTCGACCGTTTCGCGCCCAGCGCCAACCTCGAGGCCAAGCGCGCGCTCTATCCGGCGCCCAAGACGCTGCGCGCCTGGTCGGAGGAGCCGCGCAAGGGCACCTATCTGGAGAAGGAGAAGGTCTGGAGTCACGAGATCGACTTCTGGGGCGGCGACCTCGCTTCCACGATGTCCAGGCTCGACCACGTGCAGGGCCTCGGCGCCGAGGTGCTGTACCTCAACCCGATCGTGCTGGCGTGGACCAACCACAAGTACGACGCGCTCGACTACCAGCAGGTGTCGCCCGAGTACGGCACGCGCGACGACGTCAGGAAGCTCGCGGCCGAGCTGAAGCGGCGCGGCATGAAGCTCGTGCTCGACGGCGTGTTCAACCACATGGGCCGCAACAGCGCGGCCTTCCGCGCGGCGCAGGCCGACCCGAAGGGTGCGACGCGGGACTGGTTCTATTTCGGCCCGCAATACCAGGGCGGTACGCGCACCTGGTGGAACGCGCAGAACCTGCCCGAGTTGAACCTCGAGAACCCCGCGGTGCGCCGGCACCTGTGGGAGGCCCCCGATTCGGTCGTGCGCAGCTGGCTGCGCGACGGCGCCGACGGCTGGCGCCTGGACGTGGCCTTCGACATCGGCTTCAAGCACCTCGAGGCGCTGACCAAGGCGGCCCATGCCGAGAAGAAGGGCTCGCTGGTGGTGGGCGAGATTCCGAACTACCCGCGCGAGTGGCTGGGCCCGGTCGACGGCGTGATGCACTTCGGCCTGCGCAAGCTGATGATCGCGTTCGCCAACCGCGACGTCGACGCGCCGACCTTCCAGCGCATGGTCGCGCGCATGGTGGGCGACGCGCACTTCGAGCACATCCTCAAGAGCTGGGTCTACCTCGACAACCACGACACCTTCCGCCTCGCCACCACGGTGCCCGACGCCCGCGCGCGCCGGCTCGCCCAGGTGCTGCAGTTCACGCTGCCCGGCGCGGTGAACCTGTACTACGGCACCGAGGTGGCGATGGAAGGCGGCGACGACCCGGAGATGCGCGGCCCGATGCGCTGGGACCGCGTGGCGGCCAACCACCCCGACCTGGCGTGGACCAGGCAACTGGTCGGCCTGCGCAAGGCGAACCGCGCGCTGCGCGTGGGCGACTTCCGCACCGCCGAGGCGAGCGGCAACGTGCTGGCCTTCGAGCGCCACACCGACCGCGCCGGCGACACCGTGCTCGTGCTGATCAACCCGTCGACCACCGAGGTCGAGACCAAGGTGCTGGTGGCCAACTCCAAGCTGATGGACGGCGACAACCTGATCGACCAGCTGGCCGGCGGCACCTACAAGCTGCAGGGCTCGATGGTCGAGACCAGGATCCCGGCCCAGACGGCACTCGTGCTCAAGCCGCGCCTGACCACGCCAGAGGGCTACAGCAACTACAAGCGCGTGCAATGACCCCCCCCGGTGCGCCTGCGGCGCGTCCCCCCCAGGGGGGCAGCGCCGGCGGCCCGGCCAGGTCGGTTCCGCGGCGCTGGCTGGGCGGGCTGGTGCTGACCCTCGCCGCGTCGACGGCACACGCCCAAAGCTGCGGCCCCGACCCGCTGGCCGGCCGCGCGCTCTACCTGCGCGGCAGCTTCAATGCCTGGAACGCCACCGACGCGCAGCGCATGGCCTGGGCCTGCGACCGCTGGTCGGTGGTCACGCGCCTGCCGGCCGGCGAGCAGGCCTTCAAGTTCGGCGACGAGGGCTGGAGCGCCGAGGCCGATTTCGGCGCCGCCAGCCCCGACGCGACGCGCGCGCTGCTCAAGTCGCGCGGCGGCGTGCGCGAGTTCAATCGCCGCTTCGCCGCCGGCACCTACCGCATCAGCCTGACGATGAACCACGAGCTTCGCATCGAGACCTGCCCCGCCGAGGCGGCGCCGCTGGGCGCGACCACGCTCTACCTGCGCGGCACGATGAACAACTGGGCTGCGCTGGACGAGTTCGCCTTCCGGTTCAGCTGCGACGCCTACTACCTCAATGTGAAGCTCGACGGGCGCCACGAGTTCAAGATCGCCGATGCCGCGTGGACCGGCGCCACCAGCTACGGCGCCGGCCAGGGGGCCTACCTGCAGGAGGGCGGCGGCAACCTCGCTCGCGCCTTCGCCGGCGAGCACACGCTGCGCCTGGCCTGGGCGGGCGGGCGGCCGGAGCTGTCGATCGGGCCCAGGACCTTCGCCGACCCGCAGCTGCAGGCCGTGGCCGACCCGGTGGCACGCAGCCTCGCCTTCGACTCCCGTGCACTGGTGCACAAGGCACCCTTCGGTGCCGTGGTGGCGGGGTCCGAGCTGCGCTTCGCGCTCGACGCGCTGCCGGGCATCGAGCGCCTGACCCTCGTGGTCGAGAAACGCCGCCTCGAAGGCAACCAGGAGGTGCTCGAGTACACCGAGCTCGCGCGCGTGCCGATGCGCAGGTCGCCCGCGGCCAGCCCCGCCGAGGCGGGCCGCGAGCGCTGGCAAGCGAGCCATCGCTTCGGCGAGGTGGGCGTGTACGGCTACTGGTTCGAGGCCGAGATCGGCGGCCGCCGCTACGTGGTGCAGAACAACCGCCATCCACTGCACTGGACGCGCGAGAAGGGCACCGGCGGCGCCGCGGAGGTGGCCGAGCTGCCCGCCGCGCGCGGCACGATCCGACGCTTCCGGCAGACGGTGTACGCGGCCGACTTCAAGGTGCCCGACTGGGCCGCCGACGCCGTCTACTACTACATCTTTCCCGAGCGCTTCCGCAACGGCGACAAGACGAACGACCCGCAGCCCGGCGTCGCCAAGTACCACGACGGCACGGTGGAGCGGCACGCGAAGTGGAGCGAGCCGCCCTTCAAGCCCGGCGACGGCCGCGGCGACGACCGCCACAACAACGACTTCTTCGGCGGCGACCTGGCGGGCATCGTCGACAAGCTCGACTACATCCGGGACCTGGGCGCCAACACGATCTACATGACGCCGGTGTTCCGCGCCGCGTCCAACCACAAGTACGACACCGCCGACTACAAGCAGATCGACCCGGGCTTCGGCAGCAATGCCGACTTCGAGCGCCTGACGCGCGAGGCCGCCCGGCGCGGCATGCGCGTGATCCCCGACGCGAGCCTCAACCACGTGGGCCAGGACTCGCGCTACTTCGACCGCTTCGGCAACTTTGCCGGAGGAGACGCCGGGCCGCCCCAAGTCTCCTCGTCCCCCCGGGGGGGCGGGTCGGGCGCAGACCGGCCCTGGGGGCGCAGGGAGTCCGGCGCCTTCGAGGGCGGGCGCATCAACGCCGCCTCGCCCTACTTCGGCTGGTTCAGCTTCGACGCCACGCAGCGCGAGCCCGACAAGCAGTACAAGGGCTGGGTCGGCATCGCCGACCTGCCGGAGCTGAACAAGGCCAGCCCCGAATTCCGCCGCTTCGCCTACCGCGAGCGCGACTCGGTGATGAAGTTCTGGCTCGACCGTGGCGCCGCCGGATGGCGCATGGACGTGGCGCCCTGGGTGCCGGACGACTTCTGGCGCGAGTGGCGCGCCGAGATCAAGCGCCACCGGCCCGATGCGCTGACGGTGGCCGAGACCTGGTTCGACTCGAGCAAGTACTTCCTCGGCGACATGTTCGACTCGACGATGAACTACGTCTTCCGCAATGCGGTGCTCGCCTGGGCCGCCGGCGGCAGCGCGCGCGAGATGGTCGAGCACCTGGAGGCGATCCGCGAGGCCTACCCACCGCAGGCCTTCCACGCGCTGATGAACCTGCTGTCCACGCACGACGCGCCGCGTGCGCTGCACCAGTTCGGCTGGCACGAGGACACCCGCGACCCGGCGAGGATCGCCGAGGCCAAGCGGCGCCTCGTGCTGGCGGCCTTCTTCCAGATGACCTACCCGGGGGCGCCGGCCATCTACTACGGCGACGAGGTCGGCGTCACCGGCGGCGAGGATCCGTACAACCGCGCCACCTACCCCTGGGCCGACGAGGGCGGCAGCCCGGACATGGCGCTGCATGCCGAGTTCGCGAAGCTCGTCGCGCTGCGCAACGCGCATGCGATCCTGCGCCGCGGCGAGCTGCTGGCGCCGCTGCATGTCGACGAACACGTGGTGGTGCTGGCGCGGCGGCTGGG
>DASTJE010000074.1:0-13131 GCA_035716845.1 Burkholderiaceae bacterium
TGGAACAGCACCGCCTCGCCGCCGGGCTCGGCCTTCACGTGCCCCTCGGCCTCGGCCCAGGCGTCGAAGGGCTCCGCCGCGAAGTCCGGCAGGAGCTTGTCGCGGTGGATGCCCACCGCCTTCTCCAGGAGCACGCGGAAGGGCCTCACCCGGTTCATGGCGTTGGCCATGCCGAAGCTCGCCCGGGCCATGCGGGCGGCGCCGTCCGGATCGTTGAGGACGCGCTGCTGGAGCGTCCGCGGGCGGCCGCGGGTCAGCACGCCGCGGTAACGGTGGACGAGCTTCGGGAAGTCGACCTGGAACTCGTGGCGGTCGCGCGGCGTGTACGGGCACTGCACCTCGCACAGCTTGCACTGGAAGCACGCGTCCATCACCCGCGCGACGTCGGCGGGGCCGAGCCTGTGGACGTCGCCGTCCACGCGGTGGTCGAGCGCCTCGAACAGGTTCGGGAAGCTGTCGCAGTACTTGAAGCACATGCGGCAGCCGTGACAGATCTCGAAGGCGCGGTGGACCTCGCCGGCCACGGCGTCGGGCTGCCAGTACTTCGGCTCGGCCGGGTCGTAGCTCATCCCCGGCGTGGGGTCATAGGAGACGGCGCTTCCATCTTGGCTCATGGCAGGACTCTCTCCCGGCGCGGCGCGCGCGCCAATGGACGAAGAGCCCGGGCCCTGTTCGGGGCGCCGGGCTCCTCGGTCCAGCGGGTGTCGATCTCGGCGGAGCCCGGTCAGGTGATCGTCTTCAGCATCTTCTCGAAGCGGCCGGCGTGGGACTTCTCGGCCTTGGCGAGCGTCTCGAACCAGTCGGCCACCTCGGCGAACCCCTCCTCGCGGGCGGTCTTGGCCATGCCCGGGTACATGTCGGTGTACTCGTGCGTCTCGCCGGCGACGGCGGCCATCAGGTTCTGGCGGCTGGTGCCGATCGGCAGGCCGGTGGCCGGGTCACCCGAACCCTGCTCGAGGAACTCGAGGTGGCCGTGCGCATGCCCCGTCTCGCCCTCGGCGGTGGAACGGAACAGCGCCGCGATGTCGTTCTGGCCCTCCACGTCGGCCTTGTTCGCGAAGTAGAGGTAACGGCGGTTGGCCTGCGATTCGCCCGCGAAGGCGTCCTTCAGGTTCTGCTCGGTCTTCGATCCTTTCAATGCCATGGTGTGTCTCCTTGGTGGTGGGGTGCTCGGGCACAAGACCGTAACGCATCGCCACACCCCGGGCAATGCATATGGTCAATGTGCGTCATAGCCCCGGGCTTGCCCGGAGCCTGCAAGGCGTCAGCGCAACCCCAGCAGTCGCAGCGCGAGCTCGTGCAGACGCGAATCGGGCGCGACCAGGGTCTCGAGCACCGTGAAGTGATCGGCGCCGGACACCGTCTCGCACACCGGCACCGCCGTGGGACCCCACTGGTCGCGGATCAACTGGTTGTGGCGCAGGAATTCGTCGCTCTCGTCGCCGCCGGCCACGGCATAGAGCTTCCCGGCCTTGGGACGCGGGAAGAAGGCCGGTGACGCGCGCACCACCTGCGATGGGGTGATGCGCAGGTCGTCCTTCAGGAACGGCGTCAGCCGCACCGGCTCCAGGTCGTACAGGCCCGAGATCGCCAGCGCGCCGCCGAACGGCAGCGCCGGCAGGTCGGCGCCGACCTGCCTCCAGCGGCACGACAACAGCATTGCCGCCAGGTGAGCCCCGGCCGAGTGGCCCACCACCGCCAGGCGCGCGGGGTCGCCACCGTGCTCGGCGATGTGGCGCCAGGTCCAGGCCAGGGCGCGCACCATCTGCATCACGATGTCCTCGATCGTGACGGCCGGGCACAGGGCGTAGTTGGGCACGACCACCGTCACCCCTCGGGCCACGAAGGCGGGTGCCACGAAGGAGTGGTCCGACTTGTCGAGCGCACGCCAATAGCCGCCATGGATGAAGAACAGCACCGGTGCGCCGGGCGTCGCGGCCGGGAAGATGTCGAGCGTCTCGTTGGCCCCGGCGCCATAGCGCACGTCGAGCACCTTGCCCGGGCTGCCCTGGCGCGCCGCGTCGGACGCCGTCGCCCAGCGCGCAAGGATGTCCACCGCACCCGCGACGCGGGCACGGTTGTTGTACTGGGCGTCGAGCCAGGCGGGGTCGTCGAGTCGTGGTCGCATGCGAGGGATGTTAAACTCTCCCGTTCGATGGGGACGTAGCTCAGCTGGGAGAGCGTCGCGTTCGCAATGCGAAGGTCGGGAGTTCGATCCTCCTCGTCTCCACCAATGGCTCCACTGGCGCGAAGGGGCTCGGCACTGCCGAGCCCCTTCGCCTTTTTGACCCCGTGGCGTCGCGGGCGCCTCAGCCCAGGTGCCGGCCGAAGAAGCGCATCGTGCGGTCCCAGGCCATCGTCGCCCAGGCGCGGTCGTACTGGGTGATCGCGATGCGCCGCGGCCCCACCGCCGTCTCGTTGGCGAAGGCGTGGTGTGCCAGGTAGCGGTGCCCTTCGTAGTGCACGCCGGCCTCGCGCAGCCTGCCTTCGAGCGCGTCCACGTTCTCGATCGCGAAGGCCTGGTCCTGCGTCGCCCAGTGCGCCATCAGCGGCCGCGTGCCGAACCTGGTGGCGTCCACGTATTCCAGCGGCGGCAGGCCGTACCAGACCACGCCGGCGTCCGCCTCGGGCACGTGGGTCATCGACAGGATGGTCAGGGCGCCACCCATGCAGTAGCCGGTGACGCCGACCTTGCCGCTGCCGACGGCGCGCGACTTGAGGTACTGCACCGCGCCTCGCACGTCTTGGGCCGCGGCATCGCCGAAGTTCAGGCTGCTCATCAGGTGGTGCGCCTCCTCGGCCTCGGCGGTGCTCTTGCCGCGGTACAGGTCCGGCACCAGGGCGGTGAAACCCGCGTGGGCCATGCGCTGGGCCACACCACGGATCTGGTCGTTGAGGCCCCACCACTCCTGGATCACCACGACGGCTGCCTGCGCGTTGGCCGCTTCGGCGAGATAGCCCTTGACGGCCTGGCCGTCCGGGCGGCGGTATTCGATGATCGTTCCCATGCGCGTTCTCCTTCGGTTGGCAACGGCGCAAGTATGAGCCGGCCGCGCCGGCCCCGACGCGTCGCAGGTCATCGGGCGCCGCCGCTGGGACGTGCGCGCTCAGCCCGCCTGTGCGGCCGCCAGCACCTCGCTGCGCACGCTCTCGGTGAGTTCGGCCTTGAGCGCGGCGAAGGCCGGCGTGGTCTTCATCGAGTAGTGGCGCGGGTGTGCGAGCTCGACCCTGCGGTCGAGCTTGATGCGCCCCGGGCGTGCGCTCATCACCACCACGCGGCTGGCCATGAACACCGCCTCGTCGATGTCGTGGGTGACGAACAGCACCGTCTTCTTCTGCGCCTCCCAGATCCCCAGCAGCAGCTCCTGCATCAGCTCGCGCGTCTGGTGGTCGAGCGCGCCGAAGGGCTCGTCCATCAGCAGGATGCGCGGGTCGTTGGCCAGCGCACGCGCGATCGCGGTACGCTGCTGCATGCCGCCGGAGAGTTGCTTGGGATAGTGGTGCTCGAATCCCCTGAGCCCGACCTTGGCGATGAAGTCCTGCGCAATCTCGAGCTGCTCGGTGCGCGGCAGGCCGCGTTCGGCCAGGCCGAAGCAGACGTTGTCGCGCACCGTGAGCCAGGGGAAGAGCGTGTAGCTCTGGAACACCATGCCGCGGGCGGCGCCCGGCCCCTCGATGTGCCGGCCGTCGAGCTGCACGTCGCCCGCGGTCTGGCGGTCCAGGCCGGCCACGATGCGCAGCAGCGTGCTCTTGCCGCAGCCGCTGGGGCCGAGGATGGTGATGAAGTCGTTCTCGGCCACCTCGAGGTCGGTGGCCGACAGCGCCAGCGTGGCGTCGAAGCGGCGCTCGACGCCGCGGATCGAGAGGATGCCCATGCTCAGCGCCCCAGCTGCGCCCAAGGGAACAGGCGCCGGTTGACCCACTTGAAGGCGTAATCGCTCACCAGCCCGATCAGGCCGATGACGATGATGCCGAAGATGATGTTGTCGGTGGCCAGCAGGGCCTGGCTGTCGGTGATCATGTGGCCGATGCCGCTGGATGCGCCGATCAGCTCGGCCACGATCACGTAGGTCCAGGCCCAGCCCAGCACCATGCGCAGCTGCTCCGCGATCTCGGGCGCCGCACCCGGCCACAGCACGCGGCGGATCAGCGACGCGTCCTTCACGCCCAGCGTGTACGACGCCTCGACGAGGTCGCGGCGGGTGTTGCCGATCGTGACGGAGATCATCAGCACCAGCGAGAAGAAGCTGCCGATGAAGATCACCGCCAGCTTCTGTGCCTCGCCGATGCCGGCCCACAGGATCAGCAGCGGGATGAAGGCCGAGGCCGGCAGGTAGCGCGCGAAGCTGACGAAGGGCTCGAAGAAGGCCTCCACCGGCTTGTAGGCGCCCATCGCCACGCCCAGCGGCACCGCGATCGCGGCGGCGATCACGAAGCCGCCCACCACGCGCCACACCGTCATGCCGATGTCCTTGGCGAAGCCCATCTCGGTGAGCAGGCGCCAGCCCGAGGCCGCCATCGTCAGCGGGTCGGCCAGGAAGGTCTTGCTGACGAAGCCGCCCAGCGTGGCCAGCGCCCACAGGCCGACGAAGACCACGAAGAAGGCGACGCCGAGCGCGATGCGCGTGCCCGGCGCGACCGGGACGAGCGGCTTCATGAATGCAGCCGCGTGGGCACCAGGGGTTTCATGCCGGCCATGGCGCTACTTGATGAATCGCGTGTCGGCGAGCTTCGTCAGGTCGGGGATCTGCCTGATGATGCCGATCTCCAGCAGCAGGTCGGCCGCCTCCTTGCTGAACTGCGCGTGCTCGCCGGCGAAGAACTTCTGGTTCGCCGCGCGGTCCTGCCAGCGCAGGTACTTCTGGCTGGCCTCGAACTGCTCGCCGGTCTGCTTGACGTCGGCGCCCATGATCTCGAAGCTCTTCTTCGGGTCGGCCTTGATCATCTCGAGCGCATCGAAGTAGGCGTTGGCCAGGCCCTGCGCGGCCTTCGCGTTGTCGGCCAGGAACTTCGGCGTGCAGCCGAAGGTGTCCATCACCATCGGGTAGTCGAGCGTGGTGGCGATGATCTTGCCGGCCTCGGGCTTGGCGCGCACGGCCCCGAGGTAGGGCTCGTAGGTCATGGCCGCGTCGATGCCGTCGGTGCCGGCGATCATCGCGTTGGCCGCGGGCTGCGGGCCCATGTTGACGACCTTCACGTCCTTCACGCTCATGCCGTTCTTCTTCAGGATCCAGGCCAGGCCGAAGTAGCCCGCGGTGCCCGGCGCGTCGGCGGCCACCGTCTTGCCCTTCAGGTCGGCGATCCTGGCGATGGCCGGCTTGACCACCATGCCGTCGGCGCCGAAGCTCTTGTCGAGCTGGAAGATCTGCGTCGTGGCCACGCCGTTGGCGTTCCACACCACCCAGGTCTCCACCGTGGTGGCAGCGCACTGGATGTCGCCCGAGGCGATCGCGAGGTGGCGGTCCTTCTGCGGGATCTTGCGGATCGTCACGTCCAGGCCGTGCTTCTTGAACAGGCCGGCCTCCTTGGCCAGCGTCAGCGGCGCGAAGCCGGTCCAGCCGGAGATGCCGATCGCGACCTTGGTCTCCTGGGCGTGGGCAGCGGCGGCGCCAGCGACGAGCGCGATCGCCAACACGGTCTTCTTCATGCAGTCTCTCCTCGGGGGTTGGGGGTCAGGCAGGGATCCACAGGGCCGGCAGGCCCGGCAAGGTGCGGAAGATACGCGACAGCGAGCCGTCGCGCACCAGCGCGCTGGCCCGCTCGATGTCGGGCGCGATCAGCCGGTCCTCGTGCATCGCGGGGCAGTGCTGGCGCAGCAGGGCATGTGCCGCCTCCAGCGGCACCGAACTGGCGAGCGGGCGCAGGAACTCGACGCCCTGCGCGGCGGCCAGCCACTCGATGCCCAGGATGTGCGCCACGTTGGCGATCATCGGCTGCAGGCGGCGCGCCGCGAAGGTGGCCATCGAGACATGGTCCTCCTGGTTGGCGCTGGTGGGCAGCGAATCGACGCTGGCCGGGTGGGCATAGGTCTTGTTCTCGCTCGCCAGCGCCGCCGCCGTCACGTGGGCGATCATGAAGCCGCTGTTCAGGCCCGCATTGGCGGTGAGGAAGGGCGGCAGGCGCGACACGTTGCTGTCGATCAGCATCGCGATGCGGCGCTCGGCGATCGCGCCCACCTCGGCGATCGCGCAGGCCATCGCGTCGGCGGCCAGGGCCACCGGCTCGGCGTGGAAGTTGCCTCCGGAGATCATCGCGCCGTCCTCGGTGAACACCAGCGGGTTGTCGGTCACGGCATTGGCCTCGCGCAGCAGCACCAGCGCGGCGTGGCGCAGCTGGTCCAGGCAGGCGCCCACCACCTGCGGCTGGCAGCGCAGGCAGTACGGGTCCTGCACGCGGTCGTCGCCATGCTCGTGGCTGGCGCGGATCGCGCTGCCCGCCAGCAGGCGCCGGTAGTACTCGGCCACGTCGATCTGGCCCGGCTGGCCGCGCAGCGCGTGGATGCGCGGATCGAACGGCCCGTCGCTGCCGCGAGCGGCGTCCACGGTGAGCGCGCCAATCACCAGCGCGCTCTCGAGCACCGGCTCGAACTCGAACAGCGCGTGCAGCGCCAGCGCCGCCGACACCTGCGTGCCGTTGATCAGCGCCAGGCCCTCCTTGGCCTCCAGCGCGAGCGGCGCGAGGCCGGCCGCGCGCAGCACGTCGGCGGCCGGGCGGCGCACCCCGTCGACCAGGCACTCGCCCTCGCCCATCAGCGCCAGCGTCATGTGCGACAGCGGTGCGAGATCGCCCGACGCACCCACCGAGCCCTGGCTCGGAATGCAGGGCACGACGCCCGCGTTGTGGGCCGCGACCAAGGCCTCGATGACCGCCGGGCGCACGCCCGAGTGCCCGCGCGCCAGGCTCGCCGCCTTCAGGCCAAGGATCAGCCGCACCACCGGCACGGGCATCGGCTCGCCCACGCCCACGCTGTGGCTGCGGATCAGGTTGCGCTGCAGCGTGGCCAGGTCCTCGCGGCTGATGCGTGTGGAGGCCAGCTTGCCGAAGCCGGTGTTGACGCCGTACACCGGCGCGTCGCCGGCCGCAGCGGCCTGCACCAGCGCGGCACTGCGCTGCACGGCGGGCCAGGCCGCCGGATCGATCTGCACCGGACGGCCGCCGCGGTGCAGGGCCAGCAGGTCGTCGAGCGTCAGCGCCCCAGGGACGAGGCGCAGCATCAACGGTTCACCATCGGCAGCCGAAGGCCCTGCTCGCGCGCGCACTGCAGCGCGATGTCGTAGCCGGCATCGGCGTGGCGCATCACGCCGGTACCGGGGTCGTTCCAGAGCACGCGCTCGATGCGCTTCGCGGCGGCGTCGGTGCCGTCGCACACGATCACCACGCCGCTGTGCTGCGAGTAGCCCATGCCGACGCCGCCGCCATGGTGCAGGCTGACCCAGGTGGCGCCGCCGGCGGTGTTGAGCAGCGCATTGAGCAGCGGCCAGTCGCTGACCGCGTCGCTGCCGTCGCGCATCGCCTCGGTCTCGCGGTTGGGCGAGGCGACCGAGCCGCTGTCGAGGTGGTCGCGACCGATCACGATCGGCGCCTTCAGCTCGCCGCTCTTCACCATCTCGTTGAACGCCAGGCCGGCACGGTGCCGCTCGCCAAGACCGATCCAGCAGATGCGCGCGGGCAGGCCCTGGAACGCGATGCGCTCGCCGGCCATGTCGAGCCAGCGGTGCAGGTGGCGGTCCTCGGGGAACAGCTCCTTCATCTTGGCGTCGGTCCTGCGGATGTCCTCCGGGTCGCCCGACAGCGCCACCCAGCGGAACGGCCCCTTGCCGCGGCAGAACAGCGGCCGGATGTAGGCCGGCACGAAGCCGGGGAAATCGAAGGCGTTCCTCACGCCCTGGTCGAAGGCCACCTGGCGGATGTTGTTGCCGTAGTCCACCGTCGGGACGCCCAGGGCCTGGAAGTCCAGCATGGCCTGCACGTGCACCGCGCAGCTGCGGGCCGCGGCGTCGCGCAGGGCGGCGTGCTGGCCGTCGTCGGCCTGCGCCGCGCGCCACGACTCGACGCTCCAGCCGATCGGCAGGTAGCCGTTGACGAGGTCGTGCGCGCTGGTCTGGTCGGTCACGAGGTCGGGCCTGAGGCCGCCGGCCTTCGTCCGCCGCACCAGCTCGGGCAGGACGTCGGCGGCGTTGCCGAGCAGGCCCACCGAGATCGCCTTGCCCTCGGCCGTGTAGCGCGCGATGCGGGCCAGCGCGTCGTCGAGGTCGCTCGCCTGTTCGTCGAGGTAGCGGCTGCGCAGGCGGAAGTCGATGCGCGACTGCTGGCACTCGATGTTGAGCGAGCAGGCGCCGGCGAAGCTCGCCGCCAGCGGCTGCGCGCCGCCCATGCCGCCCAGGCCCGCGGTGAGGATCCAGCGCCCCTGCAGGTTGCCCGCGTAGTGCTGGCGTCCGGCCTCGACGAAGGTCTCGTAGGTGCCCTGCACGATGCCCTGGCTGCCGATGTAGATCCAGGAGCCGGCCGTCATCTGGCCGTACATCATCAGGCCCTTGCGGTCGAGCTCGTGGAAGTGCTCCCAGGTGGCCCACTTGGGCACCAGGTTGGAGTTGGCGATCAGCACGCGCGGCGCGTCGGGATGGGTCTTGAACACGCCCACCGGCTTGCCGCTCTGCACGAGCAGCGACTCGTCGTCGTTCAGGCGCTTCAGGCTGTCGAGGATGGCCTCGAAGCAGTCCCAGTTGCGCGCCGCCTTGCCGATGCCGCCATAGACCACCAGCGCGTCCGGGTTTTCGGCCACCTCGGGATCGAGGTTGTTCTGGACCATGCGGTAGGCGGCCTCGATCAGCCAGTTCTTGCAGGTCAGCTGCGCGCCGCGGGGCGCGCGCACCGGGCGTGGCCGGGCCACGGATTGCAGGCGGGACAGGTCGGTCATGGCGGACTCCGTGAATGCGGGTCGCACTCTACTTGTCTATACAACCCTAGTCAAGTATGCTCCGCCCCATGGTTTCCCCCGAGTCCGGGCCGGCCGCCCCGCCCTATGCGCGTGTCAAGCAGTTCCTCCGGGACGGCCTGGCCGCCGGCCGCTGGGCGCCGGGCGAGCTGATGCCTTCCGAGGCCGAGCTGGTGCTGCAGTTCGCCGTCAGCCGCATGACCGTCAACCGCGCGCTGCGCGAGCTGCAGGCCGAGGGGCTGGTGCTGCGCACGCAGGGCGTGGGCACCTTCGCCGCGCCGCTGCACCCGGTGTCCTCGACGCTGACGCTGCGCGACCTGCACGAGGAGATCGTCGCGCGCGGCCACCGCCACGACGCGGCCGTGCACCTGCAGCGTGCCGAGCCGGCCGGCCCGGCCCTGGCAGCCCAGCTCGGCGTGGCCTCCGGTGCCGAGGTGTTCCACACGCTCATCGTGCACCGCGAGAACGGCGTGCCGCTGCAGTGCGAGGACCGCTACGTCAACCCGGCCTGCGCACCGCGCTACCTGGAGCAGGACTTCACCCTCACCACGCCCACGCACTATCTGTTCGAGGTGACGGCGCTGTGGAGAGCCCAGTACTCCATCGAGGCCGCGCGACCCACGGCGCAGGAGGCCCGGCTGCTGGGCATCGACGCCGCCGAGCCCTGCCTGGTGGTCACGCGCCGCACCTTCACGCGCGATGCGGCCATCACGCTGGCGCGCCTGGTGCATCCGGGCGCACGCTACCGCCTCGAGGGCAGCTTCGAGCCGTGAACACCACGCGCCTGGCGGATGTGCCTCTCGTGCCCTGGCGCAACGGCGGCGGGCGCACGCGCGAGCTGCTGGCGTGGCCCGCGCGCGAGGAGTGGCTCGTGCGCGTCAGCGTGGCCGAGATCGAGGCCGACGGCCCCTTCTCGGCCTTTCCCGGCGTCGACCGCGCGTTCGCGGTGCTGAGCGGCGCGGGCGTGGTGCTGGCGCTGCCCGCCGGCCCGCGTCGCCTCGAGGCCGGCCAGAGCGTCGACTTCGGCGGCGAGGCGGCGCCGGCGTGCCGCCTGCTCGGCGGCCCCACGCGCGACCTCAACCTGATGGTGCGGCGCGGCGCGGGCCGTGCCCACCTCGCGCCCGCGCCCACGCACCGCGCCAGCCGCTGGCGTGGCCTGTTCGCCGACGGCACGCTGTGGTGGACCGACGATCCGACCGAACCCCTGCCGCCGCACGCCGGCTGGCACCTGGCCCTGGAGACCGCATGACCACCACCTTGTGGCGCCACGCGCGCATCGCCACGATGGACGGCCCCGCGCCCTGGGGCTGGATCGACGACGGCGCCCTGCTCGCCGAGGGTGATCGCATCGCCTGGGTCGGGCCCGATGCCGCCCTGCCCGCCACGACGGCAGCCGACGCCGAAGTCGATGCACAAGGTGCGCTGCTGACACCCGGCCTGATCGACGCCCACACCCACCTCGTCTACGGCGGCGACCGCGCGGCCGAGTTCGAGCTGCGCCTGCAGGGTGCGGGCTACGAGGCCATCGCGCGCGCCGGTGGCGGCATCCGCTCGACGGTGGCCGCCACCCGGGCGGCCAGCGAGGACACGCTCTTCGCAACCGCGGCCCGGCGCGCCCGCGCTCTGATGGCCGAGGGCGTGACGACGATCGAGGTCAAGTCGGGCTACGGCCTGTCCGAGGGGCACGAGGCCCGCTGTCTGGCGGTGGCGCGCCGGCTCGGCCGCGAACTGCCGCTTTGCGTGCGCACCACGTCGCTGGCCGCCCACGCGCTGCCGCCGGAGTACGCCGACCGTGCCGACGCGTACATCGACGACGCCTGCACCTGGCTGGCCAGGCAGCACGCGGCCGGGCTGGTCGACGCGGTCGACGCCTTCTGCGACACCATCGGCTTCACGCCGGCACAGACGCGGCGCGTGTTCGACGCGGCACGCGCACTCGGCCTGCCGGTCAAGCTGCACGCCGAGCAGTTGTCCAACCAGCACGGCGCCGCGCTGGCCGCCGGGTACGGCGCGTTGAGCGCCGACCACCTCGAACACCTCGACGAGGCCGGCATCGCCGCGATGGCGCACGCCGGCACCGTGGCGATGCTGCTGCCCGGCGCGTTCTACTTCCTGCGCGAGACGAAGCTGCCGCCGGTGGCGGCCTTGCGCGCGGCCGGCGTGCCGATGGCCGTCGCCACCGACCACAATCCGGGTTCCTCGCCCGCGCTGTCGCTGCTGCTGATGCTCAACATGGCCTGCACCCTGTTCCGCCTCACGCCCGAGGAGGCCTTCGCCGGCGTGACCGTGCACGCCGCACGCGCGCTCGGCCTGGCCGACCGCGGCCGGCTCGCACCCGGACTGCGCGCCGACCTCGCGCTGTGGGACGCCGAGCACCCGCGCGAGCTGGCCTACCGCTTCGGCGTCAATCCGCTCCTGCGCCGCATCTGCGGCGGCGTGGACACCCTGCGATGAGTTTCACCCTGCACCGCGGCACGACGCCGCTGCTGATCAGCCTGCCCCATGTGGGCACCGAGATCCCGTCCGACCAGCGCGGGCGCTACGTGCCGCGCGCGCTCGCCGTCGAGGACACCGACTGGCACCTCGACCGCCTGTATGCGTTCGCGGCGGAGCTCGGCGCCGGACTGCTGGTGCCGCGCGAGAGCCGCTACCTGATCGACCTCAACCGGCCGCGCGAGAACACGCCGATGTACGCCGGCGCCAACAACACCGAGCTGTGCCCGACGCGCTTCTTCACCGGCGAGCCGCTGTACCGCGAGGGCGGCGCTCCCGACGCGGCCGAGATCGCACGCCGCGTGGCCGGCGTCTGGCAGCCCTACCACGACGCGATCGCCCAGGAGCTGGCGCGCCTGAAGGCCGAGCACGGTCACGCCGTGCTGTTCGACGCGCACAGCATCAAGAGCGAGCTGCCGTGGCTGTTCGAGGGCACGCTGCCGCACCTGAACCTGGGCACCGCCGAGGGCCACGCCTGCGCACCGTCGCTGCGCGCGGCGCTGGCCGACGTGCTCGGCGCGCAGGCCGAGTTCAGCCACGTCGTCGACGGCCGCTTCAAGGGCGGGCACATCACGCGCCACTTCGGCCGCCCGAGCGACGGCGTCCACGCGGTGCAGCTCGAGATGTGCTGGCGCGCCTACATGGACGAAGGCCCGCCGCCGCGCTGGAGCGATGCGCAGGCCGCCGCGGCGCGCCCCGTGCTGGAGCGCCTCGTGCGCACGCTCATCGCCTGGCGCCCATGACGCACACGACGCTGCTGTGGGCGCCGCGCGCCTGGGTCGGCGCCCGCTGGGCCGAGGCCGTGCTGCTGGAAGCCGGCGCCGACGGCTGCTGGCAGCGCATCGAGGCCGGCGTCGCAGCCCCGCCCGAGGCCGAACGCCTCGCCGGAGCGGCCCTGCCCGGTTTCGTCGACGCGCACAGCCACGCCTTCCAGCGCGCCTTCGCCGGCCTGGCCGAACGGCGCGAGTCGGCGCACGACGACTTCTGGTCCTGGCGCGACCGCATGTACCAGGTGGCGTTGCGGATCACGCCGGCCCAGCTGGAGGCCATTGCGGCGCATCTCTACCTCGAGCTGCTGCGCGGCGGCTACACCGAGGTCTGCGAGTTCCACTACCTGCAGCACCAACCCGACGGCACGCCGTACGAGGACCCCGCCACCCTGGCCTGGGCGCTCGCGGCTGCCGCCTCTCGCACGGGCATCGGCCTGACCCTGCTGCCCGTGCTCTACGAGCGTGCCGGCTTCGCGCAGCCCGCGCTGCGGCGCGACCAGCGCCGCTTCGCCACCGACGCCACTGAGGTGCTCGCGCTGCAACGCGCGGCGCGCGCGCGCGGACTGCGCTGCGGCGTCGCGGTGCACTCGCTGCGTGCGGCACACCCGGCGTCGATCGCCGCGCTCGTCGCGGGCGCGCTCGACGGACCGATCCACATCCACGTGGCCGAGCAGACGGGCGAGGTCGACGACTGCCTGGCGGCCACGGGGGCGCGACCCATCGAATGGCTGGCACGCGAGATGCCGCTCGACGCGCGCTGGCAGCTGGTGCACGCCACCCACGCCACGCCGACCGAGATCGACGCCGTGGCCGCGCGCGGCGCCGGCGTCGTGATCTGCCCCAGCACCGAGGCCAACCTCGGCGACGGCCTGCCCGACCTGCCGCGCTGGCTGGCCGGGGGCGTGCCGCTGGCGATCGGCTCGGACAGCCAGG
>DASTJE010000075.1:0-17349 GCA_035716845.1 Burkholderiaceae bacterium
GGTGCACTTCTTCATCACCTTCTGCTTCTCGTCGAGCTCGCGCACGCCGTACGGGCAGGCCCACGAGCAGTACTTGCAGCCGATGCACTTGTCGTAGTCCACCAGCACGATGCCGTCCTCGGCGCGCTTGTAGCTCGCGCCGGTCGGGCACACGGGCACGCAGGGCGGGTCCTCGCAATGCAGGCAGCTCTTGGGGAAGTGCACCGTCTGCGTGTGCGGGAACTCGCCGACCTCGAAGGTCTGCACGCGGTTGAAGAAGGTGCCCGTCGGGTCGGCGCCGTAGGGGTTGTCGTCCACCAGCGGGCCGGCCGCACCCGAGGTGTTCCACTGCTTGCAGCTCGTGACGCAGGCGTGGCAGCCCACGCACACGTTGAGGTCGATCACCAAGGCAAGTTGGGTCACCGCTTGCCCTCCCGATGCACGAGCCGGGTCATGCCGCACCTCCGCGCCTGCCCAGGCCGAGGCCGGCCATCCAGCCGCGACGCTTGGGCGCGGCGGACATGCCCGGCACCGCCGTCATCGGCGCGGCCGTCTGCGGCCAGGTCTCTCCGGGTTCGTCGGCAGCGGCCGGGGTGATGCGCACGCGCACGTCGTACCACGCGGCCTGGCCGGTGACGGGATCGCTGTTGGACACGGTCTGGCCCGGCCCTGCCGGCAGCTCCTCGCGGATCAGGTGGTTGAGCAGGAAGCCCTGGCGCGACTCGTTGGCCTCGGGCGCCAGGTTCCAGGCCCCGGCGGCCTTGCCGATCGCGTTCCAGGTCCACACCGTGCCGGGCTCGACCGCCTCGCTGTGACGGGCGCGGCAGCGCACCTTGCCCCAGGGCGACTCCACCCACATCCACGCGCCGTCGGCGATGCCGGCCGCCAGCGCGGTCTTGGTGTTGACCATCAGGAAGTTGTAGGTGTGGATCTGGCGCAGCCAGGCGTTCTGCGAGTCCCACGAGTGGTACATCGCCATCGGCCGTTGCGTCACCGCGTTGAGCGGGTAGCGCGTGGTGTCGGTGGCCTGCTCCTCCAGCGGGGCGTACCAGAACGGCAGCGGGTCGAAGTAGGTCTGCACGCGCTGGCGCAGCCGCTCGGGCGGCTGCTTGCCCTTGTGCCTGCCCTGGGCGGCGAGGCGAAAGCGCTGCAGGAATTCGGAGTACAGGTGGATCACCACCGGGTCGCGGTCGCGCCGCAGGCCCGCGCCCTGCGCCCAGCGCATGTAGCCGTCGTTCCAGTTGCGCATGTACTGGTGCGACGGCGCCAGCACGTGGTGGAAGACGCAGTTGTTCTTCTCGTACATCTCCCACTGCCGGGGGTTGGGCTCGCCGCGCATCGACTTCTCGCCACCCTTGCCGCGCCAGCCGGCCAGGAAGCCGATGCCCGAGCCCGGGGCGGTCTCGTAGTTGACGATGAAGTCGGGATAGTCGCGGAACTTGCGGCTGCCGTCGGCGTGCGTGAAGGCCGGGAACTTGAGCCGCGAGGCCAGTTCGACCAGCACCTCCTGGAAGGGCCTGCACTGGCCGGTGGGCGGCAGCACCGGGATGCGCACCGAATCGACCGGGCCGTCGAACTCCGAGATCGGGCGGTCGAGCAGCGACATGCAGTCGTGGCGTTCGAGGTAGGTCGTGTCGGGCAGGATGAGGTCGGCGAATGCCGTCATCTCGCTCTGGAAGGCGTCGCACACCACGAGGAAGGGGATCCGGTACTCGCCGTCCTCGCGCTTGTCGTTGAGCATCTTCCGGACCTCGGACGTGTTCATCGTCGAGTTCCAGGCCATGTTGGCCATGAAGATGAGCAGGGTGTCGATCGGGTAGGGGTCGCCGCGCCAGGCGTTGGTGATGACGTTGTGCATCAGCCCGTGCGCCGACAGCGGGTGCTCCCACGAGAAACCCTTGTCGATGCGCACCGGCTCGCCGGCGGCGTCGACGAACAGGTCCTCCGGGCTCTCGGGCCAGCCCAGCGGCGCGCCGCCCAGCGGCGTGTCGGGCTGCACCGCCTCGGGCCCCTTGGGCGGGCGCGCGTTGGGCGGCACCGCGCGCGGGTAAGGCGCCTTGTGGCGGAAGCCGCCCGGCCGGTCGATGGTGCCCAGCAGGCTCATCAGGATGGCCAGCGTGCGGATCGTGTGGAAGCCGTTGCTGTGCGCGGCCAGGCCGCGCATGGCGTGGAAGGCCACCGGGTTGCCGGTCACCGACGCGTGCTGCCGGCCCCAGGAGTCGGTCCAGGCGATGGGCAGCTCGATCTTCTGGTCGCGCGCGGTGATGCCCATTTCGTGGGCGAGGCGGCGGATGGTGTCGGCCGGGATGCCGGTGATGCCCGCGGCCCACTCGGGCGTGTAGTCCTTGACGCGGTCCTTCAGCAGCTGGAACGCCGGCACCGCCGGCGTGCCGGCCAGCGCGCCCTCGGGCATCGCGAAGCGCCCCAGCAGCGCCGGGTCCGCCCCCTCGGCGTGGTCGGCCACCGGGCGGCCCGAGTGGCGGTCCCACCAGTAGAAGTTGTGCGGGCGCAGCGGATTGACGACATCGCCTTCGGCATTGCGCAGCATGAGGCCGAAGTCGTCGCTGGCCGCGTCCTGGTTCACCAGCTGGCCGGCATTGGTGTAGCGCGCCAGGAAGTCGCGGTCGTACAGGCCGACGCGGATGATCTCGTGCACCAGCGCCAGCAGCAGGGCGCCGTCGGTGCCGGGCTTGATGGGCACCCACTCGTCGGCGATCGCGGCGTAGCCGGTGCGCACCGGGTTGACCGCCACGAAACGGCCGCCCGCGCGCTTGAACTTCGACAGCGCGATCTTCATCGGGTTGGAATGGTGGTCCTCCGCCGTGCCGATCATCACGAAGAGCTTGGCGCGCTCGAGGTCGGGGCCGCCGAACTCCCAGAACGATCCGCCGATCGTGTAGATCATGCCGGCGGCCATGTTCACCGAGCAGAAGCCGCCGTGCGCCGCGTAGTTGGGCGTGCCGAACTGGCGCGCGAACAGGCCGGTCAGGGCCTGCATCTGGTCGCGCCCGGTGAAGAGGGCGAACTTCTTGGGGTCGGTCGAGCGCAGGTGCCGCAGGCGCTCCTCGAGCAGGCGCAACGCCTCGTCCCACTCGATGGGCTCGTACTGGTTGTCGCCGCGCTCGGTGCCGGCCTTGCGCCGCAGCGGCTGCGTCAGGCGCGCCGGCGAGTACTGCTTCATGATTCCCGAGGAGCCCTTGGCGCAGATCACGCCCTGGTTCAGCGGGTGCTCGGGGTTGCCCTCGATGTAACGCACCTCGGGCCCGCCCTCGCCCTGGCGCAGGTGCACGCGGATGCCGCAGCGGCAGGCGCACATGTAGCAGGTCGTGTTGCGCACCTCGGTGGCCGCCAGCGGCAGCGGGTCGGCGGTCGGATCGTGCAGCGGGGCCTGGGACATGGTTGGACGCGGGTCGAGACGGGCGCGGACGCAGCCGCAGGGGACGGAGCGAGGCGATCCTAGGCGCGGGGCGCAATGAGAAAAAGCGGACAATACCGTTCAACATGAGCAGAAAAACAGCTCAAGAGGCGGTCGCCGTCGGGCCCGCCCGCCTGCGCGTCAGCTTGCGCCAGCTCGAGGTCTTCCTGGCCACCACCCACGCCGGCTCGACGCGCTCGGCGGCCGAGCGCGTGGCGCGTTCGCAGTCGGCCGCCAGCGCGGCGCTGGCCGAGCTGGAGGCCACGCTCGGTGCGCCGCTGTTCGACCGCGTGCGGCGACGCCTGGTGCTCAACGAGAACGGGCGCGCGCTGCTGCCCAAGGCGGCGTCGCTGCTGGCGCAGGCGGCCGAGCTGGAACACCTGTTCGATGGCGCGCACGCGGCGCCGCTGCGCGTGGCGGCCAGCCTGACGATCGGCGAGGTGCTGCTGCCGGACCTCGTCGCGCGCTGGAAGCAGGCGCATCCGCACAGCCCGGTGCACATCAGCGTCGGCAACTCGAGCAAGGTGGTGCGCGCGGTGGCGGCGTTCGAAGTCGACGTGGGCTTCATCGAGGGGCCGCAGACGCACCCGGACCTCACGGTCCAGCCCTGGCTCGTCGACGAGATGGTGGTGGTGGCCGCGCCGCGCCATCCGCTGGGGCGCTCGGGCCGCGCCGGGCTGCGGCAGTTGCGCAGCGCACGCTGGGCAGTGCGCGAGCCGGGCTCGGGCACGCGCGAGGCGAGCGACCGCTGGCTGCTCGAGCACCTGGGGTCGATCGAAGTGGCCTTCGAGATGGGCAGCACCGAGGCCGTCAAGCGCGTGGTGGCCAACGGCGCGGCACTGGGGTGCCTGTCGCGCCACGCGGTGGCGCCCGCGCTGGCCGACGGCAGCCTGGTCGAGGTGCGCACCGGGCTGCCGGCGCTGCACCGGCGGCTCGCCATCGTGCTGCACAAGAACAAGCACCTCGGGCGCGGTGCGGCGGATTTCGTGGCCTACTGCACCGCGACGGCGGCGGCCAAGCCGCGTGCGCGGCCGCGGGCAAAGGCCGGTTGAGCACCCACCGGGCAGATCCCACTGCTGCTCGTGCCAGTATCAGCGTAAGCTTATTTAGAAGTCGCCCGACGCCCATGCTGCCTGATTCGCCCACGCCTCCCGAGCCCCTGCCGGCGGCCTCGTCGCTCCTGGCGGACCTCACGGCCGGGCTCGCCGCCGGCGACGACCTGCGCGAGCTGCTGGCGCGCTTCCTCGAGCCGATCACCCAGATCGCCGGAGCCCAGGCCGGGGCCGTGCGCGTGGCCGACGCGGCAGGCAACCTGCGCCTGGCGGGCGATCGCGGCCTGCCGCTGCGGGTGCGCGACGCCGAGCGCACGGTCGCCGGCGACTGCGGCGTGTGCGGGGCCGCGCTGGCCGGCGACCGCCCGGTGTGGACCGACGATCTCGCGGCCTGCCGGCGCCGCCACGACGGGAGCTACTTCGGCGACGGCGCACAGCGCGTGCTGGCCGTGCCGATGCAGCACCGCGGCCAGGTGCTGGGGGTGCTCAGCCTGTTCTTCGAGCGCGACCGCGAGCCGTCCGCCGAGACGATGGCGCTGCTCAAGGCGATCGGCGACCTGCTCGGCCTGGCGCTGCACCATGCGCAGCTCGAGGAGGAGCACCTGCGCGCCACCGCGCGCGCGGAGCGCCACGCGATGGCGGCCGACGTGCACGACTCGATCGGCCAGTCGCTCGCCTTCGTGAAGATGCGACTGCCGCTGCTGCAGGACGCGATCGGCAGCGGGGACCAGGCCGCCACCGCCCGCTATTTCGACGACGTGCGCTCGGCGATCGGGCAGGCGCACGCCAGTCTGCGCAGCATCCTGGCCCGCTCGCGCACGCCGGCGCCCAGCGCGCTGGGGCTGGCGGAGGCCTTGCGGGCCAGCGTGGACACGTTCCGCCGCCATGCCGGCGTCAGCCTGGACTATCGCAACGAGGTCGACGGCGTGCATCTGGGGGCCGAACGCGAAGCGCAGGTGTTCCACGTCGTGCAGGAGGCGCTCACGAACATCGCGCGCCACGCCGGCGCGCGGCACGCGTGGCTGCGCCTGAGCGAGGAGCCGCGGGGCACCGTGCGGGTGGTGGTGGAGGACGACGGGGGCGGCTTCGAGGGCAGCGCCGACGAGCAGTCGGGCACCGGCACGCACTACGGGCTGACGATCATGCACGAGCGCGCACGGCGCCTGGGCGGCACGCTGCGCACCGGCGCGAGAGAGGGCGGCGGTGCGCGCGTGCAGCTCGACGTGCCGATCGGCGCTGCGGCCGCGGAGGCGACACGATGAGCGCCGCGCCGCGCATCGTCCTCGTCGACGACCACTCGCTGTGCCGCACCGGCCTCACCGACCTGCTGCGCCAGCGCGGCGGCATGGACGTCATCGCCGCGGTGGGCGACCCCGACCAGGCGGTGGCGGTGCTGCGCGAGCACAAGCCCGACCTCGTGGTGCTGGACCTGCGCATGCCGCAGATGGACGGCCTGGAGCTGCTGCAGCGCCTGCGCGCGGAGGGCCTCGACACGCCCGCGCTGATCCTGACGATGAGCGACTCCGAGACCGACCTCGCGGCCGCCCTGCGCGCCGGCGTGCGCGGCTACCTGCTCAAGGACATGGAGCCCGAGGACGTGATCGCCTCGATCGGCGCGGCCGCGCGCGGCCAGACCATGATCGCGCCGGCCATGACCGTCAAGCTGGCGCACCTGCTGCACGCCGGGCCCAGGGTGTCGAACCGCAGCGACCTGCTGGCCACGCTGACCGAGCGCGAGCGCGAGATTCTGGAGCACCTGGCGCGCGGCGAGAGCAACAAGACGATCGCCCGTGCGCTGGACATCAGCCACGACACGGTCAAGCTGCACGTGCGCCACATCCTGGCCAAGCTCAACCTGAGCTCGCGCGTCGAGGCGGCGGTGTTCGCGGTGGAGGCGCGCGCCGCCAAGGGGCGCTGAGCCCCCGGGCCGGCGTTCAGGGGCAGGCGCCCCAGTCGCCGGGCACCTTGCCCACCAGCAGCAGGAAGCTGCCGAACGGGCCCATGTTGCCCATCGCTTCCATCTTGGGACCCTCGAAGTTCAGGCGCCCGAACATCATGGCCCGCATCGGGCCGTACTCGCCGGTGCCCATCTCCTTCCAGCGTGCCGACTCGGCCCACATCAGGTAGTCGGCGCCGCCGTTGAGCTTGTCGGTCTTGCCCGCGCCGCCATAGACGCACTGCGCCTTGCCGTCCTTGAGCGCCACCTGCAGCTCGATGCGCGCACTGGCCGGGCAGTCGGCGCGATAGACCTGCATCGCCTTGAATCCGCGTCCGCCGTCGTTGCCCACCCAGCCCGACTCGACCAGCTTGTCGGTGAGGACGGGCTCGGCATTCCATGCCGTGCACAGCGATTGCGCCCACGCCGGCGACATCACCGGCGCGGTCTGCGCGTGGGCGGTGCCGGCGACGGCGGCCAGGGCCAGCAGGAGCGGTCTTTTCATCGGGTCATCCTCAGGGGAAGGGGAACGGGGTGGTCCTCGGTGTCGAACCAGGCGAGGCTGTCACGCAGGCGCACGACCTCGCCGACGATCGTCAGGCAGGGCGACTGCAGCCCCGCGCGTTGCACGGCCTCGGGCAGCGTGGCCAGGGTCGCGCACACGGCCTGCTGCTCGGCGAGCGTGCCGTGCGCGACCACCGCGGCCGGCCAGTCGGGGGCCAGGCCGTGCGCGACGAGCTGGCGGCAGATCTCCGGCAGGCCCGACAGCCCCATGTAGATCACGACCGTCTGGCGCGCCCGCGCGAGCGCGGGCCAGTCGAGGTTGCAGCTGCCGTCCTTCAGGTGGCCGGTGACGAAGGTGACGCTGTGCGCATGGTCGCGGTGCGTCAGCGGGATGCCGGCGTAGGCTGCCACGCCGCAGGCCGCGGTGATGCCGGGCACCACCTCGAAGCGCACGCCGGCCTCGGCCAGCACCTGCAGCTCCTCGCCTCCGCGCCCGAACACGAAGGGGTCGCCGCCCTTGAGCCGCACCACGCGCCTGCCGGCCTGCGCCAGCCGCACCAGCAGGGCGTTGATGTCCTCCTGCGGCAGGCTGTGGTGGGCGCGCTCCTTGCCCACGTACAGGCGCTCCGCGGCGGGCCCGATCAGCGCCAGCACGCCGGGGCCGACCAGATGGTCGTAGACCACCACGTCGGCCTCGGCCAGCAGGCGTGCCGCGCGCAGCGTGAGCAGCTCCGGGTCGCCCGGCCCGGCGCCCACCAGGGCCACCGACCCTTCGGCATTCCGGCACGCCACGAGCAGATGAGACAGGTCGACCATCGCATTCATGCGCAAGCTCCCGGGGTGGTGCCGCAGCTGCCGCAGCCGCCGCTGCCGCAGCCCGATGCGGCCGCGGCGCTTTCCTCGGCGCCCGGCACGAACACGAACCCGAACTGCCCGGGTTCGAGCTCGACGTAATCGAGCGTCGTGTTGGCCAGGTAGGGCCGGCTCGAGCGGCCCAGCAGCAGTGTCAGGCCATGGGCCTCGGCGGTCTCGTCGTGCTCGCGCTCCTCGTCGAAGCCCAGCCCGTAGTCGATGCTGCCGTCGTCGAGCGCGCGCGCGGCGACGCGCAGCGCCATGCCGTCGGCCTGGCTGCGATGGGCTGCGGCACGGATCTCGGCGGCGGCAGCGGCGGTGATGTTGAACATCGGTCAGGCTCCTGTGACGGCGACTCAGTGTTCGCCCTTGGTGCGCATCAGGCCGGCGAGGCGATTGCCCTGTTTCTGCGGGCCGCCGACCGGGAACATCTCGTGCAGCGCATGGTTGCTGCCGCGCTCGGCACCCCACAGCGCGCTGAAGTGCCGGACCATCACGCGCACCTGGGCCTGCACGCCGTGCTCCTGGTAGTACTCGCGCAGGAAGCGGATCACGGCCCAGTGCTCGGGCGTCAGCGTCAGGCCTTCGTCGCGTGCCAGCGCCTGCGCGAAGGCCTCCGACCAGTCGTCCAGGCGCAGCAGGTAGCCCTCGCTGTCGGTGGGCACTTCGCGGCCGTCGACGCGCACGACATGGCGCTGGGGGGCGGCGAGGACGGGGCTCATGGCAGCGTGCGCGTCCGCGTTCAATCGGCCAGCGCCGGCTCTCGCGCCGCAGCCTGGCGCTGCGCGCGCACGCGCCGCACGAAGGCGGCGAAACGCGGCGCCCAGTGCGCGCCCGCCCCGCTGCGCAGGTGGGTGTAGGAGGCCACGAGGTTGTGCAGCACGAGGCCGTCGCGCTGCCCGTCGATGCCGTGGCCGCGGCGCACGCGGTAGGCGAAGCGCAGGCCCGGCGGCAGGTTCTCGAGGCTGGAGTGGTGGAACTCGTGGCCGTGCACGGCGGTGCCGGCCGGGCCGTCCCAGGGCAGGGCGCCGGTCTCTTCGAGTTCGACATAGCCGCGACCGACCGGGCGCGCGTGCATCACGGCATCGCCGGGGATCACGCCCACCATCTCGGCGCGTCGGCCCTGCCAGGTGATGCTGCGTGCCAGGACCATCAGGCCGCCGCACTCGGCGTAGGTGGGCAGCCCCGCCTCGATGGCCTCGCGCAGCGCCCGGCGCAGCGGCGCGTTGGCCTGCAGCGCCTCCATGCAGGTTTCCGGGAAGCCGCCGCCGATGACCAGGCCGTCGAGCGCGGGCAGGTGCGGGTCGCCGAGCATGTCGACCGGCACCAGGTCGGCGCCGGCGGCGCGCAGCGCGTCGAGGTCTTCCGGATAGTAGAAGCCGAAGGCGCGGTCGCGCGCGATGCCGATGCGCAGGTCGGGCGTGCGCGGCGCCGCGGGCACCGGTGCCGCCATCGAGGGCAGCGGGGCGGCGCCGGCCGCGAGTTCGCGCACCCGCGCGAGGTCGACCTGCGCCGCGACGCAGCGGCCGATCGCCTGCACCCGCTCGCGCGCGTCGTCCACCTCGGCGCAGGGCATCAGGCCGAGGTGACGTTCGGCCAGGCCCAGGCGCTCGTCCTCGCCCAAGGCGCCCAGCACCGGGATGTCGGTGTAGTGTTCGATGGCCGCGCGCAGCTTGGCCTCGTGGCGCGCGCCGCCGACGCGGTTGAGGACCACGCCGCCGATGCGCACCGAGCGGTCGAAGGCCTGCTGGCCCAGCAGCAGCGGGGCCACGCCGCGCGTCATGCCGCGCGCGTCGATGACCAGCAGCACCGGCAGGTCGAGCGCGCGCGCCAGCGCCGCGCTGCTGTTGCGGCCGTCCAGCGCGATGCCGTCGTGCAGGCCCATGTTGCCTTCCACGAGCGCCAGGTCGGCGCCGTCGCAGGCCTGCACGAGCGTGGCGTGCAGCGCCCGGGCATCGCTCAGGTGCGGGTCGAGGTTGCGGCAGGTGCGGCCGGCGGCCAGCGACAGCCACATCGGATCGATGTAGTCCGGCCCCTTCTTGAACGGCTGCACCGTGCAGCCGCCCTCCCGCAGGGCTGCTGCGAGGCCGAACGCCAGCGTCGTCTTGCCCGACGAGCGGTGCGCGGCCGAGACGAGCAGGCGCGGGATCGTCACAGATCGTCCTGCGGCAGGAAATCGAAGGCGCGCACCCCCACCACGGTGAGCAGGAAGGCCGCGCCCAGGCCGCCCAGCCCCAGCAGCGCCTCGGGCCAGGACGGACGGTAGTGCGCGATCGCGCCGTCGGCGAAGCTGCTGCGGACCTCGTGGCCGGGGAAGATCTCGAGCGGGAAGGCCTGGCCGCCGACGATGAAGACGTAGAGGAAGGCCAAGCCGCCCAGCACCACCAGCAGCGACGCGCCCAGCAGGCCCTGCCCGCGGCCGGTGCGCGGCGCGAGCAGCAGCGCGAAGGGCAGGGCCGAGCCCAGCAGCACGTAGCCGCCCCAGAACAGCAGCGGGAAAGGCGCGCCGTCGCGCAGGATGAAGGCCTCGAAGGCGCCCTGGCGCGCGTAGTAGCCGTTGGTCAGGTGGTAGACGGCCACCAGGTACAGCGAGGCCGCGACGAACACCGCCAGCAGGCGCGCCAGCCGGCGTTCGATGCCGGCGTCCAGCACGCGGCCGTTCCACGCGAACATCGCGCCCTGCACGATCAGGAACACCGCCAGCCCCCAGCCGAAGGACAGCACGATGAACAGCGGCGTCAGCAGCGCCGACTGGTAAGCCTGGCGCGCCACCAGGAAGC
The DNA here is from genome assembly GCA_035716845.1 of Burkholderiaceae bacterium. Lineage (GTDB taxonomy): Bacteria > Pseudomonadota > Gammaproteobacteria > Burkholderiales > Burkholderiaceae_C > CADEEN01. The sequence goes on from DASTJE010000075.1 coordinate 10,519, forward strand.
CGAAGATCGAGCCGGTGCCGGTGGTCAGCACGAAGCGCCAGACCAGGGCGGCGATGCCCGCCGGGCGCGACCAGGCGTTGAAGCGCCGCTCGAACATCGTCCACAGGTAGACCGCGACGATGGCCACCATGCCCGAGTAGAGGAACACGTTCCACGCGAACACCGAACGGAAGTTGTAGTGCGTGGCGGCGACGACGATGCGCTCGGGCCGACCCAGGTCGAGCATCAGCACCATCAGGCCGCCGGCCAGCAGCGCCAGGCTGAGCAGGCCCGACAGCGGCGCGCGCGGCTTGTACGCGCTCTGGCCGAACACCGAGCCGATCGAGGCCACGTTGAGCACGCCCGAGGCGGCCACGATCATGAAGATCGCGAACACGTGCGGCAGGCCCCACACCACCTGGTTGTCCATGCCGGTGATGGCGTGGCCGTGCTCCTCCATCAGGTGCGCGGCGCCCAGGCCGACGGCGGCCAGCCCGGCGCCGAGCGCGGCGAGCAGCCAGAAGTTGCGGGATTCGGTGGCGGTGTTCATAGACCCTCGTAGCGCACGCCCGGGTCGAGCCCGAGGTCGGCGCGCAGCGCGATGCTGCGCACCTCGCGCACGCGGCGCGAGATCTCGCTGGCCGGGTCGTTGAGGTCGCCGAACACGATGGCGCCGTGGCCGGCCTTGGCGCAGGCCTCGGCGCAGGCGGTCATCGATTCGCCGCGGTCGATGCGGTGCACGCACAGGGTGCAGCCCTCGACGCAGCCCTTGCCGCGCGGCACGTCGGGCGTCTGGTCGGCGAGCGGCTCGTGCACGAAGGAGCGCGCCTTGTAGGGGCAGGCCATCATGCAGTAGCGGCAGCCGATGCAGCTGTGGCGGTCGACCAGCACGATGCCGTCGGCGCGCTTGAACGAGGCGCCCGTGGGGCACACGTCGACGCACGGCGGCGACGCGCAGTGCTGGCACATCACCGGCACCGAGGCCGCGCGGCCGGTGCGGATCTCCTTGATCTCGACCTTGCGGATCCACTGTGCCGAGGTGCGTGTGGGTTTCGGGTCGAGCCCGTTCTCGGCATTGCAGGCGCGCACGCAGTCGTCGCAACCCGGCGCGCACTTGGTGGTGTCGATCAGCAGGCCCCAGCGCACCCTGGGGTTGGCGCCCGCGGCGCCGGCCGGCGTGGCGGCGCGCGCCACCTCGATCAGGTGGATGCCCGGGGCCAGCAGCGTGCCGCCGAGCGCGGCGGCCGTGGCGCCCAGGAAAGCCCGGCGGTCCTTCATGGCTTGCGGGCCACGGCCGCCTGGGGCTTGGCGCTGTGGCATTCGAAGCAGTCGACCTTCACTGCGGCGTAGCGGTGGCAGGCGACGCAGAAGTCCTGGTCGCTGGCGGCCACGCTGCCGCCCGTGGCGCCGGCGTGGCAGTCGACGCAGCCCTTCAGGCTCGCCTTGGCCCCCCGGATGCCGCCGCGCACCGTGTCATCGCGCTGATGCTTGAGCATCGCGGGATGGGCACGCCGCATCGTCGCCGGATCGGCCACGCACTGCGTGCCGGCCTTGGCGGCGGGCACGACAGGCAGGGGCGTGCGCGACTCTCCGGCCAGCGCGGGCACGAGCGCCAGCGCCAGCATGATCGCGACCGTCGAGCGCCGTGCAGCCATCGAGTTCACTCACCCAGGCCCATCTGGATGTAGCCGGTCGGGCACACGTCGTGGCAGATGTGGCAGCCGATGCACTTGTTGTAGTCAGTGTCGACGTAGCGGCCGGTGGTGGACTGCGACTTCTTGACCTTGAACACGGCCGTCTGCGGGCAGTAGACGACGCAGTTGTCGCACTCGAAGCACAGGCCGCAGCTCATGCAGCGTTTGGCCTCGGCCTGCGCCTGGGCCTCGAGCAGCGGCAGCATGCGCTCCTCGAAGTTGTCGAGTGCCTCCTCGGCCGACAGCGACAGGATCTTGCGGCGGTTGCGTTCGGCATAGCCGAAGTGGCCGAGGAAGAGGTCGGTGTGCGGGATGACGTAGCGGTCCGAGCGGTTGTCGAAGTTGTGCACCACGCCCTTGGTCGTGTCCGTGCCGCGCAGCGGCTCGGTCACCGGCGGCAGTTCGAAGCCCTTCTCGATCAGCTTGCGCTGGATGTCCCAGGTGTGCACGTCGATCTTCGGCCGTTTGTCGAGCGTCTCGCCGCGCAGGTGGCGGTCGATGCCGTCGGCGGCGATCGCGCCATGGCCGATGGCGGTGGTCAGCAGGTGGGGGCGGATCACGTCGCCGCCGCAGAAGATGCCTTCCTGCAGCTGCGTCTGGCCGTCGACCCTGGCCTGCACCTGGTAGTTCTTGTCGGCACTGACGGCGCCGCGGCCGTTGTCGAGCGACTCGAATCCGGTGAAGTCCACGGCCTGGCCGATGGCCGAGACGATCAGGTCGGCCGGGATGTCCTCCTCGGTACCCTCGACCATCTTGATCTCGAGCTTGCCGCCGGCCATGCGCGCCTCGCAGCGCTGCACGCGCAGGGCCACGGCGCGTCCGCTGGCGTCCTTGACGACGGCCACCGGCGCCATGCCGCCTCGGATCGCGATGCCCTCGGACAGCGCGTGCTCGACCTCGTGCTTGCTGGCCTGCATCTTCTCGATCGCGAACACCGAGGTGAGCGTGACCTCGGCGCCCTGGCGCTTGGACAGCAGTGCCGCGTCATGGGCGGCGAAGCCGGCGCCGCCGGCGATCGCGTTCTCGGGCCGGTCGGACTCGTGCGCCGAGTCGATGTGGCCCAGGCGACGCGCCACCGTGGCGACGTCGATCGAGGTGTCGCCACCGCCCACCACCACGACGCGCTTGCCGACGTGGCGCATGCGGCCGTCGTTGAAGGCCTTCAGGAAGGAGGTGGCGGTCACGACGTTGGGGGCCTCGCTGTCGGGCACCGGCAGCGGGCGGCCGCCCTGCGCGCCGAGGCCGAGGAACACGGCGTCGAAGTCGGCGCGGATCTGCTCGAGCGTGATGTCGGTGCCGATGCGCGTGTTCATGCGCGCGCTGACGCCGAGGTCGAGGATGCGCTGGATCTCCGCGTCGAGCACCGGGCGCGGCGTGCGGAAGCCCGGGATGCCGTAGCGCATCATGCCGCCCAGCTCGGCCCGCTCGTCGAAGATCGTCACGTCGTGACCCTTGCGCGCGAGCTGGTAGGCCGCCGACAGGCCGGCGGGGCCGCCGCCGATCACCGCGACCTTCTTGCCGGTCCTGGTCTCGGGCTTGGGGAAGGCAAGCTGGTGCTCGATGGCCCACTCGCCGAGGAAGTGCTCGACCGAGTTGATGCCGACGAAGTCCTCGACCTGGTTGCGGTTGCAGCCGGACTCGCAGGGGGCCGGGCAGACGCGGCCCATCACGCTGGGCAGCGGGTTGGCCTCGGTCAGGCGGCGCCAGGCGTACTCCTGCCACTTCATGCCGGCGGGCGGCTTCTCGATGCCGCGCACGATGTTGAGATAGCTGCGGATGTCCTCGCCCGAGGGGCACGAGCCCTGGCAGGGCGGCGTGCTCTGGATGTAGGTCGGGCACTTGTGCGAGTGATCGGCGTCGAAGATCTCCTGCTGCCACGAGCGAGGCTTGTGATCGCCGTCCTTGTAGCGACGGAAGGTCAGCGGCTTGACCTCGGGGTTGGACGGGGCGGAGGACATCGGGGGGTCTCCAGTGAAGTCGATGTGAAGTGGATCAGCCGAGGCGGATCGCGCGGCTCACCAGCTGGTGCACGCCGCCGACCATGCTCATGTCGAAGCCGTAGGAGGGCAGCACCTTGGTGAACTGCGCCTTGCAGATGGCGCAGATGGTGGCCATGAAGTTGACGCCGTGGCGGTCGGCCACCTGCTTGAGCGCCTCCATGCGCGGCAGCGCGCCCTTGACGCGCAGCTCGAGCAGGTCATCGGTGAGCAAGCCGCCGCCGCCGCCGCAGCAGAAGGTGGCTTCGTGCGTGGTGCCGGGGGCCATCTCGTGATAGTGGTTGGCCACCGCCTTGATGATCTCGCGCGGGATCGTGAACTGGCCGCCGGGCGCATCGCCCATGCGCGAGGCGCGCGCCACGTTGCACGAGTCGTGGAAGGTGATGATGCGGTCGTCGTTCTTCTCTTTGTCGAACTTCAGCGCCCCGCGCTGGATCAGGTCGTGCGTGAACTCGCAGATGTGCATCGGCTGCTTGACGCGCCCGTCGAGCTGGTTTTGCAGCTCGATCGCGAACGGATCCTTGCCGCCGGCGCCGATGCCCACCAGCGTGTTCCAGAAGCTGTAGGCCACGCGCCAGGCATGGCCGCATTCGCCCACCACGATGCGCTTGACGCCCAGCTCCAGCGCGGCCTCGCGGATGCGCAGCGCGATCTTGCGCAACTGCTCGTAGTTGCCGATGAACATGCCGAAGTTGCCGGCCTCGCTGGCCATCGACGACAGGGTCCAGCTCACGCCGGCGGCGTGGAACACCTTGCCGTAGCCGATCAGGCTCTCGACGTGCGGCTCGGCGAAGAAGTCGGCGCTGGGCGTGACCAGCAGCACCTCGGCGCCCTTGGCGTCCAGCGGGTAGCGCACGTCCACCCCGGTGTCGTCCTTGACGTCCTCCTCGAGCCCGAGCAGCGTGTCTTCCAGCGCCGGGCCGGGAAGGCCGAGGTTGTTGCCGATGCGGTGGACCTTGCCGATGATCTCGTTGCTGTACTTCTGCCCCAGGCCCACCGAGTCCATGATCTCGCGCGCGGCCATCGTGATCTCGGCGGTGTCGATGCCGTAGGGGCAGAACACGCTGCAGCGCCGGCACTCGGAGCACTGGTGGTAATAGCTGTACCAGTCGTCGAGCACCTCGCGGGTGAGGTCCGTGGCGCCGACGAGCCTGGGAAAGTGCTTGCCGGCGAAGGTGAAGTAGCGGCGGTAGACCGCGCGCATCAGGTCCTGGCGCGCCACCGGCATGTTCTTCGGGTCGCCGGTGCCGAGGAAGTAGTGGCACTTGTCCGAGCAGGCGCCGCAGTGCACGCAGGCATCCATGTAGACGCGCAGCGAACGGTACTTGCCGAGCAGCTCGCCCATCTTGGCGATGGCGCGCTCTTCCCAGCCCTCGGCGAGCTCGCCCGGAAAGCCGATCGCCTCCTGGATCTTGGCGGCGGCGACGAAGGGCTTGCTGTGCGCCATCGAGCCCTCGGCCACCAGCGGGATCACCGGGTAGGGCTTGAGGGCGGGCGTCTCGAACTTGGCGGCGGCCATGGCGTGTGCAGCCCTCAGTTCCGGTCCAGCGCCGCGGCCCAGGCGGCCTGGTGGCGCGCGTCGCGCGGGTTGTCGACCTGGTTGCGCGTGGGGCTGAAGAACAGGCCCGGCGCGTGCAGCAGCTTGCTGATCGGGAACACGATCAGCAGCACCGCCACCAGGCTCAGGTGCAACAGCAGCAGCGGATCGGCCGGCAACGGCTGCAGGTCCAAGCGCATCAGGCCGAGCATGAAGGCCTTGACCGCGACGATGTCGGTGTGCGCGACGAAGCGCAGGGCCAGCCCCGACAGGCCGATGGCCAGCAGCAGCGCCAGGTGCAGATGGTCCGAGGGCGTGGAGATGTAGCGCACGCGGTCGACCAGGACGCGGCGCGCCCACAGGCCGGCCAACCCGGCGACCATCGCGAAGCCGGCATAGGTGCCCAGGAACTGCACCCACACGACGGGCGTCCACACCGGCTGCTGGAAGTAGCGCACATGGCGCAGCAGCACCAGCAGCAAGGCGGCGTGGAACATCCAGCCGAACAGCCAGGTCCACTTGCTCGACTTGAACAGGCTCTCGAAGAACGCGACCTCGCGCACCAGGCGCAGCGCCACGCCGCTCGCGCGGGTGGGCGCCGGCGTGGTGGGGATCTTCAGCGGCGCGGGCGTGCGCGCGTAGCTGAAGATCTTCAACGCCAGGCCGACGACGAACACCGCTGCGGCGACGTAGAACAGCACCGCGTACGCGATCGAGAGGGCGCCCATCGTCTAGCCGCGATCAGTGCGCGTCGCCGACCACAGGACGCAGCCCGTCACACGCAGCCGGTGGGCTTGGGCAGGCCGGCGATCTTGCACGCCTGCTTGGCGGGGCCGTAGGGGAACAGTTCGTAGAGGTACTTGCTGTTGCCCTTCTCCTCGCCGAGCTGCTTGCCGATGGCCTTGGTCAGCACGCGCACCGCGGGCGCGATCTGGTACTCGTCGTAGTACTGGCGCAGGAAGTTCACCACCTCCCAGTGGTTCTCGGTCATCTCCACGTTCTCGCTCTTGGCGATCTCGTTGGCGATGTCCTCGTTCCAGTCGGCCAGGTTGACGAGGTAGCCCTCCTCGTCGGTCTCGACGGTGGCGCCGTTCACTTCGATGGACATGGTGTCTTCTCTCCTAGGAAATCTGCGGCCGGGATGGGCGCTCGGGGGTCAGAGCCAGGACTGGCTCGTGGGGTGTTCGGCGACCAGGTCGACGAAACCGGCGTAGTCGACGGCGCGCACGCCCTCGGCGAGGCGGCCGGCCATGCCGCGCGCCTCGACGTCGGGCTGCAGCACGCAGACCTTGATTCGGCCCGTCGCGGCGGCGATGCCGGAGGCCGCGGCCGTGCCCTGGGTGGCGGCATAGATGCCGTCCTCGATCAGCAGCATCGTGGCGCCGTCGCGCGCCAGGCGCAGGCAGCTGGCGAGCGCATTGCGCTCGGTGTGCGACTTGTTGACGATGTGCAGCATCGGTCGGGGCCTCGGACTCAGAACGAGAGCACGACGTCCTGCTCGGCCATCAGCGCCGCCATCTCGGCGCTGCCGATGACGTCGACGTCGACGAGCAGGTCGTCCTCGGTCAGCCCGCGCACGGCGAGCGACTCGCGCTCGACGTACAGCTTCTCGACGTCGTAGCCC
>DASTJE010000076.1:0-2616 GCA_035716845.1 Burkholderiaceae bacterium
GCTCGGGGCCGCCCGCGGCCACGCCGTGGCGCTCGCCGGGGCCGATGGCCTCCACCGACACCGCCTCGATCACCAGCGCGCGGTCGGGCATCAGGAAGGCGAAGCGCTGGCGGTAGGCGGCCTCGAAGGCGTCGCGCACCGCAGCGAGCGTACCGAAGGGCAGCACGAGCGCGGTGTCGGTGCCCTGGTAGCGCACATGCACGTGGCGGCGCAGTTCGACGCGCTCGCGCGCCACGCCCTGGCTCGCCACCTCCTCGGCCGCGGCGGCGCCCAGCGTGTCCAGGCGCTGCCCGGCCGCCGCCAGCCCGGCCTCGTCGAGCAGTTGCTCGACGCTGGCCTCGCGCATCGCGATCTGGTCGGCCAGGCCCATGCCGTAGGCCGACAGCACGCCGGCCAGCGGATGGATGAACACGCGCGACATGCCCAGCGCGTCGGCCACGCCACAGGCGTGCTGGCCGCCGGCGCCGCCGAAACACTGCAGCGTGTACTGCGTGACGTCGTAGCCGCGCGCCACCGAGATGCGCTTGATCGCATTGGCCATGTTCTGCACCGCGATCTGCAGGTAGCCTTCGGCGAGCGACTCGGGCGTGGCGTCGCGCCCGGTCCTGGCGCGCACCTCGGCGGCCAGGGCCTCGAACCGGGCCGCCACCGCGTCGCGGTCGAGCGCCTCGTCGGCCGCCGGGCCGAACACCTTGGGAAAGTACGCCGGCTGGATCCTTCCGAGCAGCACGTTGGCGTCCGTCACCGCCAGCGGGCCGCCGCGGCGGTAGCTGGCCGGACCGGGGTTGGCGCCCGCGCTCTCGGGGCCCACGCGCAGGCGCGCGCCGTCGAACGCGAGGATCGAGCCGCCGCCGGCGGCCACGGTGTGGATGCTCATCATCGGCGCGCGCATGCGCACGCCGGCCACCAGGGTCTCGAAGGCGCGCTCGAACTCGCCGGCGTAGTGGCTGACGTCGGTGCTGGTGCCGCCCATGTCGAAGCCGATCACCTTGGCATGGCCGCCGGCCACCGCGGTGCGCACCATGCCCACGATGCCGCCGGCCGGGCCCGAGAGGATGGCGTCCTTGCCCTGGAAGCGGTGCGCCTCGGTGAGGCCGCCGCTCGATTGCATGAAGAACAGGCGCACGCCGGGCATCTCGCCGGCCACCTGGTCGACGTAGCGGCGCAGGATCGGCGACAGGTAGGCGTCCACCACCGTGGTGTCGCCGCGCGAGACCAGCTTCATCAGCGGGCTGACCTCGTGCGACACGCTGACCTGCGTGAAGCCCGCCTCGCGCGCGATGCGCGCCGCGGCCTGCTCGTGGGCCGGGTAGCGCCAGCCGTGCATGAAGACGATGGCCACGCTGCGGATGCCCGCGTCGTGCGCGGCCCACAGGCGCTCGCGCAGGTGCATCTCGTCGAGCGGCTCGATCACCTCGCCGTGCGCGCCGATGCGCTCGGCGGCCTCGATCACGCGCTCGTAGAGCAGCTCGGGCAGCACGATGCGGCGCTCGAACAGCTTCGGCCGCGCCTGGTAGGCGATGCGCAGCGCGTCGCGAAAACCGCGCGTGGTGACCAGCAGCGTGCGGTCGCCCTTGCGCTCGAGCAGCGCGTTGGTGGCCACCGTGGTGCCCATCTTCACGCACTCGACGCGCTCCGGCGTGATGGGTTCGCCGGGCGCGAGTTCCAGCAGGCGCCGGATGCCTTCGACCGCGGCATCGCGGTACTGCTCGGGGTTCTCTGAGAGCAGCTTGAGCGTGACCAGCGCGCCGTCGGGGCGGCGGCCGACCACGTCGGTGAAGGTGCCTCCGCGGTCGATCCAGAACTGCCAGCGGGGAGGTGCGGTAGGGGTCATGGCTGCCAATGGATTGGGGTGCGCTTCGATCTACAGCGAGCTCGCCGCCCGCGCCGCCTGGTCGTACATGCCGCTCATGGTGCGCAGCAGGCGCGCCAGTTCGCCGAGGTCGGCGTTGAGCTCGGTGTCCAGGCTCTGCACCAGGCACTGCTCGCGCACCTGGCGGTAGGCCTGCACGGCGGCCTCGCCGCCGGCGGTGGGGCTGTAGAGCACTTCCTTGCCCACCTTGTCGGCCTTCACCAGGCGCGCGGCCACCAGCTTCTTGAGCGAGTAGGCCACCACGTGGGTGTCCTCGTAGTTGAGGACGAAGCAGATGTCGGCGAGCTTCTTGTTGCGCGCGCGGTGGTTGACGTGGTGCAGCAGCAGCACGTCGGTGATCGTGAGGTCGCCCACGCCGGCGGCGGCCATGCAGCGCACGGCCCAGCGCGAGAAGGCGTTCCAGGCCACGATGAGGCCGAACTCGAACTCCGACAGCTCGGCGCTGCGCGGCGACACGAGGTGCGCGGACGAGACGATGCTCGGGCCGCCGCGCGGCGCTCGGGCGGGGTGCTTGCGTGGGCTGCCGGACATGGGGCTTTCCCTGAAATGTCGAGAACTCGTTGAGAAAACGTTGACGTTTTATCTGAACAGTCCATAGACTGCAAGCTCGCGGTTTCCCAACCCCCTTTTCAACCCCCAGGAGCGCCTTCCATGTCGATGATCCGTTCGCTCGTGCTCGCGGCTGCCGGCTTCGCCGCCGCGGGGGCGATGGCCCAGACCAAGTGGGACCTCGCCACCGCCTA
>DASTJE010000077.1:0-3354 GCA_035716845.1 Burkholderiaceae bacterium
GGCGCGCGTGTCATCAAGGTCGAGCGCCCCGGCGAAGGCGACTTCGCGCGCGCCTACGACACGCGCACGCGCGGCTCGGCGTCGCACTTCGTGTGGTGCAACCGCGGCAAGGAGAGCCTGACGCTCGACCTCAAGAATGCCGCCTCGCGTGCAGTGCTTCAGGAACTGGTGGAACGCGCCGACGTGCTGGTGCAGAACCTGGCCCCGGGCGCCGCGGCGCGCATGGGCCTGGACCACGCGAGCCTCGCGCCGCGCAATCCGAAGCTCGTGGTCTGCGACATCTCGGGCTACGGAGACGGCGGCCCCTTTACCGAGAAGAAGGCGTACGACTTGCTGATCCAGAGCGAGTCGGGCTTCGTGTCGGTGACCGGCACGCCAGAGCATCCGTCGAAGGCCGGCCTGTCGATCGCCGACATCGCCGCTGGCATGTACGCCTACAGCAGCGTGCTGGCTGCTCTGCTGGAGCGCGGGCGCACCGGGCGCGGCAAACGACTCGAGATCTCGATGCTCGAGGCCATGTCCGAGTGGATGGGCTTTCCGCTGTACTACACGCTCGGCGGCCAGCCGCCGCCGCCGCGCGCCGGTGCCGCACACGCGGCGATCTATCCCTACGGCCCGTTCGTCTGCGGCGACGGACGCCAGATCGTGCTTGCGGTGCAGCACGACCGCGAGTGGGGCCAGTTCTGCGACAAGGTGCTGCGCCGGCCCGAGTTGGCCGCGCAGTACAAGGGCAACGCGAAACGCCTGGCCGAGCGTGAGACCTTGCGCGGGATCATCGAGTCGGTCTGCGTGGGGCTGACCGGCGAGCAGCTGATCGAACGCCTCGAGGAGGCGCAGATCGCCTACGGCCGGCTCAACGAGATGGCCGATCTGTGGCGCCACGTGCAGCTCCAGGCCCGCGCGCGCTGGACCGAGATCGGCACGCCCGGCGGCCCGGTACCGGCGCTGTATCCGCCGCACCACGTGTCCGGCGAAGAGCCGCCGCCGATGGGCGCGGTGCCGGCGCTGGGCGCACACACCGATGCCATCCTGGCCGAGCTCGGGCGGTCGCCGAACCAGATCGCGAAGCTGCGCGCTGAGGGCGCGATCTGACGTGACCGAGCTTTCGCGGAGACACCAATGAACGATCACCCTTCGGCCGCACTGGCCGCCTTCGCCGCGAAGCTCCGTGCGGAGGACATCCCCGTCGCGGTGCTGCGCCGCAGCGAGGACCTGTTCCTCGACTGGCTGGGCTCGACGCTCGCGGGCAAGAGCGCCCGGGCCGTTCAGGCGATCGAGCGCTACGCGCTGGCGATGGGGCCGACGCTGCGCAACGGCGACGCAGGTGGCGCCGAGGTGTTGATCTCGCGCCGCCTCACGTCGCCGCATTTCGCGGCGATGGTGAACGCTGCCGCCTCGCATGTCGTGGAGCAGGACGACGTGCACAACGGCTCGGTGTTCCATCCGGCCGCGGTAGTCTTTCCCGCGGCGCTCGCCACTGCGCAGGCCACGGGGGCAAGCGGGCGCGAGTTCCTGGCCGCCGCGGTCGCCGGCTACGAGGTAGGCATCCGTGTGGGCGAGTTCCTCGGCCGGCCGCACTACCGCATCTTCCACACCACTGCCACGGCCGGCACGCTGGCCGCCGCCGCGGCCACCGGGCGGCTGCTCGGGCTCGACGCCGAGACGATGCTGCACGCGTTCGGCAGCGCGGGCACGCAGGCCGCGGGCCTGTGGGAGTTCCTGCGCGACGCTGCCGATTCCAAGCAGCTGCATTGCGCGCACGCGGCCTCGGCCGGCCTGGCATCGGCTTGGCTCGCACGCGACGGGTTCACCGGCGCGCGGCGCATCCTCGAAGGCGAGCAGGGCATGGCCGCGGGCATGTCCAGCGATGCCGATCCGGCCCGGCTGACGGTCGGCCTGGGCGAACGCTGGGCGACCGCAGAGACCTCGTTCAAGTACCACGCCTCGTGCCGCCACACGCATCCGAGCGCCGACGCGCTGCTGGCGCTGATGCGCGAGCACCGGCTCGGCGCGGACGACATCGCGGAGGTCAAGGCGCGGGTGCACCAGGGGGCGATCGACGTGCTCGGGCGCGTCGTGGTGCCGGCCACCGTGCACCAGGCCAAGTTCTCGATGGGCACGGTGCTGGGCCTGGTGGCCGAGTTCGGCTACGCCGGCCTCGACGAGTTCGACCGCCACTTCGTCGCCCCGCGCGTCGCCGAGTTCCGCGACCGTGTCGCGATGCAGCTAGACGCCGAGGTCGACGCCGCGTACCCGCAACGCTGGATCGGCAAGGTGCAGGTGCGCACGCGCGATGGACGAATCCTCGACGCGCGCGTCGACCAGCCCAAGGGCGACCCCGGCAACACGCTGAGCCGGGCCGAGTTGGAGGACAAGGCGCGCCGGCTCGCCGCCTACGGCGATGCGGCCACGCCGGCCGAGATGGGCACGCTGATCGCAGGCGTCTGGGCGCTGGAGCGCACCCCGCACATCGGCCGCCTGCTGGGCACCTGACGGACACGCGAAGGGGCCGGGCAGGGACCTCCAGATGAGCGACGACGGGCTCGCAGCGCGGCAGCCGCGCACCTACCTGTTCGTGCCGGCCGACCGGCCCGAGCGCTACGCCAAGGCGCGCGCGGCCGGGGCCGATGCCGTCATCGTCGATCTCGAGGACGCCGTCGCGCCCGCCGCCAAGCCGGATGCACGCGACGCGCTGGCGAACGCTCTGGACGGTGCTCTCGACGCAGCGCAGGACGAAGCCGCGCCGCTGATCGTGCGCGTCAACGCGGCGGGCACGCCCTGGTTCGACGACGACCTGGCACTGTGCCGGCATCCGGGCGTGGCCGCGGTGATGCTGCCCAAGGCCGACGGCATCGACGCCGTCTGCCACGCCTTCGAGAATGCGTTCAAGGACGTGCTGCCGATCATCGAGTCGGCGCGCGGCATCGAGGAGGTGCGCGCCATCGCGCGCGTGCCGGGGGTCGTGCGGCTGGCCTTCGGCAGCATCGACCTGGCGGTCGATCTCGGCATCGACTGCGCGCCCGACGGCGGCGAGGCCGAGCTGCAGCCCTATCGTGCGCAGGTGGTGCTGGCGTCGCGGCTCGGAGGCCTGGCGGCGCCGGCCGACGGCGTGAGCCTCGCGATCGACGATGCGCCGCGCTTGCGCGCCGATGCGGAGCGTTCGCGCCGGCTCGGGTTCGGCGCCAAGCTGTGCATCCATCCCAAGCAGATCGCCGTCGTGCAGGGCGTGTTTGCCGCCGATCCCGAGCGCATCGCCTGGGCTCGGCGCGTGTGCGCGGCGTTCGCTGCCTCGGGCGGCGCCGCGGTGGCCGTGGATGGCGAAATGATCGACGTGCCCGTCGTCGAGCGCGCCCG
>DASTJE010000078.1:0-4215 GCA_035716845.1 Burkholderiaceae bacterium
GGCGCGCGCGCGGCGCGCGGTCAACAAGGTCGTGTTCATGGGCATGGGCGAGCCGGCGCACAACCTCGACGCGGTGCTCGAGGCGATCGACCTGCTCGGGCGCGAGGGCGGCATCGGCCACAAGCAGCTCGTGCTGTCCACGGTGGGCGATGCGCGCCTGTTCGATCGCCTGGCGGCCCTGGGCGAGGGCGACGTGAGGCCCGCGCTCGCGCTGTCGCTGCACTCCACCGACGACGCGCGCCGCGCCGCGCTGCTGCCGCGCGCGCCGAAGATCGCGGTGGCGTCGCTGCTCGACGCGGCCGAGCGCTACGCGCGCACCAGCGGCTACCCCACGCAGATCCAGTGGACGCTGATCGAGGGCGTCAACGACGGCGACGACGAGGTCGAGGGCCTCGTCGCGCGGCTGCGCGGGCGCTACGCCATCCTCAACATGATCCCCTTCAACGCCGTCGAGGGCTCGCCGTACCGCCGCCCTGCGACCGAGCGCTGCACCGCGCTGTTCCGCACGCTCAACCAGCGCGGCGTGCTGACGCGCCTGCGCCAGTCGGCCGGGCAGGACGTCGACGCCGGCTGCGGCCAGCTGCGTTCGCGCGTGATCCGCCTGCAGGCGGCCTAGCGTCCTACCGCTCGACGGCGATCACCAACGCCTGGATCAGGCCATCGACCGGGCCGTCGCCGAAGCGCGCCGCCAGGGCCTGCGTGGCGGCCTGCGTGGCCGCGGGCAGCGCCGTCGGGTCGCGCGCCTCGATCTCGTTGCGCAGCGGCGTGCCTTCGCAGTAGGCCAGGGCGACGTCGGCCGCGCGCGCGGCGCGGCTGCGCCGGGCCACCACCTCCAGGCGCGGCGCCTGCTCGAAGCCGGCGTCCGCGAGGTCGCGGCGCAGTGCCACCGGATCGGCATGGCCGTGCGGCGTGCGCGCGAGGAAGCGCGGCGGGTCGTGCGGGAACATCTCGGCCAGTGCGTCGGTCACCACGGCGGCGAATTCGTTGCTCTCGATGCGGTCCCAGACGTTGAACAGCAGCAGGCCCCCCGGGCGCAGCACGCGGCGCAGCTCCGCATAGGCGCGCGGCTTGTCGGGGAAGAACATCGCGCCGAACTGGCACACCACGGCGTCGAAGCGCGCGTCGTCGAACGGCAGCGCCATCGCATCGGCCGGCTGCCACCGGACCGGGCGCGCCGTGCCCACGCGCTGCGCCTCGTCGAGCATGGCCGGGTTGAGGTCGGTGGCGGTGATCCCCACGGCCGCGGGCAAGCGCCGCGCCAGCGCCCGCGTCACCACGCCGGTGCCCGCCGCCACCTCCAGCACGTGGTGCATCGCACGGGGCCCCAGGCGATCGGCAAGGTCCTGCGCGTAGGGCTCGAAGATCAGCGGCACGAGGTGCCGCTCGTAGAACTCGGGGATCGAGCCGGTGAAGCCGGTGTCGGGGCGGGCCATGAGCATCGCCGTTCTCCTGCGACCGGCGCGGGTGCGACCGGGGCGAGACGATGCGCCGCCTCGCCGTTCGTGTCCAGTTCGCGCAATGACCTTGCTGCCCGGAGGGGCGGCGCGTCCGCGCGTCAGGGTCGCGGCCCCTCCACCAGCGCGATGCGCCGCTGCAGGGCCGCGAGCGCGGCGGCATCGCCCGCCTGCTCGGCACGCCGTGCCTGCACCTTCAGCCACGCCAGCAGCGGCCGGCGCCAACCCTGGGCCGATGCGGTGTCGACGGCCAACGCGATCGCCTGCGGGCTCGCCTGGCCGGCCTGGAACAGCAGGGCGATCGCGATCAGGCGCGACTGCGGGTCGTCGATGCCTTGCACGGCGGCCGGCGCGGGCGCGGTGCCGGTGGCGCGTGCCGTGGCGCCGATCTGCTGCGCAGGCGGCAGCAGGGCGATGGCTTCGCGCGGCAGGGACTGGCCGGCCAGATGGTCGGCATAGGCGCGCTCGGCCGCGTCCGCGTCGAGACGCAGGGCCTCGAAGCGTGGGCACGGACCGAAGTCGAGGCCGGCCACGCGCAGCGCGCAGTCCATCAGCTCCACGCGCGCAGCGAGCTCGGTACGGCCGGTGGCGGCCACCGCGGCGCGCGCGCGTGCGATCTCGGCCTCGTAGGCCTTGCTCTCGCCCGCCAGCCACGCAGCGCTGGCGCGCGCCATCGCGCCCTGTGCTTCGCCCTGCCACGGCGCCGGCGCAGGGCCGCCGGCGCAGGCCGCGAGCAGGACCACGGAGACGAGGGAGAGCAGGCGCTTCATTTGAGCTTGAGTTCCAGTTCGCGGGGGTCTTTCGCAAACGGCCATTTGCGGTTGAGCTCGTCGACCATCGATTCGACCTTGCGCACCGTGGCGTCGACCTCGCGCCGCAGCGCCGCCAGGTCGGTGGTGCCCTCGCGCACGTTGCCGGCCACCGCCTGCGCCTCGGCCAGCAGCGCGTCCACCTTCCTCAACGTGCCGCGCGCGTCGGCCAGCAGGGCATTGAGCTGCACCACGCTGGCGCGCGTCTCGGGCAGCAGGCCTTCGGGCCCGAGCACCTGCGCGTCGGCGCGCGCGGCCATGCCGTCCAGGCGCGCCAGCAGCGCGTTCACGCGGTCCACCGTGCCGGCGATCTTCTTGGGGTCGAGATCCTTGCCGAGCAGCGCACCGGCCGCGCCCTGCGGGCCGTTTAGCTTCTCGGTCAGCGTCTGCAGATTGGCCAGCGTGCTCGCCAGCGCCGAGTCCTGCGCGGTGAGGCGATTGAGGTTGCCGATCAGTTCCTGCGCCGAGGCCACCAGGATCGGCAGTTGCGCCGCGGTGTCGCCCACCAGCACCTTGCGTTCCGCGCCGTCGGGCAGGGGCGGGTCGGTCAGCACGCCGCTGTAGGCGCGCAGCGAGGCGCCGCCCACCAGGCTGCGCACCAGCGTGAACATGCTCGAGGCGCGCAGCCAGTGAGCGTCCTTGCGCGGCACGTCGACGAGGATGCGTGCATTGCCCTCGGGCGAGAGCTCGACGCGCCGCACGCGCCCGATCGGGAAGCCCGAGAACGTGAGGTCCATGCCCACGCGCACGCCCTCGGAGTCGTCCACCAGCAGCACCAGGCGCTGCGTCTGCTCGAACACGCCGCGCGCGTACATCAGGTACAGCGCGGTGCCGCCCACCAGCGCCAGCAGCAGCGCCAGCAGCAGCGCGGCCTTGAGCTCCAGGTAGCGCACTGCCGGGGCGGTCGGGGGATCGGCCTTGTCGTCCATGCGTCAGTAGTAGTTGCCCACCAGCGAGCCCGCCTCGATCAGCAGCAGCACGAAGAACATGCGCACCAGGCCGCGCAGCTCGGCGCTGGTGCCGGGGCGTTCGCGTGCCGGCGCGATCAGGATCGAGGCCAGCGGCAGCAGCGCCACCGCCAGCGCCATGGCGAGGATCTTGAGCCCGAACACCAGCGACACGCCGGCGTCGAACACATGGCCCACGGTGCGGGTGTAGGCGGCGAAGCCTGCGGCCGTGAAGCCGTACACCGCCAGGTAGGCCAGCACCAGCGTGACGCCGCAGCTGATGGCCGCCAGCAGCAGGGCGCAGAAGGTCCCGGCGCTCACGCGCGGCAGCGCCTCGGCGGCCAGCGGGTCGGCGCCGGCGCGCTGCAGGGCGGCCCAGCGGCCGCTCGCGCGCAGCGCCGCCACCTCGGCCGCGAACGGGATCGTGCAGCGCAGCGCCGCGAACAGCGCGGCGGTCAGCGGGATCAGCTCGAGCACCAGCACGCGCACCACCATCTCCAGCGCGTACTGCGACAGCCCGTAGCTCACCGAGGTGACCACGACGATGCGGATCACGATCAGGCTGAGCAGGGTCGACAGCGCCGTGAACCACAGCAGCGAGGGCACGGTGCCGAGCACCACGTGCCGCAGCAGGGCCGCGCGGTGGGCGCGCGAGTACGTCGAAGGCGACAGCGCCAGCGTCGTGAGCTGGGCCCCGAGCTCGACGATGCGCCACCACCCTTGCAGCCAGTGCCCGAGCGCGCGCGCGCCGTCGGCCAGCGCACCCTGGAGCGAGGACGCGGGGGTCATGCAGTCATGATAGGCCGCGCCCGGCGCACGATGTGAGCGGGCGCAACGCCGGGCCTGCCGCCCGGGGTGCGAGAACGACTACCGCGTACCGCGTTCGGCGCGGGCCTGGGCGAGCAGCGCGTCGAGCTCGGCCTCGCCGAGGCGCTTCAAGGCGCAGAAGTTGGCCTTGGAGAGCGGGCTCGACTCGAAGGCGCGCAGCAGCATCGCGCGCTCGCG
>DASTJE010000079.1:0-14692 GCA_035716845.1 Burkholderiaceae bacterium
GAACAGCGTCGCGAAACGCTCCTCGGAGACGCGCAGCTGCTCCAGGGCCTGGCGCTCCTGGGTGATGTCGCGGTGCAGGCCCAGCACCGCGGGGCGCCCGTCCCAGGTGATCGTGGTGGCGGCGATCTCCAGCCAGATCAGCGTGCCGTCGCGCCGCTTGCCGCGGGTCGTGTAGTGGGCCGGCGCCAGATCCCCGCCCAGGCGCGCGCGCTGGTAGGCCCGCGCGCGCTCGACCGCCTCGTCGGCCAGGAACTCGCCGAACGAGCGGCCGGTCATCTCCGACGGTTCGCTGCAGCCGAAGATGCGCGCGTCCTGCGGGTTGGCGTAGACGATGCGCCAGTCGGCGTCGACGATCACCACACCCTGCAACGAGTGCTCGACGATGGCCCGATAACGCTCTTCGCTTTCGCGCAGGGCCGCCTCGGCGCGCTTGCGGTCCGAGATGTCACGCACGATGGCCCACAGGCCCGAGGGCTCGCCGCGCTCGTCGCGCAGCAGGAACACGCGCAGCTCGACGGGGACGATGCGGCCGTCCTTGCGCCGGTAGGCCTTCTCGAACACGTCCGAATGGCCGCGTGGCAGCACCTGTTCGGCAATGATCCTGGCCTCGAATTCGTGCCACTCGGAAGGCGTGAAGTCGAGGAACGAGAGCCGGCGCGCCTCCTCCGCGCTGTAACCCAGCAGGTCCAGGAACGCCGCGTTGAATTCGACCAGGCGGCCGGACATGTCCGCGCGCGTGAACGCGTCGCGCATGCTGCCGAACAGGCGCGCGTAGCCGGCCTCGCTCTCGGCCAGGCGCAAGTCCCTGCGCCCGGCACCCAGCGTCAGCACGGCAATGGCCACACCGCCGAGGATCACCAGCACGCCCACGGCCAGGGCGCGCCAGCGTTCCTGGGCGCGCGCGGCATCGACCGTCGCCAGCGTCGCCGCCTCGTCGAGGCCCACCACCGTCAGCAGCCCGTAGGTGTCGTTGCGCTGCCAGGCAAAGAGCCGGGGCACCGCATCGAGCGACGCAGGCGCGCGGAACCGGCCGCTGGGCGCCGCGCCGGGCGCCAGGAAGGGCCGCTCGGGATCGACCGATCGGCCCAGCACACGCTCGACGTCCCGGTTGCGCGCGACGTACCGCCCCTGCAGGTCGAACAGCGCGATCACGTCCTGGCGCGAGATCTCGATGCGCGCCAGCTCGCGCGACAGGTACTGCGGCGCGACGCCGACCACCATCACGCCCGCGAAACGCCCCTGACGGTCGAGGAGCGGCCGCGTCAGCAGCAGGGACCAGGCGCCGTCGCCGTGGACGCGCTGGGGCCCGCTGATCAAGAGCCGGTCGCCGCCCGACTGGTGCGCCCGGACATGCGGCTGGTCGCCGACATCGCTTGCCACCGGCGCGCCCTGCGTGGAGAAGGCCACGCGCCCGTCCGCGCCGATCACGGCCACGTGAAACAGCGCCCCCGCCGGAAAGTTCTCGAGCGTCGAGAACACCGACGTCGAGAATTCCCGCGGTGCGCGCAGGTAGGTGTCGCGCAGGTCCTTGAGCGCGAAGTCGACGCCGCGCATCAGGTGGTCGATCTCGCCCGACAGGGCCTGCGCCAGCAGCGACGCCCGCTGCTCGGCCTGCGCGAGCGTGGCGCGGCGCAGCTCGTCGTGCGCGCGCTCGGCCTGCCAGCCATACAGGCCGGCGGCGGCGAGCGACAACAGGACGACGAGGGCGGCCAGCAGCCGGCGGCTCGACATCACTGGCCCCCCCGCGCCCGGCCGCCTCAGGCTGGACGCGGCGCCATGCGCTCGACGCGCTTCTCGACCAGCACCCGCATCAGGGACAGCGAGATCTGGTGCGCGTGGATCAGGCCGAGCAGGCCGGTGCGGTGCAGCTCGAGCACCTGGTGGTCCTTCAGGTCGCGCAGGCGCTCCTCGTTGATGGTCATGAAGCCGTCGACCTTGAAGCTGCTGCCATCTGGCAGCGTGGCGTCGAAGCGCATCGGCTGCAGCAGATCGAGCTCCTGCAGGCGGCGGCACACCATGCGCGTGCGTTGCGCTTCGCGCTCGATCTCCTCGACGAAGCGGCGGCGCTGCTCGAGTGCCGCGCTCGGCTCGCCGTTGTCGTCGAACAGCGGCGCGCCCTGCTCGGCCGACAGTGGCGCATGCTGGGCGTCGAACACCACCACGAAGCGGTCCTCGCCCGCGCGCGCCATGCCCACGGGGTAGCTGCGCAGCAGCGCCGGCACGTAGCGCGCGCCCCAGCGGCCCTCGTGCCATACCAGGTTCTCGCCCGGCGCCAGGCCGAGCACCGCCACCGGCGCCACTTCGCGCTTGCCCTGCTCGTTCTCGCCCGCGTCGACGAAGACGATGGGGTACTCGCGGCACACGTCGGCGAACTCGACCGCGGTGACGAAGAGCGAGTTCAGGGCGGCCGTGCGGTCGAAGCGCACGGTGTCGAGGTCCAGCCGCAGGCCGCGGTGCTGGCTACGGTCCAGCGCGGTGGGCTGGCCGAACAGGTTCGGGTCGATCAAGAAGTTCTCCGGTGACAGGTAGGGGGGCGACGAGTACCTTGTCGATGCGCTTGCCGTCCATGTCGACCACCTCGAAGCGCCAGCCCTCCCACTCGACGTGGTCGGACGCGCGCGGCAGGCGGCCGAGCAGGAGCATGATCATGCCAGCCAGCGTGTTGTAGCGCCCCCGGTCTTCCTCGGGGAGGGCCTTCAGGCCGAGCCTGTCCTTGAGCTCGGGCACCGGGATCAGGCCGTCGACCAGCCAGCTGCCGTCGGGCCGCGCCACCACCCAGGCGTCCTCGCCCGTCGGGGCCGCGAATTCGCCGGTGATGGCCTCCAGCAGGTCGCGCACGGTGATCACGCCCTGCACCTCGCCGTACTCGTCGACCACGAACACCAGCTCGTTGTCGGAGCCCCGGAACTGCTCGAGCAGCTCCATGCCGGTGAGCGTCTCGGGCACGAACACCGGCGGCGTCACGAGCTCGGAGATCGACGGGCGCTCGCCGCGCGCCAGCGGCCCCACCAGCGCCTGTGCCGGCAGCACGCCCACCACATCGGAGAGGTCGCCGCGGCACACCGGATAGCGCGTATGGCGGTGCTCGGCCATGCGCGCGAGCGTGTCGTCGAGCGGAGCCTCGGCGTCGAGCCAGGCGATCTCGGCGCGCGGCAGCATCATCGAGCCGATCTGGCGCTCGTCGAGGCGGAACACGTTGCGCACCATCTGGTGCTCCTGCTCCTCGATCACGCCGGCGTCCAGCCCCTCCTCGAGACTGGCCGCGATCTCCTCCTCGGTGACGCTGCGCCCGGCCATGCCGCGGATGCCCAGCAAGCGCAGCATCGCCTCGGTCGTCACCGACAGCAGCGCCACGAAGGGGCGCGTGGCCGCGGACAGCCAGTTCATCGGCGTGGCCACCAGGCGCGCGATGGTTTCCGGGAACAACTGGCCCAGGCGCTTGGGCACCAGTTCGCCGAAGATGATGGTCAGGAAGGTGATGATGACCACCACCAGCCCGGTGGCCGAGATCGATGCCGCCTTCTGGCCCACCAGCGGGAAGGTGGCCGCCAGCCAGCCCGCCAGCGGTTGCGAGAACGCGGCCTCGCCGACGATGCCGTTGAGGATGCCGATCGAGGTGATGCCGATCTGCACCGTCGACAGGAACTTGGTGGGCTTCTCGTGCAGCTCGATCGCCGTCTGGGCGCCGGGCTCGCCGGCCTCGACCATCACCTGCAGCCGCGCCTTGCGGCTGGCCGTGAGCGCCATCTCGGACATGGCGAACACGCCGTTGAGCAGGATCAGGAAGACGAGAAGGGCAACGTCCATCGATCGAGGCCGCGCGGGGCCCCGGGAGCCGTACAGGGCGGTCAGCGTAGCAGAATGGCTCCGTGCCGCCCCCTTCCCGTCCCCTTCCCGCCGCCTGACGCGCCGCCGATGCACTACCTGATCGGCGACCTGCAGGGCTGCTGCGACGCCTTCGAGCGGCTGCTGGCCGAGATCGGCTTCTCGCCCTCGCGCGACACGCTCACCGTGCTGGGCGACCTGGTCAACCGGGGCCCGCAATCGCTGGCGGTGCTGCGGCGCCTGCGCGGCCTCGGCAGCGCCGCCGAGGCGCTGCTGGGCAACCACGACCTGCACCTGCTGGCGGTGGCGCACGGCGTGCGGCCCGAGCACCGCACGGACACCCTGCGCGAGATCCTCGAGGCGCCCGACCGCGCCGCCTGGCTCGACTGGCTGCGCGCGCGCCCGCTGGCGCTCTCGCGCCACGGCTGGCTGTGCGTGCACGCGGGCGTCAACCCCGCGTGGACGGCGCAGGAGACGTTGACGCTGGCCGCCGAGGTGCAGCAGATGCTGCAGGGCCCGGCGTTGGCGGACTTCCTGCCGCGCATGTACGGCAACGAGCCGGCCCGCTGGGACGAGGCGCTGCAGGGCGCCGACCGCTGGCGCCACGTGATCAACGTGCTCACGCGCATCCGCTTCGTGCGCGACGACGACGGCACGCTCGACTTCAAGGTCAAGGAAGGCGCGGCGGCCGCACCGCCGGGCTACCGGCCGTGGTTCGACGTGCCGTGGCGCGCCAGCGCCGGCACGCCGGTCGCCTTCGGGCACTGGAGCACGCTCGGGCTGATCGAGCGCCCCGGGCTGCTGGCCATCGACACCGGATGCGTGTGGGGCGGTGCGCTCACGGCCGTGCGCGTGGACGGCGGACGGCGCGAGCTGGTGCAGGTGCCCTGCGAGGCCGCGCAGCCGCCCGGCTGAAACCGCCCCGGGGCGGCAACTCTTCACGTTGTGCCGCGCCGGCGCACTGAAGTCGGCGGCGGCGCGCGCCGATATGCACCCGTGGACCGCGGGGCAAAGGGCCTGGCGGCGACCCACGCCCACCGGAGAAATGCCCATGATGCTGCCCCGACTCGTCGCTCTTTTCACCCTCGCCGCGGCCTGCGTCGCCACCAGTGCCGGCACCGACGGCCAGGTGCCCGGCCAGAAGCTCGACAGCGGCCTGGGCGTGCTGCCGCACTACTCGAAGTGGACCGACCGCACCGGCCGCGACCCCATGGGCGTGCGCGTGGCCGGCGAGTCGCTCGACGACGGCCTGGGCGAACTGCCGCACTACTCGAAGTGGGTCGACCCGACGGGCCGCGACCCGCTGGGCCGCGAGCGCGTCGCGCTCGCCGCATCCAGGCGCTGAGTCCGGGACGGGGCCGGGCTAGACCCGGCCCAGCGCGCGCAGGCGCGCCAGCAGCGGCGTCACCGCCGGCACCGTGAGCATGGTGCTGGCCACCGCCATGATGAGCAGGGCGGTGAAGGTGTCGGCGCTGATGATCTGCTTGTCCAGCAGCACGTTGGCGAAGATGATCATGATCAGCGCCTTGGTCTGCAGCAGGAAGCCCACCGCCAGCGTCTCGGTGCGCGACCAGCCGAGCACGCGCCCGGCCAGCGCCACGCCGGCCAGCTTGCCGGCCACCGCGGCGGCGAGAAACAGCGCCGCCGCGACGAACACCGTGACGCCGCCCACGCCCCACTGCGTGCGCAGGCCGGTGGACAGGAAGAACACCGGCATCAGCACCAGCAGCACGTTGTCGCGCAGCTGGTCCATGCGCCGCTGGTCGAACCAGTGCGCATCGAGCACCGCCCCGGCCAGGAAGGCGCCGATCATGAAGTGCAGACCGCACCAGTCGGCGCCCAGCGCGACCAGCGGCAGCCACACCACCGAGACGTACCAGCGGTCGCGCTCGGCCAGCCGCGGCATCAGGCGGCGCACGACCCAGGCGGCGAGGGCGAACAGCAGCAGGAACAGCACCTGCTTGCCCAGGCGCTGCCACTCGGCCAGGATCAGCGCCAGCACCGACCAGATCGCGATGTCGTCCAGGCTGGCGTAGCGCAGGATGCGCTGCCCCAGCGGCTGGCGCAGGATGGCCAGCTTTTCCATCAGCAGCACCAGGATCGGCAGCGCGGTGACGGCGCAGGACATGCCGATGCCCAGCACGAACTGCCACGGCGTGCCCTGCGGCCCCATCCAGCCGCCACCGGGCAGCAGCCAGGCCGCCGCGCAGCCCAGTGCCATCGGCACGGCCATCGCGAACACGGCCGTGGTGCCGGCCTCGCGCTTCTCGCGCCAGGCCGCCGCCAGGTCGAGCTCGATGCCCGCGATCCACACGAACAGCATCACCGCCCACCACGCCACGCCGTTGAGCGCCTGGATCACCTGCGGCGTGAACACGAAGGCGTAGTAGTCGGGGAACGCCGCGCCCAGCACCCCGGGGCCGAGCACGATGCCCGCGACGATCTGCACCACCACCAGCGGCGCCCAGTAATCGGTACGCCCGAGCCGCCACACCAGGTACGGCGCGGCGAAGATGATGACCATCGCGACAAGGAAGATTTCGGTCGTGTTCATGTGGCGGCCGGCTCGATGGGCGCGCAGTGTCGCATGGCGCGATCGGCCACAATCGCAGCCCAGGAAGCGTGGCCGAGCGGTTTAAGGCACCGGTCTTGTTCAGCGCCGTCAGGCGCTGCGCCGGAACTCATATCGCGCAGCGATGTGAGTGCAGGCAAAACCGGCGACAGGCGAGAATCGCACCCCAGGAAGCGTGGCCGAGCGGTTTAAGGCACCGGTCTTGAAAACCGGCGACGGGCAACCGTCCGTGAGTTCGAATCTCACCGCTTCCGCCAGCCATCAGGCGGGCGGCGCTTCGCCCCCCGAGACGGGTTCCGGCTCCACCGGCAGCTCCACCACCTCCAGGCCTTGCTCGAGCGCGATCGTCGAATCGTGCCAAGTCTCGACCTCGGGCGCGATCGTCCCGGCGTCGTCGGTGGAAGGCAATGTCGCCTCGATCGCGCGCAGGCGCAGGCGCAGCATGGATCCGCTCACGTCTTTCGCGGCGCGGACGCCGCCGGTCATTTGTGACGACACCGATTGTTACGCCTAGCAGGCCACAGTGCCAAGGGCGTAAACCCTAGCGGCGTCGCCTCCTCGAGAGTGCCGCGGTCGCCACGCGCCGGATGATCGCCTCGTTCTGCTCCAATGGCCGCTCACGCCAAGTCGAAGCGCCTTCCATCGGACGGCCCTGCGCAGGAGGGGCTGAGGCTCGGTACCAGGGGGTCCCATGTCGCACGATCCTGCAGTACCCGCCGGCATCACGTCAGCCCCGCTTAGCGGCGGCTGCGACTGCCGCACCGTACGCTACCGCCTGACCGACGCGCCGCTGTTCGTGCACTGCTGCCACTGCCGCTGGTGCCAGCGCGAGAGCGGAGGCTCGTTCGCCCTCAACGCATTGATCGAGGCCGACCGTGTCGAACTCGTGGCCGGGGCGCCCGAGCTCGTCGACACGCCCTCGGCCAGCGGGCTGGGCCAGCAGATCGCGCGCTGCCCGCGCTGCCGCATCGCGCTGTGGAGCCACTATGCCGGCTCGGGGCCGCTCACCGCCTTCGTGCGCGTGGGCACGCTCGACGAGCCCGACCGGCTGCCGCCGGACATCCACATCTTCACGGCATCCAAGCAGCCGTGGGTGGTGCTGCCGCCGGGCGCGCTGGTGGTGTCCGAGTATTACGAGCGCGAGCGCTGCTGGCCGGCGGCCAGCCTGGCACGCCTGGCCGCCCTGATGCCGCGCATCCAGGCCTGGCGCGCCGCGCAGGGCCGCGCCTGAACCGCCCTGGCCTGCCCTTGCGTCGGCTCAACGCCGAGGCGGTGGCGTGCGCGATAGGCTCCCCCGCACACGGAGCCACCGATGACGGTCACCCTCAGCGAACTCGACCACCGCCGCGGCGTGCGGGTGCTGCGATGGAGTGCGCGCACCATCGGCCTGATGGCCGCGCTGCTGTTCCTGATGCTGTTCATCGGCGAGTCGATGGAGGGCAGCCAGCGCGAGACCTTCGCCGAGGCGGTGCAGCGACTGTGGCCGCGCGGCCTGCTGGGGCTGGCGACCTTCCTCGTCTACATCGCGGCGATGCTGATCGCGCCGCACCGCGAGCGCCTCGGCCTGTGGCTGGGCAGCGCGGCACTCGGCCTGTTCTTCGTGCTGATGGCCTTCGGCCTCGTCAGCAACGAAGCGCCGGTGGGCTTCGACCCGCAGCCCCTGCGCAATCCGGTGTGGCTGCTCTTCCTCGCGCCGCTGGCGCTATACGCGCTGGCGCGCTGGGCCGAGCGGCGCCGGCCACCGCCGAAGCCCTGATCCACTGCAGCGCCTGCGCCCACGGGGCCTCAGGTCGCGCACCATGCGACGAAGCGCGCCCACAGCCCGTGGCCGAGCGCCCAGGCGGAGCCTGCCGCGATCAATGCGCCCGCCAGCCGCACGGGCCACTCCGCACGCTCGGCACGCGCGGCCGCCGAGCCGCCCGGTGACGGATGCAGCGCCCGCCAGCGCTGCCACAGCGCGGGCCCCACCCACAGCGCCGGCGAGGACACCAACGCGAAAACCCCCATCACCGCAGCCCCTTGCCCCGGGGTGTTGCCGAGCGCGGCCACCAGCAGCGCCGATTGCGAAAGCGCGCAGGGCCAGGCGATCCAGGCGAAGCCGGCCCCCGCGCTGCGCAGCGGCCCGACCACGCGCTGCCAGCCACCCGCGCTCGCAGGCTGGGGGACGGCGTTACGGCGTGCCAGCCATTCGGGCCAGCGTCCGCGCGCCAGCATCCACAGGCCGAAGGCGAGCGCGGCCAGGTGCAGCAGGGTCCACAGCGGGCGCAGCGCAGGCGAGAAGGCGAGCCCCTCGCGCAGCGCGCCCACGCCGGCGGCGGCCACCGCACCGGCGGCGGCGTAGCCGGCCAGGCGGGCAAGCTGGAACACCGGCTGGCCGCCCGGCCCGCGGCCGGCCACCGCCGCGCAGGGCGCGGCGCACATGGCGGCGCAATGCGGCAGGCCGGCCAGGCCCATCAAGGCCGCCGCCGCGACGAGGGACAAGCCCTCCATCAGACGATCTTCGAGAAACTCGCGCGTTGCGCCGCGGCGGCGAGGTAACGGTCGAACGCCATGGCCACGGCGCGCACCACGTACCAGCCGGCCTCGCTGACCTGCACCGCGTCGGGGCCGACCGCCACCAGGCCATGCTCGGCCAGCGGCGCCAGGCGCGCCAGCTCGGCGGCGAAGGCGCTGGGCACGTCGACGCCGAACTCGGCCTTGACGGCGGCGAAGTCGAGCCGCCCGCGGCACATGATGTCCATGATCATCGAGCGGCGCATCAGGTCGTCGGCGTCGAGCGCGAGGCCGCGCACGGTGGCGAAGCGGCCCTCGCCGAGCGCGTTCTCGTAGCCCTCGATGGTCTTGGCGTTCTGGGCGTAGGTGGCGCCCACGCGGCCGATGGCCGACACGCCCAGGCCCAGCATGTCGCACTCGGGCTGCGTGGTGTAGCCCTGGAAGTTGCGGTGCAGCTTGCCCTCGCGCTTGGCCACCGCCAGCGGATCGTCCGGCTTGGCGAAGTGGTCCATGCCGATGTACTCGTACCCGGCGGCGCCGAAGGCCTCGATGGCGTGGCCGAGCATCGCCAGGCGCGCCGCGCCGTCGGGCAGGTCGGCGCTGACGATGCGGCGCTGCGGCTTGAAGCGCTCGGGCAGGTGCGCGTAGCCGTACAGCGCGATGCGGTCGGGCGAGATCCCGATCACGCGCTCGATGGTGCGCGCGAAGTTGTCGGGGCGCTGCCGGGGCAGGCCGTAGATCAGGTCGACGTTGATCGACTCGTAGCCCAGGCCGCGCGCGGCCGTCATCAGCGCCTGCACCTGCTCGAAGGGCTGGATGCGGTGCACCGCCTCCTGCACCTCGGGGTCGAAGTCCTGCACCCCGAAGCTGATGCGGTTCAGGCCCAGCGACCACAGGTGCGACAGGCGCTCGGGCGTCGCGGTGCGCGGGTCGACCTCGATCGAGCACTCGGCGTCGGCGGTGATGTCGAAGGCGCCGCGGATCACCCCCATCACGCGCGTGAGCTCCTCGTCGGACAGGAAGGTGGGCGTGCCGCCGCCGAAATGCAGCTGCGTCACGCGCTGGCGCGGCCCGAGCGCCTGCGCGTGCAGGGCGATCTCGCGCTCGAGCATCGCCAGGTAGGGCAGCGCGCGTTCGTGGTGACGGGTGACGATCTTGTTGCAGGCGCAGTAGTAGCACACCGATTCGCAGAACGGGATGTGCACGTACACCGCCAACGGCGGCGCGGCGCTGTGGCGCGCCAGCTCGGCCCGCGCGGCCAGCGCCTCGCGGTACTGCGTCTCGCCGAAACCCTCGTGGAAGCGGTCGGCGGTGGGGTAGGACGTGTAGCGCGGGCCGTTGGTGTCGAGCCGGCGCAGCAGATCGGGGGTGAAGACGGGAGGACGGGCCATGGAACGACTGTGCCTTTCGCGCCCCGGCGCGGCCTTGACCGGACGCAAGTGACGGGGGCCGTTACAGGGTGCCGTCACGGCGCGGCGCCGTCAAGCCGCGCACGCGTGCGGCAGGGGCCCCGCGCCTCAGGCCCCGCGGTTGAGCTCCTCGGAGCGGCGCAGCAGCACCCAGGTCAGCGCACAGGCGGCCGCGACCACGGCCCACAGGGCGAAGAAGCTGAGCGTGTAGACCGCCTGGCGCGACATCCCCAGCGGCACGCCGCCCAGGGTGTGCACGTCTCCGGGGTCGACGTGGGCGAACACCAGCAGCTCCAGCACGCCGGCCCCCAGGAAGGCCGGCCACAGGATCTGCAGCAGGGTGCGGGTCATCGCGTCGTGGCGCCGACGTGGTTGCGCGCCTGCACGGCCGGCGCCGACGCGTCGTCCGCCGCGGTGGCCTGGGTCGGGATCACCGGGTCCGGATGGGCGATGGCGATGGCCAGGGTGGCGAAACCGGCCACCACGACCGCGGCCGGGCCGCCGATCACCAGCCACACCATGCCGTGGCGCCACCAGGGCTGGACCGGGCGCGGTGCCTCGTCGCGTCGGGTGGGATGGGTCATGGTCGTTCTCCTCGCGTACGGGGGATCAGCGCGGCACGACGAAGGTCGAGCGTTCACGCCGTTCGATGGCCGGGCGCCCGTCGGCGCCGGCCTCCTGGGTGATGACGAAGTCGATCGGGTGGGCGCCGGCATTGTGCGCCGCCTCGGACGCCACCTGCACCGACACCGGCAGCCAGCGCGCCTCGGCGGGCCCCAGCGTCAGCTCGGCGCCGGCCACCACGCGCGCGCCGGCCAGCCCGGCGCCGTCCACCGCGATGCGAAAGCGCTGGCGGTGCTCGCTGGCGTTCATGACCTGCAGGCGGTAGACGTTCTCGATGCGCCCGTCCTCGACCAGGCGGCCCAGCGAGGCGCGGTCGCGCACCACGTCGACCTTGAAGGGCGTGCGCAGCGCGACGGCCAGGCCGAGCGCGCCCAGCAGCAGCAGCAGGATCGCGGTGTAGACGATCACGCGCGGCCGGAACACGCGCTTCCAGTGCTCGACGCTCGTCAGGTGCCGTTCCAGGCCGTTGACGGTGTCGTAGCGGATCAGGCCGCGCGGGTACTGCATCTTGTCCATCACGCCGTCGCACACGTCGATGCACGCGGCGCATCCGATGCACTCGTACTGCAGGCCCTTGCGGATGTCGATGCCGGTGGGGCAGACCTGCACGCAGAGGTTGCAGTTGATGCAGTGGCCGAGGCTGGCCGCCTTCGGGTCGGCCTTGCGGCTGCGCGAGCCGCGCGGCTCGCCGCGCTCGGCGTCGTAGCTGATGACCAGCGTGTCGCGGTCGAACATCGCGCTCTGGAAGCGCGCGTACGGGCACATGTACTTGCAGACCTGCTCGCGCATGAAGCCGGCGTTGCCGTAGGTGGCGAAGCCGTAGAAGAGCACCCAGAACCACTCCCAGGGCCCGAAGTCGAGCGTGAAGGACTCGGCCCAGAGCTGCCGGATCGGCGTGAAGTAGCCGACGAAGGTGAAGCCGGTCCACAAGGCCAGCGCGACCCAGGTCGTGTGCTTGCCGCCCTTGCGCAGCAGCTTCTCGAGGGTCCAGGGCCCCTTGTCGAGCCGGATGCGGGCGTTGCGGTCGCCCTCGAAGCGGCGCTCGATCCACAGGAAGACCTCGGTGTAGACGGTCTGCGGGCAGGCGTAGCCGCACCACAGGCGCCCGGCCACCGCGGTGAACAGGAACAGCGAGTAGGCGCTGATCAGCAGCAGCGCGGTGAGGAAGATGAAATCCTGCGGGTACAGGACCAGGCTGAAGATGTAGAAGCGCCGCGAGGCGAGGTCGAACAGCACCGCCGGGCGGTCGTTCCAGACCAGCCACGGCAGCCCGTAGAACACGAGCTGCGTGGCCCACACCAGGGCCCAGCGCCAGCGCGCGTACCAGCCGCTGACAGCGCGCGGGTAGATCTTCTGCTGCTTCTGGTACAGCCAGACGACCTGCTCGCCGCCGGCGGCCTCGTTCGCGCGGGTGCCGGCGGCGCTTTCCGTCATGGAGTGGTGGCGGCGGTCTTCGTGCCGTTGGAGAAGCGCCAGACGTAGGCGGCCAGCACGCGGATCTGCTCGGGCGTGAGGCGGCTGGCGTGCGCGGGCATGACGTTGCTCTTGCCGCCGTTGATCATCGCCGCGATGGCCGGCTCGCCCCAGCCGTGCAGCCAGACCTTGTCGGTGAGGTTGGGGGCACCCACCGCCGGGTTGCCCTTGCCGTCGGGGCCGTGGCAGGCCGCGCACACGGTGGCGAACTTGGCGCGGCCGAGCTCGGCGGCCACGCTGTCGTGCGGGCTGCCGGCCAGGCTCAGCACGTACTGCGCCACGTTGCGCACGTGCTCGCCGCCGCCGATCGCCTCGCCCATCGGCGGCATCACGCCGTTGCGGCCCTCGCCGATCGACTTCTGGATCTCGGCGAAGCCGCCGCCCCACAGCCAGTCGCCGTCCGTCAGGTTCGGGAAGCCCTTGCTGCCGCGGGCGTCCGAGCCGTGGCAGGCCGCGCAGTTGTTGAGGAACAGGCGCTCGCCGATGCCCATGGCCTGGCTGTCGGCGGCCAGCTGCTTCTCGTCCATGGTCGCGAAGCGCGCGTAGACCTGCTGCAGCGTCGCCTTGGCCTTGGCCTGCTCGGCCTCGTACTGGCCGCTGCTCGACCAGCCCAGCGAGCCGGCGAACGAGCCCAGGCCCGGATACATCACGAGGTAGACGACCGAGAACACCACGGTGATGACGAACAGGCCCATCCACCAGCGCGGCAGCGGGTTGTTCAGCTCGCGCAGGTCCTCGTCCCAGACGTGGCCGGTGGTGTTGTCGTCCGCGCCACTGCCCATGACGCGGCGCCGTGCCGCGATGAGCAGCAGCACGATGCAGGCCACCAGGCCGACGATCGTGGCCGCGGCGATGTAGGCCGACCAGCCGCTGTTGAAGAAGTCGCTCATCGGTTCCCCTCCGGATTCGAATGCGTCATGGCGCCCGCCGCGTCGTCGACCCGGGGCGCTTGCGCCGCCTCCTCGGCAAAAGGCAGACGGGCCGCCTCGTCGAAGGCGCTGCGCCGCTTGGCCTGCCAGGACCAGATCACCAGGCCGACGAAGAGCACGAAGCTCGCGACGGTGGTCAGGCTGCGGATGTCGTTGATGTCCATGTGCGGCTCCCCGTCACTTGGCCGCGCCCGCGGTGCCCAGCACCTGCAGGTACGCGATCAGCGCGTCGATTTCGGTCTTGCCCTTGACGGCCTCGGCCGCGCCGGCGATCTCGGCATCGGTGTAGGGCACGCCGAGGGTGCGCAGCGCCTTCATGCGCGGCGCCATGTCGGCCGGGTCGACCGCCGCCTTGGCCAGCCACGGATAGGCCGGCATGTTGGACTCGGGCACCAGGTCGCGCGGGTTGATCAGGTGCACGCGGTGCCACTCGTCGCTGTAGCGGCCGCCCACGCGGTGCAGGTCGGGCCCGGTGCGCTTGGAGCCCCACTGGAAGGGGTGGTCGTAGACGAATTCGCCGGCCGTCGAGTACGGGCCGTAGCGCAGCGTCTCGGCGCGGAACGGCCGCACCATCTGCGAGTGGCAGTTGTAGCAGCCCTCGCGGATGTAGACGTCGCGCCCGGCGAGCTGCAGCGCGCTGTAGGGCTTCAGGCCTGGCGCGGCCTGCGTCGTCGAGCGCTGGAAGAACAGCGGCACGATCTCGACCAGGCCGCCGATCGCCACCGCGATCAGGATCAGCACGATCATCAGGAAGTTGCTGGTCTCGATCTTCTCGTGACCGGTGGGGGTGTGCGTCGATGACATGGGCGCCTCCTCCTTCAGGCGTGGGCCGCGGCCACCGCGGGGATGGGAACCGCCTTGGCCTGGCCGGCCTGCACGGTCTTGACGACGTTCCACGCCATGATGAGCATGCCGCCGAGGTACAGCAGGCCGCCGCCGAGGCGGATCACGTAGAACGGGAACGTGGCCTTGACGCTCTCGACGAAGCTGTAGACCAGCGTGCCGTCAGGATTGACCGCACGCCACATCAGCCCCTGCATCACGCCGGCGATCCACATCGCGGCGATGTAGAGCACGATGCCCAGCGTGGCGACCCAGAAGTGCAGCTCGATGGCGCGCTTGGAGTACATCTCGGTGCGCCCGAACATGCGCGGGATCAGGTGGTACAGGCAACCCATCGAGATCAGGCCCACCCAGCCCAGCGCCCCGCTGTGCACGTGGCCGACCGTCCAGTCCGTGTAGTGCGACAGCGCGTTGACCGTCTTGATCGACATCATCGGCCCCTCGAAGGTCGACATGCCGTAGAACGACAGCGAGACGATCAGGAACTTGAGGATCGGGTCGTCGCGCAGCTTGTGCCAGGCGCC
>DASTJE010000080.1:0-4961 GCA_035716845.1 Burkholderiaceae bacterium
CAGGGCGAAGGCCGGCCCTGGTGCCGCTGGAGGCAAGATGCCCTCGAAGCGCTCGCCGGTCTCCGGCAGCTCGGCGGTCAGCAGCGGCCGGCCGCGATGCACCTCCGTGCCGACATGCGCCGCGACCAGGCGGATGATGCGTTCGCCGTCCGCAGCGGACAGCGAATCGCCGGTGGCGGCGCGGCCCGTGGAGAGGCGGTCGATCCACAGGGTGCCGTCCGGGTTCAGCATCACTTCCACCACGTCCGGGTCTTCCAGCGCGGCGGCGATCAGCGGCCCCATCGCCGTGCGCAGCATGCGAATGCGCCGGTCCAGCGAAGTGACAGAGGACGATGGTTGCTGCGGAATGGCACTCATACGGCAGCCTCCTGCGCACGTTCCTGCGCTTCGGCCAGCGCCGCCGTCTCGTCCAGCCGCTGCGTGTCGGGCTGGATCTCCTCGTAGACTTCGCGCACCAAGCTACGCCCACGCAGCAAGTGCCGACCAAGCTGTTCGATGAACTGCTCAAAGCGCGCCTTGCCCTGCGCCTTCGCGGCTTCCTGATGCGCCTCCGGCAGCGGCGTGCTGACGGTCAGGTAGTAGCGCACGAATAGCGCCAGCGTCTCGATCAGGATGTTCTGGTCGCGCTCCAGTTTTTCGGCCTGGCGCGACAGCCGATCCAGGCGCTTCGCCATCGCTGCTTCGCGTTGGTCGGCCGCGTCCGGCGACAGCCAGGACGCCAGCGCCGCCGCGACGATGGAGGACTTGGACACGCCTTTCTTCGCGGCCAACTCGTCCAGGCGCTTGGCGTGGTCGCGTTCGATGAACAGGTTCAGGCGATGGCGGGAATGAAGTTGGCTCATAGCGGGATTCCGTCGTCAGGGTCGAGGGCAGCCAGCCGCGCCGCGCGCTGCAAGCGCGGGTCGAGCTGGGACGGCAAAGGAAGCGGCAGGTCGTCTTCGTCATCGAGCAGCGCCAGGTCGCTGGCCGCGCGCTCGGGTGCGGTGCTGTAGGCCACGGTTTCGGACAGCTCGGGCTGGCGGCGCGGGCCGCCTTCGTCGGTGGCAGTGGTGATGTCAGCGAGGCCCGCAGCATTGGCGGACGCGGCAGCTACGGTGGGAATCATCAGACTGCTCCAATCGTCCGGCCGTGACGGCGGCGCATCGACGTAGCGCCCGGACGCGAGCGTGGGCGGCGGCAGCACGCGGCGTTTGAAGTTGGCATCGGCGTAGTAGCGCAGCTTCTTCGCCTTGATCGGCGCGACGCTGGACACCATCACCACGGCCTCGTCCTGCGGGAGCTGCATCACTTCGCCGGGCGTGAGCAAGGGCCGCGCTGTTTCTTGGCGCGACACCATCAAGTGGCCCAGCCACGGCGCGAGCCGATGGCCCGCGTAGTTGCGTTGCGCGCGCAGTTCGGTGGACGTGCCCAGCGTCTCGGAAATGCGCTTGGCCGTGCGCTCGTCGTTGGTCGCAAACGTCACGCGCACATGGCAGTTGTCGAGAATCGAATTACTCTGCCCGTAAGCCT
Organism: Burkholderiaceae bacterium; assembly: GCA_035716845.1. Classification (GTDB taxonomy): domain Bacteria; phylum Pseudomonadota; class Gammaproteobacteria; order Burkholderiales; family Burkholderiaceae_C; genus CADEEN01. The sequence continues at coordinate 1,510 of DASTJE010000080.1, forward strand.
TGTCGATCTGATTGAGTGACTGCGCGATCAAGAACGCGCGCAGGCCATAGCCGGCCATGAAGGCCAAGGCGCTCTCGAAGAAGTCGAGCCGGCCGAGCGCGGCAAACTCGTCCAGCATCAGCAGGAGGTCGCGGCGGCGGGGAATGCCATCAGAGCCGTCGAGCGATTCGGTGAGGCGCCGCCCGATCTGGTTGAGGATCAGGCGAATGAGCGGTTTGGTGCGGCTGATGTCGGACGGTGGCACCACCAGGTACAGCGACACCGGGGACTCGGCGGCAATCAGGTCGGCGATGCGCCAGTCGCAGCGCGACGTAACCTCGGCCACCGTGGGGTCGCGATACAGGCCCAGGAACGACATGGCGGTGGACAGCACACCGGAGCGCTCGTTGTCACTCTTGTTCAGGACTTCGCGCGCGGCGGATGCAACGACGGGGTGCGGGCCATCGCCCAGGTGTTTCGTCGTCATCATCCGGTGCAGCGTCACCTCGAACGGGCACGCGGGATCACTGAGGAAGCTGGCCACACCGCGCAGCGTCTTGTCCTCGCCGGCGTAGAGCACATGCAGGATCGCGCCGACCAGCAGCGCGTGCGAAGTCTTCTCCCAGTGGTTGCGCCGCTCCAGCGCGCCTTCGGGGTCCACCAGGATGTCGGCGATGTTCTGCACGTCGCGCACTTCATGCGCGCCGCGCCGCACTTCCAGCAGCGGGTTGTAGGCGGCGGAACGTGGGTCGGTCGGATTGAACAGCAGGCAATGCGAGAAGCGTGAGCGCCAGCCAGCGGTCAGGTGCCAGTTCTCGCCCTTGATGTCGTGAACCACCACTGAGAAGGGCCAGCTCAACAAGGTGGGCACCACGAGGCCCACGCCCTTGCCCGAGCGCGTGGGTGCCACCGTCAGTACATGCTCAGGGCCGTCGTGGCGCAGATAGCGGCCTTCGTGCAGGCCGAGAAACACACCTGACGGGCCGGCCAATCTGGCCTTGCGGATGTCAGCGGCATCGGCCCAGCGCGCCGACCCGTAGGTCGTGACCAGGCGCGATTGCCGCGAGCGCCACACCGACATGCCGATGGCGACCACCACCGCGACCAAGCCGCTGGAACCGGCGATGGCGCCGCCCTTGGTGAAGATGTCGGGCGCGTAGGCGTCGAAGAAGAACCACCACTCGAACAACCGCCACGGGTGATAGACCGGCGTGCCGAAGAAGTCGAACCAGGGCGCGCCCAGGCGTAGCTGGTAGCCCAAGGCGGCTGCGGTCCATTGTGTGGCGGTCCACACGCCGGCGATCACGATGCCGAACACCGTCAGCACCTGACCAAACAGCACGCCTGTTGCCTGCATTACGGCCTCCGAATAGCTCCTGCACGTTGAGCGGCGAAGCGAGTGCCGCAGGTGTCAGGTTCGGTGCCGGATCAGTGCCGGTCAAAGACTGTTATCGGCACAATTCGAGGCGAAAACGCAATATTTATCTTTGGAGCGTATACAAGAGAAACGCCGCGAACGACAGCGCGCTGCAGCGTGTGGAGCAATGGGATGAAATTCTTTTACGCGAAGCGCTGAATCAGAACTTCGGTTCTTCCGTCGGTGGCGTATAGGGCACGTCGCCATCTCCCATGAAGCGCTGGCGCGTGGCCTCGGCAACCGCGTTGCACAGCTCGTCGCCGAGCTTGGCGCGGTCGGCGCGGCATTGTTCGCGCAGTTCCTTCAGGCGTTCTGGATTGGCGACCAATGACTCGACCGTCTCCGTCGGTGCCGATTCGCCGCAAGCAGTCATCACCAGTGTGAGCGAAAGCGCAGTGAGTATTCTCATGAGTTGATCTCCTTCGTGGATTCGGGAGTGTGCAAAGGTGCGTCCGTGATAATCGGGCTGACTCGATCAATGAAGCGGCTCAAGGTTTCGGATGGCTCAACATCCCGCCGCAGCAGATAGGTGGTCAGCATGGGGGAACGTCCCGCCAGAGGCCTGCCGATCACGTCGGCGTTACGGCAAGCGATGATCTGCGACGATCCGACCAACGCCAGTGCATACCCTGCTGCCACCAGCGCCAGCATCAGGTCCAGCGACGCCACTTCTTCCGCGACAAGCGGTTCCACGTCCACGGTGCGAAGAATGCGCGCAATCTGCCGGCCATAGCCTTCGCATAGCTGCGGATCGCACATCACCAGCGGATAGCGCAGCACTTCGTCCAGCGGAATGCGTTTGTACGTCAGCAGTGGATGCCGTGCGGGTACGGCGACCACCAGCGGATCACTCCAGGCTGCTTCGGCCAGGATGCCTTCACCCACCTCGGCGGACTGCGCGAATCCTACGTCGTAGAGATCGTCGTGCAATCCCCTGATCTGCTGCGACAGCGGCACTTCATACAACCGGATATCGACCTCCGGTTCGTCCTGTCGGCATTGCGCCAGCAAGGCAGTGAAGCGCGACGGTGTGATGCCATCGGACAACGCGATGCGCAGTTGAGCCTGATAGCCGGCCGCCGCTGCCCTCACGCTGCCGCGCGCCTGATCCAGAGCCGTAAAGACACGCGGCACATGCTCAAGGAAAAGTTTCCCCGCGCGGGTCAATCGCGTGCTGCGGGTCGTCCTGTCGAACAGACGAACCCCGAGTTCTTCTTCTAATTCCTTAATGGCGCGTGACAGCGGCGACTGCTCGATGTGCAGCCGCTCGGCAGCGCGGGCGAAATGGAGTTCTTTCGCAACTACAATAAAGCATCGTAAATGACGTAGCTCCATGGGATACCTAATACTTGTAGGTTATTGGTACAGTACGCATCACCGTTTATCTCTCCCGATAGGCAAGCAGCCTGAGTGCGTTGAACACAACCACCAGCGTCGAGCCTTCATGTGCTGCAACCGCTGGACCGATGCCGAGACCCAGGATCGTCGCAGGCACCAGTAGTGCCACGACGCCAAGACTGATGAACAGGTTCTGCCGAATGATCGTCCGCGCTTGCCGGCTGAGTCCGACGGCGAACGGCAAATGGGACAGGTCGTCGGCCATCAGGGCAACGTCGGCCGTTTCCAGCGCTACGTCCGATCCTGCCGCGCCCATGGCGACCCCCACTGTTGCATTGGCCATGGCTGGGGCGTCGTTGACGCCGTCGCCAACCATCGCGACCTCGCCGGCTTCTCGCAGCTTCTTGATCGCCTCCACTTTGTCTTCCGGCATCAAGTCGCCCCACGCCTCGTCCAGGCCGACTTGCTTGGCGACAGCATCAGCGACTCGCTGGTTGTCGCCGGAGATCATGATCATGCGGGTGATGCCGATCTTCCGTAGTCGCTCAAGCGCAGACCGTGCCGACGCGCGTGGTGTATCCATGAGGCCGATCACGCCAAGGTCGCACCCATTCCGGCGGACCACCATGGTGGTCCGCCCCTCGTTGCGGAGTTGTTCGACAGCGGCGGCAACAGACTCCGACAAGGGTGGCAAGCCATTAGCGCCGAACATCTCGGC
>DASTJE010000081.1:0-3572 GCA_035716845.1 Burkholderiaceae bacterium
GGTGCCTTCGAGCTGGTCGAGCACCTCGACGAGGTGCACCGCACGCCGGCCGGGGCGGTGCAGCACTTCGTGTACTGCCACTGCGTTCTGCACTGATGCACCGTCGCGTTCCATCGCATAGGAAGAACAGCCGGCAGTTGCGGGCGCTTTGCGGCTGGTCAGCGCTGGCGTGCGATGGGCTTTAGCGGTTTGCCAGCGTGCCGGGTCCCGCCCCGGCGGGCGGCATACTTTCTTTCTGTCGCGCCAGAAAGAAAGTACGCAAAGAAAGAGGCGCTCAGGATTCGGCCGTGGCGCTTGGGCTACGCGGTCCGGCGGGCCACCTGGAGACAGCACCAGTCATCGCACCGACAGCGCACTCGACGGCGCGGCCTCGGGGTACCTCGCCGCGCTGACCCAGCGCACGTGCGCTGGATCGAGGCCGAAGCGGGCAGCGAGGCCCTGCGAGCGAAGTGATGGTCCGATCGCCAGGGGCGGTGAAAGGTGGCCCGCCGGGCCGAGTGACCGGAGCGCGAAGAACGAGCTGAGAGGTGTTGTATTCGAGGCCCTTTGCTTTGGTGACTTTCATTTGGGCCAGCAAATGAAAGTCACCCGGCCGCCGGGCCGGGACCCGGCACCGTGGCAGTCAATCGACCAACCGCAACGAACCCGGAAGCCCTACCAGGCCCGCAGCTTGGCGCGCAGGCGCGCGATGCTCTGGCTGTGCAGCTGGCACACGCGCGACTCGGTCACGCCGAGCACGGCGGCGATCTCCTTGAGGTTCATGTCGTGCTCGTAGTACATGCTCATCACGTACTGCTCGCGCTCGGGCAGCAGCTTGATGGCCTCGACCAGGGCCTCGCGCATGCGGCGGTCGTTGAGCAGGGCCAGCGGATCGCTCGATGCGTCGGCGACGTGGCGGTCGAGGTAGTCGTCGTCGCCCTCGTCGCCGGACATGTCCTCGAGGTGCACGATCTGCGTGCCGCGCACCTTGGTCAGCACCTCGTGGTACTCGTCGATCGACAGGCCCATCTCGGCGGCGATCTCGCGCTCGGCCGGGGCGCGGCCGTACTGCTGTTCGAGCTTGTGCACCGCCGCTTCGATCTGGCGCTGCTGCTTGCGGTCGCCGCGGCTCATCCAGTCGCCGCTGCGCAGCTCGTCGAGCATGGCGCCGCGGATGCGCTGCGTCGCGAAGGTCTCGAACTGCACGCCCTGCGCGGCGTCGAAGCGTCCGAGCGCGTCGTGCAGGCCGATCATGCCGACCTGGATCAGGTCGTCGATCTCCACGTTGGCGGGCAGCTTGGCGATCATCTGGTGCGCCAGGCGGCGCACCAGCGGGCTGTACTGCTCGAGCTTGGCGCGCGCGTCGAGGCGGCCTGAGGCGGTGTACATGTCGGGGGCTCCAGAAGGGCGGGGCTGGCGGGCGTCGTCGTCGTCGCGTTCCTGGCTCACGGTGCGCCCACCCCCAGGGGGGTTGGCGTGCGGCGGAGCGTGGCGGAGGTCTCGATCGCACCGGGCGTGCGCTCGAGCTGCGCCTGCGCGAGGCGGTCCAGCGCCGCGTGCGGCTCGCCGGCGGCGGCGCCCGGGTCGATCACGGCCCAGTGGCGCAGCACGGCGCCGACGAACTGGTCGGCCGTCCGGCGCAACTGCTCGACGATGCGCGGCGTGCGCGGCGAGTGCGCGGCCGCCACCAGCAGCAGGTCGAAGGCCATCAGGCCGTGGCGCTGCGCGAGCAGCTTGAGGTTGGCGTAGGCGCTGGTCACGCTCGAGGGGTGGTCGGCGGCCAGCAGCAGCGGGCAGGCCTCGCGGCGCGCGAACAGGCGCCCGAGCTCGGCGGCCTCGGCGTGCACGATGACGACCTGGCATTGCGGCGCGGCATCGGCCACGGCCTGCAGGAAGCCGGCGCACGAGCCGCGCGCGTCGACATGGCGCAGCGGCAGGCCGCGCGCGGCCAGCACCGACAGTTGCGGCGTCAGCACCTCGACGCCGGCGGCCAGGTCGAGCGCGGCCATCTCGTGCGGCGCCGGGCTGCCGGGCGCCGCGTCGACCACCAGCACGCGCTGGCCGGGGCCGGCGCAGGCGGCGGCCAGGCGTTCGAGCGCGAGGGCCGAGAAGGCCACCTCGGCATTGGCGGCCACCGCGACGAAACGGGTGCGCCCGTGGCCGAACAGGCGGCGCAGGCCGTCGGCCTGGTCGGCCGGTGGCTCCAGGGGGGAGCGATCGCTGGCGAGGAAGTCGCGCATCGGTCTGGTCGCGTGGCGGTCAGGCGTGCAGGGCGGCACCCTCGGCATGGCGGCCCATGCCCTGCGCCCCGGCGAACACGAGGTTCACCTCGCTGGCGTCGAGCTTCCAGCTCGGGTTGGCCTGCGAACGCAGCGCGCGCTGCACCAGCGCCGGCGCGGACAGGCGGTGCCAGTCCTCGGGCACGCGCTGGCCGTTGGCCACGCCGACGATGCGCAGGCGGTGGCGGATGATGGCGTCGAGCGCCGGGCCGAGCTTGACGGCCTCGTCGATCTTGGACAGCACCACGCCGCGGCAGGCCGCCGCGCGGTAGCTGATCATCACGTCCTCGATGGTCTCGCCCTGGGCGGCCGCGTTGACCACCAGCAGCTTCTGGATCGCGCGGTGCGACAGCATCTCGAGCAGTTCGCGCGTGCGCGTGTCGCGCTGGCCCATGCCGGCGGTGTCGATCAGCACCATCTTCTTGGCCGACAGCAGGTCGAGCAGGTCTTCCAGCGAGGCGCGGTCGTGCGCCGTGTGCACCGGCACGCCCAGGATGCGGCCGTAGGTGCGCAGCTGCTCCTGCGCGCCCACGCGGTAGGCGTCCAGCGTGATCAGGCCCAGGTTGGCCGAGCCGTGCTGGGTGGCGAAGGCCGCGGCGATCTTGGCCGTGGAGGTGGTCTTGCCCACGCCGGTGGCGCCCACCAGTGCGAACACGCCGCCCTGCGCCTCGAGCGCGGGTTCGGTCTCGGCGGCGTGCAGGTTGCGCTCCAGCACCGTGGTGGCCCAGGCCGTCTCGTCGGCGGCGTCGGCGGGCAGGCCCTCGACGAGCTTGCGCACCAGCGCCGGCGAGAAGCCGGCGTCGAACAGGCGCTGCGTCAGCGTGGCGCGCCGGGGGCTGGTCTGCAGCTTCTCCATGAAGGCGAGCGCGCCGAAGCGCTCCTCGATCAGGCCCTTCATCGCGCGCAGCTCGGCCATCATGGCCTGTTCGCGGCGTGCGGCATCGGCATCGGCCAGCATCGGCGCCGGCGCGGCCAGGCTGATCTCCTCGCGCAGCATCGGCGGCGGTGCCAGCGGCGCGAGCGCCTCGGGCGCCCGCGGCGCGGCCGCAGCCCGCTCCGCCGTGCCGCCGAGGACGGCCTGTTCGCGCTCGGCCTGGCGGCGCTTGAGCATGCGTTCGCGCACGTAGTCCTGGAACGAGAGCGTGCTCATCGCGAGCTTCTCCACGTCCTGTTCGACCGGGCCCTCGTGGGCCTGCAGCGCACCCTCGTCGAGCCGTGCGCGCGCCGGTGCAGCGACCGGGGTGCCCACCTTCTCGAGCTGCTGCAGGCTCTCGGGCGCCATGGCCAGCACCTCCACGCCTTCGGGACAGGGCC
>DASTJE010000082.1:0-11108 GCA_035716845.1 Burkholderiaceae bacterium
GTGGTGGCCATCGGCAAGATGTGCCGTGAGCGCGGCATCGTCTTCCACGTCGATGCGGCCCAGGCCACCGGCAAGGTGGCGATCAATCTCGCCGAGCTGCCCATCGACCTGATGAGCATGTCCGCCCACAAGACCTACGGCCCCAAGGGCATCGGCGCGCTGTACGTGCGCCGCAAGCCGCGCGTGCGCATCGAGGCGCAGATGCACGGCGGCGGCCACGAGCGCGGCATGCGCTCGGGCACGCTGCCCACGCACCAGATCGTCGGCATGGGCGAGGCCTTCCGCATCGCCCGCGAGGAGATGGGCACCGAGCTGGAGCGCATCCGTTCGCTGCAGCAGCGCCTGCTGCGCGGGCTCGCGGACATCGAGCAGACCTACCTCAACGGCCACCCCGACAAGCGTGTTCCGCACAACGTGAACATGAGCTTCAACTTCGTCGAGGGCGAGTCGCTGATCATGGGCATCAAGGGCATCGCGGTGTCATCGGGATCGGCCTGCACTTCGGCGAGCCTGGAGCCCAGCTACGTGCTGCGCGCGCTCGGCCGCAGCGACGAGCTCGCCCATTCGAGCCTGCGCATGACGATCGGGCGCTTCACGACGGCCGAGGAGGTCGACCACGCGGTGGGCCTGATCCGCGACCGTGTGGCCAAGCTGCGGGAACTGTCGCCGCTGTGGGAGATGTACAAGGACGGCATCGACCTCAGCACCATCCAGTGGGCTGCGCATTGAGTTGAGAGAGCAAGGACATGGCATACAGCGAAAAGGTCATTGACCACTACGAGAATCCCCGCAACGTGGGCGCCTTCGAGAAGGGCGACGACACGGTGGGCACCGGCATGGTGGGCGCGCCGGCCTGCGGCGACGTGATGAAGCTGCAGATCAAGGTCAATCCGGCGACGGGCCTGATCGAGGACGCGCGCTTCAAGACCTACGGCTGCGGCTCGGCGATCGCGTCGAGCTCGCTGGTCACCGAGTGGGTCAAGGGCAAGTCGCTCGACGAGGCGATGACGATCAAGAACACGCAGATCGCCGAGGAACTGGCCTTGCCGCCGGTGAAGATCCACTGCTCCATCCTGGCCGAGGACGCGATCAAGGCGGCCGTCGAGGACTACAAGAACAAGCACGGCGGGCAGGGCGATGGCGGTCACGCTCACTGAGGCCGCCGCACGCCACGTCTCGCGCTACCTCGCTCGCCGCGGCAAGGGCGTGGGCGTGCGCCTGGGTGTCAAGACCACCGGCTGCTCGGGCCTGGCCTACAAGCTCGAGTACGCCGACGAGATCGCGCCCGAGGACCACATCTTCGAGGGCCACGGCGTGAAGGTGCTGGTCGACCCCAAGAGCCTGCCCTACATCGACGGCACCGAGCTCGATTTCGTGCGCGAGGGGTTGAACGAGGGCTTCAAGTTCCACAATCCGCGCGAGAAGGACCGCTGCGGCTGCGGAGAGTCGTTCCGCGTCTGAACCGCGCCCGTCCCCATGCCCAGGCGTGGCCCGCAGGCCGCGTCGACCCGTCGCGAACCATGAGCACCGACATCGTCATCCGAGGCGAGCGCGCCGACCACCCGCAGGTGGCCACGTTGCTGACCGCGCTCGACGCCTACCTCGCGCAGCTGTACCCGCCGGAGGCCAACCACATCCTGTCGATCGACGAACTGCTCGCCCCCGACGTCACGTTTCTCGCCGCCTGGCTGGGCGATCGCGTCGTCGGCACGGGGGCGCTCCGGCGCATGGCGGGCGAACCCGCGACGCAGGGTCTGGCCTACGGCGAGATCAAGCGCATGTACGTGACGCCGGGCCTGCGCGGCGGCCGGCTGGGGCGACGTCTGGTCGAGTCGCTTGAACTTGCGGCGCGCGAGGAGGGCCTGACCCTGGCCCTGCTGGAGACCGGGCGCGACCAGCACGAGGCGGTGCGCCTGTACGAGCGCTGCGGCTACGTGGCGCGCGCCGCCTTCGGGGGCTATCCCGACAACGGCCTGTCGCTGTTCATGCAGAAGTCGCTGCGGGCCTGCACGTCCGCGGCCGCAGGCGTCCCTGCGACGACTGGCGAGCGGACGCCGGCATGAAGCTGGACGACAACGACTTCGTGCTGTTCGGGTTGCCCGAGCGCTTCGCGCTCGACCGCGCCGATCTCGACGCGCGCTGGCGCCGCCTGCAGGCCTCTGTGCACCCGGATCGGTTCGCGGCCGAGGGCGCGGCGGCGCAGCGCGTGGCCATGCAGTGGTCGGTGCGCGTCAACGAGGCCTACCGCCGCCTGCGTGAGCCGCTCACGCGTGCGGCCTACCTGTGCGAGCTGCGCGGCGCGCCGATCGCGGCCGAGAGCAATACGGCGATGCCGGCCGACTTCCTGATGCAGCAGATGGCCTGGCGAGAAGCACTCGACGACGCGCGCGACGAGGCCGAGGTCGAGGCCTTGCTGGCCGAGGTGCGGGGCACCGAGGCCGCGCTGTCGGCGCAGTTGCAGTGCCTGCTGGACGAGCAGGGCGCGCCCGCCGTGGCCGCCGAGCGCGTGCGCGCGCTGATGTTCATCGCCAAGTTCCGCGCCGACGTGGCGCGCCGCCTCGAGGCCTTCGAATCCTGACCATGGCCCTGTTGCAGATTTCCGAGCCCGGCCAGTCGCCCGACCCGCACCAGAGGCGCGTCGCGATCGGCATTGACCTGGGCACCACCAATTCGCTCGTGGCGTCGCTGCGCCACGGTGTGGTCGAGTGCCTGCCCGACACCAGGGGGCGCACCATGCTGCCCTCGGCGGTGCGCTACCTCGGCGGCGGGCAGCGCCAGATCGGCCACGACGCGCTCGCCGCGCAGGCCGACGACCCGCAGAACACCGTCGTCTCGGTCAAGCGCTTCATGGGCCGTGCCCTGGCGGACGTCACGGGTCACGACAAGCTGCCCTATCGCTTCGTCGACCGGCCCGGCATGGTTGCGCTCGAGACCTGCGAGGGCCCCAAGTCGCCCGTCGAGGTGTCGGCCGAGATCCTGGCGGTGCTGCGCCAGCGCGCCGAGGACAGCTTCGACACCGACGATCTGTTCGGCGCCGTGATCACCGTGCCGGCCTATTTCGACGACGCGCAACGCCAAGCGACCAAGGATGCCGCCCAGCTCGCGGGGCTCAAGGTGCTGCGCCTGATCAACGAGCCGACCGCCGCCGCCGTGGCCTACGGACTCGACAACGCGAGCGAAGGCCTGTACGCCGTGTACGACCTTGGCGGCGGCACCTTCGACATCTCGCTGCTGCGCCTTGCGCGCGGCGTGTTCGAGGTGGTGGCCACCGGGGGCGATGCGGCGCTGGGCGGAGACGACTTCGATGCCGCGCTCGCCGCATGGGCGCTCAACCAGGCCGGCCTGCACGCCGTGAGCCCACGCGACCGCCGCCTCGTGCTGGTGGCCGCGCGTGCGGCCAAGGAGTCGCTGACCGCCTCGACCGAGGCCACCTTGTCCTGCGCGCTGGAGGCCGGAACGCTGAGCGTGCCGGTGACCCGTGCCCAGTTCGACGCGCTGACGCGGCCGCTCGTCGAGCGCACCCTCGCTGCGGTGCGCCGCGTGCTGCGCGATGCCCATGTCGGCCGCAGCGAGGTGCAGGGCGTGGTGCTCGTCGGAGGCTCGACGCGGATGCCCTGCGTGCGTACCGCAGTGGGTGAACTGTTCGGGCGCGAACCGCTGACCAACCTGAATCCCGACGAGGTGGTCGCCGTGGGCGCGGCGATCCAGGCCAATTCGCTGGCCGGCAACGCACCCGACGGCGAGATCCTGCTGCTGGACGTGATCCCTCTGTCGCTGGGGCTCGAGACCATGGGCGGCCTCGTCGAGCGCATCGTCGAGCGCAACAGCACGATCCCGGTGGCCAAGGCGCAGGACTTCACCACGTACAAGGACGGCCAGACCGCGATGGCGCTGCACGTCGTGCAGGGCGAGCGCGAACTGGTGGCCGATTGCCGGTCGCTCGCGCGCTTCGAACTGCGCGGCATTCCGCCGATGGCGGCCGGCGCCGCGCGCATCCGTGTGACCTTCGAGGTCGACGCCGATGGCCTGCTCAACGTGTCGGCGCGCGAGCAGACTTCCGGCGTCGAAGCCAAGGTGACGGTCAAGCCCAGCTATGGCCTCGCCGACGAGGACATCGCGCGCATGCTGCAGGAGGGCTTCGCCGCGGCCGATGGCGACGCCGCGGAGCGCGCGCTGCGCGAGGCGCGCGTCGAGGCCGAGCGCATGGTGCTGGCCACCCGCGCGGCCCTGGCAGTCGATGGGGACATGCTCGACGACGAGTCCCGCGCCGCCGTCGAGGAGCTGATCGCCGCGACGCAGCGCATCGCGCAGGGCGAAGACCACCACGCCATCGACGACGCGGTCAAGGCGCTGGCGGCGGGCACCGAGCCGTTCGCGGCGCTGCGCATGAACCGCAGCATCCGCGAAGCCCTGGCCGGGCGCAGCGTCGAGGAGATCTGAGCATGCCGACCATCAAGATCCTGCCCCATCCCGAGTACGCACCGCAGGGCACGGAGGTGAAGGCGCCGGCGGGCACGTCGATCTGCGAGGCGCTGCTGGACAACGGCATCGAGATCGAGCATGCGTGCGAGATGAGTTGTGCCTGCACGACCTGCCACGTCGTCGTGCGCGAGGGCTTCGCGTCCCTCGGCGAGATGGACGAGAGCGAGGAGGACCTGCTCGACCGCGCCTGGGGACTGGAGCCGACCTCGCGCCTGTCCTGCCAGGCCATCCTTTCGAATCAGGACGTGACGATCGAGATCCCGAAGTACACGATCAACCACGCCAAGGAACGGCACTGACGGCGCCGCGGGCGCGTCGGTCAGTGTCGGGGCAGGTCGCCGAAAAGGGTGCGGCGCACCCAGTCACCCACGGGCTGCAACCGGTCGAAGATCGAATCGCCTTCGCCGTCGCGCTCGAGCAGCAGGCCGTTCTCGGCCAGCATGTCGAGGAACTGGCGTACCTCGGTGCGTGCGGCGCCGCTGGCCATCACCAACGCGTTGAGCGACATGTAGCGGTGCGACATGTCGCTGAGCATGCGGCGGTAGGCGGTGCGGTGATAGGGCGCTGGCAGTTCAGGCCAAGCCGAGAGCTTGTATTCCTTCATACCCAACGAACGGGCCGAAACGGCGGCACTCCTGCAGGATGGACCCACCAAGGGTAACTGCGGTAACCCGGTGCGCCAAGCCTGCACACGCGTGCTTTCGGGGTTTTTGCATAAGCGGGCGCGCGAACACCGCGACGGTGTGGCGCAGTTCACGCTCGCTACACTGATCCCATGATCGTGCTGGGCATCGAGACGTCGTGCGACGAGACCGGTGTTGCGCTGGTGCGCGGCGCGGCGGGCGAGGGCGTGCCGCATCTGCTGGCGCACGCCTTGCACAGCCAGGCCACGATGCACGAGGACTACGGCGGCGTGGTGCCCGAACTGGCCTCGCGCGACCACATCCGTCGTGTCGTGCCCCTGGTGCGCCAGGTGATGGCCCAGGCCGAGCTGACGGTGAGGGACGTGGATCTGGTCGCGTTCACGCGCGGGCCCGGCCTTGCCGGCGCGCTGCTGGTGGGGGCCGGCGTCGCGGCCGCGCTGGCGGCCGCGCTCGACCGGCCGCTGCTCGGGGTGCACCACCTCGAAGGCCATCTGCTGTCGCCTTTCCTGTCGGCCGACCCGCCGCGTTTCCCCTTCGTGGCACTGCTGGTGTCGGGCGGCCACACGCAATTGATGCGCGTCGAGTCGGTGGGCGACTACGAGTTGCTCGGCGAGACCATCGACGACGCGGCCGGCGAGGCCTTCGACAAGAGCGCCAAGCTGCTCGGCCTGGGATACCCGGGCGGGCCCGCGCTGTCCCGGCTGGCCAGCCTGGGCGATGCGTCTGCATTCGAGTTGCCGCGCCCGATGCTCGCCAGCGGCGACCTCGACTTCTCCTTCGCGGGCCTCAAGACGGCGGTGCTGACCCAGGCGCGGCGCCATGAGCGCGACCCGTGCGACCAGTGGCGTGCCGACCTGGCGGCGGCCACGCAGCTTGCGATCGTCGACGTGCTGGTGGCCAAGTCGATGCGCGCGCTGCGCGAGGCCGGCCTGCAGCGGCTCGTCGTGGCCGGCGGCGTGGGGGCGAATCGCCTGCTGCGCGAGCGGCTCGATGCGTCGTGCGCCAGCGCCGGCGTGGCGGTGCATTACCCGGAGCTGCACCTGTGCAGCGACAACGGCGCCATGATCGCGCTGGCCGCCGCGATGCGCGTGGGGGCCGGTCGTTCGGTGCCGCAGCGCGACCACGGTTTCGAAGTGCGCCCGCGCTGGGCCCTCGACGCCATCGGCTGAAGGCGCCTCCTACAATCCGGCGCGATGTTGCGCTGCGCGCCGCACGCGCGCCCCGGCCCCCTCGGCGGCCCTGCAATCCACTCCGCGATGTCCCCTGAAACACTCACACTGCACGCGGCCGCGCGGCGCCGCCTGTTGGCCGGCACGGCCGCGGGGCTGACCCTGCCGGCCATCGCCCAGGGTGCCGAGGCGCCGCTGCGCATCGCCCTCGTGGAGGGGCTGTCGGGCGCTTTCGCCAATGCCGGCGAGGCCGTGTTCCGCAACCTCGTGTGGGCCGTCGAGCGCGTGAATGCGCGCGGCGGCGTGCGCATCGGCACGGCGCGCCGCCGCCTCGAACTCGTGCGTTTCGACAGCGAGGGCAACACCGAGAAGGCGCTGGGCCTGCTGCGCGCCGCGGTGGACCAGGGCATCGGCATCGTGGCTCAGGGCAACAGTTCGGCCACCGCCGCCGCACTGATCGAGGCCATCGACAAGCACAACGAACGCCAGCCCGAGCGGCGTGTGCTGCTGCTCAACTACTCGGCGGTCGAGCCCAGCCTCACCAACGAGCGCTGCAGCGCCTGGCACTTCCGCTTCGACGCGCATGCCGACATGCGCCTGTCCGCGCTGGTCGAGGTCATGAGGGCCGACGCCGCCTTGCAGCGTGTCTACCTGATCGGCCAGGACTACAGCTTCGGCCAGCATGTGCTGCGGCAGGCGCGCGCGCTGCTCGCAGCGCGCCGGCCCGATGTGCGCATCGTCGGCGAGGAACTGCACCCCCTGGGCCGCGTGAAGGACTTCCTGCCCTACGCGGCCAAGATCCAGGCCAGCGGCGCGCAGGCGGTGCTCACCGGCAACTGGGGCAACGACCTCACGCTGCTGGTCAAGGCCTGCCGAGAGGTCGGCCTCGCCGCGCGCTTCTACACCTTCTACGGCAACGCACTGGGCGCGCCGGCCGCGCTCGGGGAGGCCGGCGTGGGTGCCGTCTATGCGGTCGCCGAATGGCACCCGAACGCGGGCGGGGCCGCCTCGGACGCGTTCTACGCCGCCTTCCGGCGCCGCTTCCCGGATCCGCGCGACGACTACGTGCACGCGCGCATGCAGGTGATGATCGAGATGCTGGCCGAGGCGGTCGAACGCGCCGGCAGCGTGGAGGCCGGCGCCGTGGCGGCCGCGCTGTCGGGCGCGCGCTATGACGGCAGGAGCCTGGGTGGTCTGGCCACCGCCGCGATGCGCGCCGAGGATCACCAGCTGCAGCAGCCGCTGATCGTCAGCGTGATGGATCGCGCCGGCGCGCCGGGCGTGCGGCACGATGTCGAAGGCTCGGGCTTCGGCTTTCGCACCGTGCGGCGCTTCGACGCCGAGCAGGTCACCTTGCCGCACGGCTGCCGCATGGCGCGACCGGCCTGAACCCTTCGCGCGGGAACACCCTCATGCGACCGACCATCGAGAAGCTGCCTGCCTCGCGCATCCGCGAGGTCGCGAATGCGGGCATCGGCCGCGCCGACGTGCTGGCGTTCTGGTTCGGCGAGAGCGACGAGGTCACGCGCGAGCCGGTGCGGCAGGCGGCCATCGAGTCCCTGGCCCGCGGCGAGACCTTCTATGCGCACAACCTCGGCCTGGCCGAGCTGCGCGAGGCCGTGGCGCGCTACACGAGCGGGCTGCACCGGCCGATCGGTGCCGACCGCGTGGCGATCACGTCGTCCGGCGTGTCGGCACTGATGTTGGCGCAACAGATGCTGGTGGACGCCGGCGACGAGGTCGTGGCGGTGGTCCCGGTGTGGCCCAACCTGACGGCCCAGCCCGAAATCATGGGTGCTCGCGTGCACCGCGTGGCCCTGCAACCGCGCGACGGCGCATGGACGCTCGACCTCGAACGCCTCCTGTCGGCCATCACGCCAGCCACGCGGGTGCTGGTGGTCAATGCGCCGAACAACCCGACCGGATGGACGCTCTCGCGCGCGGAGCAGCAGGCCGTGCTCGCGCGCTGCAGGCGCACGGGCACCTGGATCCTGGCCGACGAGGTCTACGAGCGCCTGTGGTTCGGCGATGGCAAGGCCGCGCCCAGCTTCCTGGACATCGCGGAGCCCGACGATCGGCTGGTCGTGGTGCACAGCTTCTCGAAGTCGTTCCTGATGACCGGATGGCGCCTGGGATGGATGGTGTTGCCACCGGGCCATCTCGACGCGATGGGCAAGCTGATCGAGTTCAACACCTCGTGCGCGCCCGTGTTCGTGCAGCGTGCCGGCCTCGCGGCGCTGGCCGACGCCGCCGAGACGGTGCCGGCGCTGGTCGCACGACTCAAGGGCTGCCGCGATCGACTCCTGGGCGGCTTGCAGGTCCTGCCCGGGGTGCAAGTGGCCAGCCCGTTGGGGGGCATGTACGCCTTCTTCCGCGTCGAGGGCCGTGACGACTCGCTGGGTTTCGCCCGCAGCCTGGTCGCCGAGCACGGACTGGGCCTGGCGCCCGGTGTGGCCTTCGGCGACGAGGCCGAGGGCTGGCTGCGCTGGTGCTTCGCGTCGCGCGACCCGCAGCGGCTGGACCAGGGGCTCGCGCGGCTGCGCACCGCGCTGCGTCTATAATCCCAGGCTGCGCAGCTCTCTGGCTGTGCAAGCACAGCACGGCGCGGGTCGGTTTCACCTGCGACCGCAAGTCCAACCGGAAACCGTTGCGGCAAGGCCCGAAGGGGGCACGGCGGCGGCTTCCATGACACAGGAAACTCGTCCATGTCGCTTTCCACCACCCAGAAGGCCGAGATCGTCAAGGCCAACGCCCGCGGCGGCGCCGATACCGGCAGCCCGGAAGTGCAGGTCGCGCTGCTGACCGCCCGCATCAACGAACTGACGCCGCATTTCAAGACCCACGCCAAGGACCACCACGGCCGGCGCGGTCTGCTCAAGCTGGTCAACCAGCGCAAGCGCCTGCTGTCCTACCTGAAGGACAAGGACGCCGAGCGCTACACCGCGCTGATCCAGAAGCTGGGTCTGCGCAAGTAAGTCCGCCGGAGACGGGGTGCCCGAGGCGCCCCGTCCTCGTTCCCGGAGACCCTGTCCACGCCTGACGCGCTGCTCATGTCATTCCAACGCTGCTCCCTTCCCAGTCGAAGCGGCGAGTCGCACTGGAATGGCATCCCGCCGACGGCTTCGTGGGGCTCCAACCAACGTCCCTAAGGAGACACCATGAGCATGTTCAACAAGGTCACGAAGACCTTCCAGTGGGGCCCCCACCAGGTCACGATGGAGACGGGCGAGATCGCCCGCCAGGCCGGCGGCGCGGTGGTCGTCGACATCGAAGGCACCGTGATCCTCGCCACTGTCGTGGCGCGCACCGAGGCCAAGGCCGGGCAGGACTTCTTCCCGCTGACGGTCGACTACATCGAGAAGACCTATGCCGCGGGCAAGATCCCGGGCAGCTTCTTCAAGCGCGAAGGCCGTCCGAGCGAACTCGAAACGCTCACCAGCCGCCTGATCGATCGCCCGATCCGACCGCTGTTCCCGGACGGCTTCTTCAATGAAGTGCAGGTCGTCGTGCACGTCCTGTCGCTCAATCCCGAGGTGCAGGCCGACATCGCCGCGCTCATCGGCACCAGCGCGGCGCTCTCGATCTCCGGCATCCCGTTCAACGGGCCGATCGGTGCCGCGCGCGTGGGCTACGTCAACGGCGAGTACGTGCTGAACCCCGGCAAGACGCAGCTGGCCGACAGCCAGCTCGACCTGGTGGTCGCCGGCACCGAAGCGGCCGTGCTGATGGTCGAGTCCGAGGCGAAGCAGCTGTCCGAGGACGTGATGCTGGGCGCCGTGGTGTTCGGCCACGAGCAGGGCAAGGTGGCGATCGCCGCCATCAACGAGCTGGTGCGCGAGGCCGGCAAGCCCGAGTGGCAATGGGCTGCGCCCGCCAAGGACGAGGCCTTCATCGCCAAGGTCGCGGCGCTGGCCGAGGCCAAGCTGGCCGCGGCCTACCAGATCCGCAGCAAGCAGGCCCGCACCCAGGCCTGCCGCGCCGCCTACGCCGAAACGATGGCCGCGCTGAAGGCCGAGGGCGTCGAGTTCGACAGCGTCAAGGTCGAGGGCCTGCTGTTCGAGATGGAAGCCAAGATCGTGCGCGGCCAGATCCTGGCCGGCGAGCCGCGCATCGACGGCCGCGACACCCGCACCGTGCGCCCGATCGAGATCCGCACCGGCATCCTGCCGCGCACCCACGGCTCGGCGCTGTTCACCCGCGGCGAGACCCAGGCGGTGGTGGTGGCCACGCTCGGCACCGACCGCGACGCGCAGATCATCGACGCCCTGGCCGGCGAGTACAGCGAGCGCTTCATGCTCCACTACAACATGCCGCCGTTCGCCACCGGCGAGACCGGCCGCGTCGGCTCGCCGAAGCGGCGCGAGATCGGCCACGGCCGGCTGGCCAAGCGCGCGCTGGTGGCGATGCTGCCGACCAAGGAGGAGTTCCCATACTCGATCCGCGTCGTCAGCGAGATCACCGAGAGCAATGGCTCGTCGTCGATGGCCTCGGTCTGCGGCGGCTGCCTGGCACTGATGGACGCCGGCGTGCCGATGAAGGCGCACGTTGCCGGCATCGCGATGGGCCTGATCAAGGAAGGCAACCGCTTCGCGGTGCTGACCGACATCCTCGGCGACGAGGACCACCTCGGCGACATGGACTTCAAGGTCGCGGGCACCGTCAGCGGCGTGACCGCGCTGCAGATGGACATCAAGATCCAGGGCATCACCAAGGAGATCATGAAGGTCGCCCTGGACCAGGCCAAGGAAGCGCGCATGCACATCCTGGGCAAGATGCAGGAGGCCGTCGGGGGTGCCAAGCAGGAGGTGAGCCA
>DASTJE010000083.1:0-20597 GCA_035716845.1 Burkholderiaceae bacterium
TTCGCGGCGACCTGGAAGGTCGACTTCGAGTGGATCAAGAAGCAGTACGCGCCGGGCATGATGACCAAGCCGGGCATCACGGTGTCGCGCTGGATCGACGGCGTGCTCGAGAAGAACGAGCTGATCGACCAGGACAGCAACATCCGCGCCATGTTCTTCTGGGGCCACGCGCCGAACTCGCAGACGCGCGGACTCGAGATGAAGCGCGCGATGGACAAGCTCGACCTGCTGGTGGTGGTCGATCCGTTCCCGAGCGCCACGGCGGCGATGGCCGCGATGCCGGGCAAGGCCGAGGACGTCAACCCCAACCGCGCGGTCTACCTGCTGCCGGCCACGACGCAGTTCGAGACCAGCGGCTCGTGCACCGCGTCGAACCGCTCGCTCCAGTGGCGCGAGAAGGTGATCGATCCGCTGTGGGATTCGCGCACCGACCACATGATCATGTACCAGCTGGCGCAGAAGCTGGGCTTCGCCAGCGAGCTGGTCAAGAACTACAAGATGGTCAAGGGCAAGGGCGGCCTGGACGAGCCCGAGACCGAGTCCATCCTGCGCGAGATCAACAAGTGCGTCTGGACCATCGGCTACACGGGCCAGAGCCCCGAGCGCCTGAAGGCCCACATGCGCAACATGAACGTCTTCGACGTCAAGACGCTGCGCGCCAAGGGCGGGGTCGACAAGGAGACGGGCTACAAGCTCGACGGCGATTACTTCGGCCTGCCGTGGCCGTGCTACGGCACGCCCGAGATGAAGCATCCCGGCTCGCCCAACCTGTACGACACGTCCAAGCACGTGATGGACGGCGGCGGCAACTTCCGCGCCAACTTCGGCGTCGAGCGCGACGGCCAGTCGCTGCTGGCCGGCGACGGTTCGCACAGCAAGGGCGCGGACCTCACGACCGGCTACCCGGAGTTCGACCACCTGCTGCTCAAGAAGCTCGGCTGGTGGGACGAACTCAGCGAGGACGAGAAGAAGGCCGCCGAGGGCAAGAACTGGAAGACCGATCCGTCGGGCGCGATCATCCGCGTGGCGATGGTCAACCACGGCTGCCACCCCTTCGGCAACGCCAAGGCGCGTGCCGTGGTGTGGAACTTCCCCGACCCGATCCCGCAGCACCGCGAGCCGCTGTACGGCAACCGGCCGGACCTGATCGCCAAGTACCCCACGCACGACGACCGCAAGGCGTTCTGGCGCATGCCCACGCTGTACAAGACCGTGCAGGAGAAGAACAAGGACATCGGCAAGCAGTTCCCGCTGGTGATGACCTCGGGGCGCCTGGTGGAGTTCGAAGGCGGCGGCGAGGAGACGCGCTCCAACCCGTGGCTGGCCGAGCTGCAGCAGGACATGTTCGTCGAGATCAACCCCAAGGCGGCCAACGACCGCGGCATCCGCAACGGCGAGTACGTCTGGGTGAAGACCCCGCCGATGGCCGCGGTGCCCGAGTTCAAGGGCATCCGCGTCAAGGCGATGGTCACCGAGCGCGTGGGCGAGGACACCGTGTTCCTGCCCTTCCACTTCAGCGGGCGCTGGGGCGGCATGGACATGCTGCCGTACTACCCGCAAGGGGCGGCGCCGGTCGTGCGCGGCGAGGCGGTCAACACCGCCACCACCTACGGCTACGACAGCGTGACCATGATGCAAGAGACCAAGACCACGGTCTGCCAGATCGAGCGTGCGGCTTAAGGAGACATCACGATGGCCCGAATGAAGTTCCTCTGCGACGCCGAGCGCTGCATCGAGTGCAACGGCTGCGTGACGGCCTGCAAGGCCGAGCATGACGTGCCCTGGGGCGTGAACCGCCGGCGTGTGGTCACGCTCAGCGACGGCGTGCCCGGCGAGCGCAGCATCTCGGTGGCGTGCATGCACTGCAGCGACGCGCCCTGCATGGCCGTGTGCCCGGTGGACTGCTTCTACCGCACCGACGAAGGCGTGGTGCTGCACGACAAGGACATCTGCATCGGCTGCGGCTACTGCTCGTACGCCTGCCCGTTCGGTGCGCCGCAGTTCCCGACCAACGGCACCTTCGGCATGCGCGGCAAGATGGACAAGTGCACCTTCTGCGCCGGCGGCCCGGAGGCCAACGGTTCGGAGGCCGAGTTCGAGAAGTACGGCCGCAACCGCCTGGCCGAGGGCAAGCTGCCCGCCTGCGCGGAAATGTGTTCCACCAAGGCGCTGCTCGGCGGCGATGGCGACGTCGTGGCCGACATCTTCCGCAACCGCGTGCTGGTGCGCGGCAAGGGCAGCGAGGTCTGGGGCTGGGGCACGGCCTACGGCAAGCCCACGCAAGGAGCCAAGTCATGATCCGCAACGCACTCGCGATCACCGTGTCGGCGCTCGCGCTGGCCGCGCTCGCGGCCTGCGGCGAAAAGCCGCAGACCGCGGCCGAGTCCAAGGCCAAGAAGGCCGACGCTCAGGCCTGGGAAGGCGCCCAGGCCGCCTACACCGCCTCCGGCTGGAAGGCGGGCGACAAGTCGAGCTGGGAGACGCAGCTCAAGACGCGCGCCCAACAGGGACAGAACGAGTACAACCGCAGCCCGGCCACGACCGCCGGCGCGGCGGATGCCAAGCCGGCCCAGTAAGCGCCCCAGCGCCCCAGCGCACTCCAGGAGACGCCCGATGCGCCCGTTCCGATCCACCCTCTGCGCACTCGCGCTCGTGCTGCCCCTGGCGCTGCAAGCCCAGACGGCCGCCCCTGCGCCAGGCGCGGAGCCTGCCAAGGCGGCGCCGCCCCCCGCAGGCTTCGTCGCCCCGGCCGAACCCAAGCCCGACGAGAGCAACGCCCAGCGTGCCCGGAGCCAGCCGGGCAACAACGCGCCGTTCTGGCGCGCCGTCAAGGACTCCGGCAGCCAGCAGGGCTACACGAGCCTGCCCGGCGCCGAGAAGGGCATGCTGATCCAGCCCTTCGTCGACTATCCGGGCTCGACACTGACCACGGCCGGTGAGGCCTGGCGGCAGGTTCGCAACCAGGTGATCATTCCTTACGGGGCCGCGCTGTTGGCGATCGTGGTGCTGGCACTGGCGATCTTCTACTTCACGCGCGGTCCGATCGGGGGTCACGTGCCCGACACCGGGCGCAAGATCGAGCGCTTCACGCCCCTCGAGCGCGCCGCGCACTGGGCGAATGCCATCGCGTTCGTCGTGCTCGCGGTGTCGGGCATCGTGATGGCGTTCGGCAAGTACCTCCTGTTGCCCATCATCGGTGGCACGCTGTTCGGCTGGCTCAGCTACGCGCTGAAGACGGCGCACAACTTCGCCGGCCCGCTGTTCGCGGTGTCGCTGGTTCTGGTCATCATCACCTTCGTGCGCGACAACCTGCCCAATGCCGCCGACGTGCGCTGGCTGCTCAAGGCCGGCGGCATTTTCGGCGGTGCCGAGATGCCTTCTCACCGGTTCAACGGCGGCGAGAAGGCGCTGTTCTGGGGCGGCGTGTTCGCGCTCGGGTTGACCGTCGTCGGTTCGGGCCTGGTGCTCGACAAGCTCATTCCGGGCCTGACCTATGTGCGCGGTGACATGCAGATCGCGCACATGATCCACGCAGCCGCAGCGGTGCTGATGATGTGCCTGTTCCTCGGCCACATCTACATGGGCACGATCGGCACCAAGGGCGCCTACCAGGCCATGCGCACCGGCTATGTCGACGAAGGCTGGGCCGCCGAGCATCACAGCCTGTGGGCCGAGGACGTGCGCGCCGGCAGGATCCCCGCGCAACGCTCGACGCCCGCCGCCGGCTCACCGGTGGCCAAGCCCGTCTGAATCTCACGAGGACGCCGTCATGAAACGCATCGTCATCCTTTCCGTGCTGGCGTTCAGCGCTGGCGCGGCGCTGGCCAAGCTGCCACCCCTGTCGGACGAGGCCAAGGCCAAGGCGGCCGAAGCGGCGGCCAAGACAGCCCACGGCAACAAGGTCGCCGACTTCCAGTTGTGCAAGTCGATGGACCGCGTCGCCGCGGGCTACCACGCCGCCCAGAAGAAGTCGGGCCAGGCGGCCAAGGCGCCGACGGCCACGCCGCCATGTGCCGACCCCGGCCCCTTCGTCTATCCGCCGCCGGCGGCGCCCACCGCAGCGGCCCCGGCCCCGGCTGCCCCCGCGGCCCCGGCCGCCAAGGCGCCGCCAGCCAAGAAGGGCTGACACCGCGCTTGGCCCCGCCTGCGGCGTGGGCAGGCGCAGGTGCGTAGACTCGCAGCCATGCCAACGACCGCCCTGGACACCGCAGCGCCCGTCCGGCCGCGCCTGACCGCGGCCAGCGCGCCGCTCACGCGCGAGGTCGAGGTGCTCGACGAGTTCGGCCAGCGTCGCACGATGCACATCCCGGCCGAGCGGCCGCTGACCCTGTACCTCGACAAGCGCGAGGTCGTCACGCTGATGACGCTGGGCGCGGCGCCCGAGCTGCTGGTGCTGGGCTACCTGCGCAACCAGCGCCTGGTCGATCGGGTCGAGGACATCGAGTCCATCACGGTGGACTGGGACGTCGGCGCGGCGGCGGTGAAGACGCGCGTGGCGGCGGTGGATCTCGAGGCGCGCACCGCCAGGCGCATCGTGACCACCGGCTGCGGGCAGGGCACGATGTTCGGCTCGCTGATGGAGGAGGTCGACGCATTGCGCCTGCCGCCGCCGTCGGCCGCGCGCATCCGCCAGTCGACGCTGGTGCAGCTCAACGACGCGATGCGTCGCCATGACAGCATCCATCGCAAGGCCGGCTCGGTGCACGGCTGTGCGCTGTTCCGTGGCACCGAAATGCTGATGTTCATCGAGGACGTCGGGCGCCACAACGCCATCGACACCATCGCCGGCTGGATGTGGATGCACGCCGATTCGGCGCTGGGCCAGGGCAACGACAAGGTCTTCTACACCACCGGGCGCCTGACCAGCGAGATGGTCACCAAGGCGGCCCAGCTCGGCGTGCCCATCGTCGTTTCGCGCAATGGCGTCACCCAGATGGGTTTCGAGCTGGCGCAGCGCCTGGGCATGGCTTTGTTCGGGCGCGCCAGCCAGCGCCACTTCATCTGCTATTGCGGTTTCGAGCGCTTCGACGCCGAGCCCGAGCCCGAGCGTCCGCCGGTGCGCGTGGTCAGCGCCGGCTGATGCGCCTCAGCGCCGCGCCATCGCGGCGCGCAGTTGCTTGGAATCCCAGCGCCGGGGATGCGCGCTCTGCGCAAGCACCAGCGCGCTCATGCGCTCGTTCAGCGGCGCCCCGCGCGAGACGCCCGCGGCCAGACGGACGATTTCGCCGCACAGGGCGTCGATTTCGGTGCTGCGGCCCAGCGCGAGGTCGTCGGCCATGCTCGAGCGCGCTTGCGGATCGATCTGCAGCATGCGCGACGCCGCGATGCGGAACAACGGCGTCGGCAGACGCAGCAGCCGAGGCAGCCAGGCCATCGGCAAGGGCAGCAGGGGCGCCGGCTCGATGCGGGCCGCGGCCAGCACCCCCAGCGCCTCCTCGAACAGCGCGGCCAGCACCTTGCGGTAGCCGCGGTCGAGCAGTTCCTCGCGCAGCGGCAGGCCCGACAGTGCATTGACCGGGTTGTTCAGGTTGAGCAGCAGCTTGGCCCACTGCACCGGCCGCATGTTCGCGTGCAGATCCAGAGGCAGTCCCGCGCGCTCGAACACCGGTTGCCAGGCCTGCATCGCCGGATGGTCGGCGCTGGCCAGCCGTCCGCTGGTGGCGCGGCGGTAGCGGCCGGCGCCGATCTGCGCGACGTTGAAGGGCACCATGCCGGCCACCGGCACCAGCGCCGGGGCCGCGCGCTGAAGCGCCTCGACGGTGGCCACGCCGTTCTGCAGCGACAGCACCGGCGTGCCGGGCGGCAAGGCCTGTTCGAGCGCGGCGGCGGCGGCCGCCGTCCCGCCGCTCTTGACGCTGCAGATGACGAGCGCCGGGCGCGCTCCCGAGGGGACGCCATCGGTCAACCGCAGTTCGCGCGCCGGCAGGTGCACGGCGGGCGCGTCCAGCGCCTCCAGCGTCAGGCCGTTGGCGCGCAACGCGTCCAGCACGCGCGGCCGCCCCACGTAGGTGACGTCCACGCCAGCGGCCTGCAGGCGCCCGCCCACGTAGCAGCCGACGCTGCCCGCGCCCATCACCAGCAGCGGGCCGGGGGCCATGGCGACTTGTCAGCGCGCGGCCGGGGCGTGCAGGTCGCGCAGGTACGTGGGACCGACGCGGCGCTCGATCTCGGCGGCCAGCGGCCGGCCCCAGCCCAAGGCGAACAGGGCCTCGGCGGTGACGAACATCGGCCCCACGAGGAGGCCCCGCAGGTCGTCCATGAAGGCGGGCCTGCGGCCCTCGTAGTAGTGGCCGGCGAACTGGAGGCCCCAGCCCACCAGGAACGCTCCCACGCTCCAGGCCAGCCAGGCGCGCAGCTCGAGCTGCCCCAAGGGCATGGCGGCCAGCACCAGTGCCAGGCTGGCCAGGGCCGTGGCGGTGCCGAGCAGGAGGTTGCCGCGCGTCACGTACCAGAGGGCCGCCGCCGCCCAGACCGCGGCTGCCGGCGTGAGCGGCCAGCCACCCACCTCGAGGGTGGGCCGGGCCAGCAGGGCGCCCACCGCGAACACGATTAGCGGGATGCCGACGAAGTGCGTCGCGATGTTGCGCCGGTCGCGGTGACAGGCGGCGTACTGGGCGATCAGGTCGGTGGCAGCGCTCATGGCGATCTCCGTCGGAACCTCGCGGTCGTCGGAATGGTACGCCGCAGCCCTTCGGTCGGGCCGTGACGCCTTCCCTACAATCCCTGCATGACGATCAAGAGCGACAAGTGGATCCGCCGCATGGCGGCCGAGCACGGGATGATCGAGCCGTTCGAGCCCGGTCAGGTGCGCCATGCCGCCGACGGCCACAAGATCGTCAGCTACGGCACCAGCAGCTACGGCTACGACATCCGCTGCGCGCGTGAGTTCAAGGTGTTCACCAACATCCACAGCACCGTGGTGGACCCGAAGAACTTCGACGAGAAGAGCTTCGTCGACATCGAGGGCGACGTGTGCATCATCCCGCCCAACAGCTTCGCGCTGGCGCGCACGGTGGAGTACTTCCGCATCCCGCGCAACGTGCTGACCATCTGCCTGGGCAAGAGCACCTACGCGCGCTGCGGCATCATCGTCAACGTCACGCCCTTCGAACCCGAGTGGGAGGGCTACGTGACGCTCGAGTTCAGCAACACGACGCCGCTGCCGGCCAAGATCTACGCCGGCGAGGGCTGCGCGCAGGTGCTGTTCTTCGAGAGCGACGAGGTCTGCGAGACGAGCTACCGCGACCGCGGCGGCAAGTACCAGGGCCAGCGCGGCGTCACGCTGCCCAAGACCTGAACGCGCGAACTGGCGCGGTCGGCCCGCCCTTTTCGGGCGAGCGCGGGCGGGCGGCCCGGCGCAGACTGCGGCCCATGCTCCGAGAGCCCCGCAGCACCGAGTTCTTCCACGCGCCGCCCGACTTCCTGTGCGGCGGCGCGGCGGTCAGGCGCGTGCGCCTGCCGATCGGGGCCCGCGTCGACCTGGACCTGCTGCGCGGCTTCGCGCAGCGCATGGCGGTGCGCGGGCATTCCGTCCAGCTCGCGCGCATGGGCTACGACAGGCTCTACGCCTTCGAGTGCCTGGCGCGCGCCCACGCCTGCGACGACGAGGCGTTGCGCGCGATGGCGCTGCGCCTGTTCGCGGCGTTCGAGCGCGGCTGATCTCTCGCAGGCCAAGGCCCCTGAAGGCCTGGGCCATTTCGCTCCACGCGTCGATCGCGGCATGATGGCGGCTTTTCGCCTGCCGCACCCATGAACGCCTTCGCCCGATTCTTCGCCCATGAGTCCGCCGGCGGCTTGTGCCTCGCGGGAGCGGCCCTGCTCGCGCTGATCGTCAGCAACTCGGCCTGGGCACCCCATTACGAGGCCTTTCTCCAATGGCCCGGTCGCTTGTCGCTCGGCGGCTGGCTGGAGTTCGAGAAGCCGCTGCTCGTGTGGGTCAACGACCTGTGGATGGCCGTGTTCTTCTTCCTCGTCGGGCTGGAGATCAAGCGCGAATTCGTGGAAGGCGAACTGCAGTCCCCGCGCCAGGCGATGCTGCCCGTGGCCGCGGCGCTGGGGGGCATGGCGGTGCCGGCCGCGATCTACGCCTACGTGAATGCAGGCGACGGCGTCGCGCTGCGGGGTTGGGCCATCCCGTCGGCGACCGACATCGCGTTCGCCATCGGTGTCTTGACCTTGCTCGGCCCGCGCGTGCCGGCCTCGCTCAAGGTGTTCCTGGCGGCGGTGGCCATCATCGACGATCTGGGCGCCATCGTCGTGATTGCGCTTTTCTACACCGACCAGCTTTCGGCGCTGGCCTTGGGCGGGGCCCTTGTCGGTGTGGCCATGCTGGTGCTGCTCAATCGGGCCGGCGTGATGCGGGTCGACGTCTATGCGGTGGTGGGTCTGGTGATCTGGGTGTTCGTGCTCAAGTCGGGCGTGCACGCGACGCTGGCGGGCGTGATCACCGCGATGGCGGTGCCGGTGCGCGACCCGCATGGCGACTCTCCGCTTGGGCGTGCCGAGGAGGGGCTGCACCCGTGGGTGGCGTTCGTCATCCTCCCGCTGTTCGGTTTCTGCAACGCCGGCGTGAACCTCGCCGGTGCCAGCGGTGCGGCACTGCTCGAGCCGGTGACGCTGGGAATTGCCGCGGGGCTGGTGATCGGCAAGGCGGTGGGCGTGTTCGGCACGGCGTGGTTGCTGGTGCGCAGTGGCCTGGCCAGCGCGCCCGCCGGCGCCAGCAGCACCCAGCTGCTCGGCGTGGCCGTGCTGTGCGGCATCGGCTTCACGATGAGCCTGTTCATCGGCGGGCTGGCCTTCGAGGGCCAGGACCCCGCGTACGCGACGCAGGTCAGGCTCGGCGTGATGTCAGGCTCGTTGGTGGCTGCGCTCGCGGGTTCGATGATCCTGCTGTTGGCGGCGCGCCGCCCGTCGGACTGAGGTCCGCCCGCCTCAGTGGCGTGCGCTGGTCGACTGCGACATCAGGCGATCGGTGTACGCGATGGCCATCGCCGACAGCAGGAAGGTGATGTGGATTGCCGTCTGGGCGATCAGCACCTTGTCGCTGTAGTTCGCGGCATTGATGAAGGTCTTGAGCAGGTGGATCGAGCTGATGCCGATGATGGCGGTGGCCAGCTTGACCTTCAGCACCGAGGCATTGACATGGCTCAGCCACTCGGGCTGGTCGGGGTGGCCTTCGAGGTTCAGGCGCGACACGAAGGTCTCGTAGCCGCCGACGATGACCATGATCAGCAGGTTGCTGATCATCACCACGTCGATCAGGGCCAGCACCACCAGCATGATGACCGTCTCGTTGAGCGCGCCGATCGGCGCGTCGCTCTTGTAGCCGATGCTCTTGACCAGAGCCTCCAGGGCGGCCTGGCTGCCGAATGCGGCGTCGATCAGGTGCCACAGCTCGAGCAGGAAGTGCCAGACGTACACGCCCTGGGCCGCGATCAGGCCCAGGTACAGCGGCAACTGCAGCCATCGGCTCGTGAAGATCAGGCGCGGCAGCGGGCCCATGGCCTGGGTGACTGAGTCGGGGGCGGGCTTGCTCATGGGTTCAGGGATTTCACGGGTGGCCGTGATTGTAGGGAGGGCGACTGGTGCGCACCGGTTTGATGCAGAGTAAGGCGTTGGTAAGAGCCTCGCCCTACCGTGGCGTCCCGTCAGGAATCCATTCCCGCAGGAGATTCGAGCATGAGCACCGAGACCCACCTGTACCCGCCGCCGGCCGACATGACGACGTCGGCCCACGTGGCCGGCCCGGCCGCCTATGACCAGCTGGTGGCCGAGGCCGCGCGCGACTACGACGGCTATTGGTCGCGCCTGGCGCGCGAGTTCGTCGCCTGGAAGACCCCCTTCACGAAGGGGCTGGACGACCGCAACGCACCGTTCTTCAAATGGTTCGAGGACGGCACGCTCAACGTCTCGTACAACTGCCTGGACCGCAATGTCGAGCGCGGCCTGGGCGACAAGACGGCCATCATCTTCGAGGCCGACGACGGTGCCGTGCGCAAGGTCAGCTACCGGGAGCTGCTCGGGCTGGTGTGCCAGTTCGCCAACGCGCTGAAGGCGCGCGGCGTCAGGAAGGGCGACCGCGTCGTCGTCTACATGCCGATGAGCGTCGAGGGCGTGGCCGCCATGCAGGCCTGCGCGCGCATCGGTGCGACCCACTCGGTGGTGTTCGGCGGCTTCTCGGCGCAGTCGCTGCGCGACCGCATCAACGACGCCGGCGCGGTGATGGTCATCACGGCCGACGAGCAGGCGCGCGGCGGCAAGGCGCTGCCGCTCAAGGCCATCGTCGACGAGGCGCTCGGCATGGGCGGCTGCGAGACGATCCGCGACGTCATCGTCTACAGGCGCACCGGCGGGGCCGTCGCCTGGAACCCGGCGCGCGACCGCTGGCTGCACGAGGAGCTGGCCGGCAAGGCCGCCAGCTGCGAGCCGGAGTGGGTCGAGGCCGAGCATCCGCTGTTCCTGCTCTACACCTCGGGCTCGACCGGCAAGCCCAAGGGCGTGCAGCACGCCACCGGCGGCTACCTGCTGCACGCGGCGCTGACCACCAAGTGGACCTTCGACCTCAAGCCCGAGGACGTGTTCTGGTGCACCGCCGACATCGGCTGGGTCACCGGCCACACCTACATCGCCTACGGTCCGCTGGCCCTGGGCGGGACCGAGATCGTGTTCGAGGGCGTGCCCACCTTCCCGGCGGCCGACCGCTTCTGGAAGATGATCGAGAAGCACAAGGTCACGATCTTCTACACCGCGCCCACCGCCATCCGCTCGCTGATCAAGGCGGCCGAGACCAACGACGCGGTGCACCCCAAGCACAGCAACCTGTCGTCGCTGCGCATCCTCGGCTCGGTGGGCGAGCCGATCAACCCGGCGGCCTGGGAGTGGTACCACAAGCACGTCGGTGGCGGCCGCTGCCCGATCGTCGACACCTTCTGGCAGACCGAGACCGGCGGCCACATGATCACGCCGCTGCCGGGCGTGACCACGCTGGTGCCGGGCTCGTGCACGCTGCCCTTCCCGGGCATCCAGGCAGCCATCGTCGACGAGACGGGCAACGACGTGCCCAACGGGCAGGGCGGCATCCTGGTGGTCAAGAAGCCGTGGCCCTCGATGATCCGCACCATCTGGGGCGACCCCGAGCGCTTCAAGAAGAGCTACTACCCGCCCGAACTCAAGGGCTACTACCTGGCCGGCGACGGCGCCATCCGCGACGCCAAGAGCGGCTACTTCACGATCACCGGCCGCATCGACGACGTGCTCAACGTCAGCGGCCACCGCATGGGCACGATGGAGATCGAGTCGGCGCTGGTGGCGCACACCGAGCTGGTGGCCGAGGCTGCCGTGGTCGGCCGGCCCGACGAGACGACCGGCGAGGCGATCTGCGCCTTCGTGGTGCTCAAGCGCCCGCGCCCCACCGGCGAGGAGGCCCGGAAGATCGCCAACGAGCTGCGCAACTGGGTGGCCAAGGAGATCGGCCCGATCGCCAAGCCCAAGGACATCCGCTTCGGCGACAACCTGCCCAAGACCCGCTCGGGCAAGATCATGCGCCGCCTGCTGCGCTCGATCGCCAAGGGCGAGACGATCACCCAGGACACCTCCACGCTGGAGAACCCGGCCATCCTCGAGCAGCTGGCGCAGACCAACTGATCGAGGGCCCGCGCGAGCGGGCCGGCGCGACGGCGCCGTGGCCGTGTTCGGGGAGCGCTCATGTCGCAGGAGCGACGTGACGCGCTCACCAGAACCCGGCCATCCTCGAGCAGCTGGCGCAGACCAACTGATCGAGGGTCGGTAAAGCTATGTGAACCGGCGCCTCGGGCGCCGGTTCCGCTTTACGATCTGCGCATCACCACGCACACCCGGGAGTTGCCATGCGCATCGTCGTTCCCGTCGGCGTCGCGGTCTGCGCCGCCGTCATCACCCTCACGGCCCAGGCGGCCGGCAAGGTCGAGATCAGCTTCGTCGCGCCCGAGAAGTACAGCGACATCCACGATGCCGCGCGCCGCCTCGACGACAACCTGAAGGCCCTGCGCCACCATCTGGAGCAGGCCGCCGCGCCCTATGTGGCCGACGGGCAGACGCTGAAGATCGACGTGCTCGACGTCGACCTGGCCGGCCGCGTCGAGCCGGCCACGCGGCCGGACGACGTGCGCGTGCTGCGCGGCGAGGCCGACTGGCCGCGCATCCACCTGCGCTACACGCTCGACGCCGGCGGCAGCACGCTGCGCCGGGGCGACGCCTGGCTGTCCGACATGGCGTACCTGCAGCGCCTGCCGCCGCCCGACCGCGGCATGGGGCTGGCCTACGAGCGCCGCATGATCGACGAGTGGCTGCGCAGCGAGTTCAAGCGCTGAGCTTGCGCGTCAGCTGATCACGTAGGCCGCCGCGCCGGTGGCGATCAGGATGCCCTGGTCGTTGACCAGGCGCATCTGCGTCGACCCGATGCGCCCGCCCAGGCGGGTGACCTCGGCCAGTGCGAGAAAGTGCGCACCGACCCCCGGGCGCAGGTAGTCGATGCGCAGGTCGATGGTGCCCATCTTGGCAAACCGGTGCAGCACCTGCGGCGTGGTCTCGTCGGCATGCTTGTCGCCGATGGCCACCATCAGCGCGAAGCCGCCCATGGCGTCGAGCGCGGCGGAGATCACGCCCCCGTGCAGGCGCCCGTACTGGTAGTGGCCGATCAGCTCGGGCCGCATGTCGAAGCGGATGCGCGGCTGCGGATGACGCGCCGATTCGACGCGCAGGCCCAGCGACTGGTTGAACGTGATGCGCCGCTCGAACAGTTCCGCCAGCGCCGCGTCGAGGCGCTGCTGTTCTTCGGCGCTGCGACGCGCCGCGGGCTGGGAGGCAGTCATGGGCCGCATCGTAGCGGGCGCGCGCGAGAATGCGCGCCGTGGACTCCCCTGCCGCCCGCTTCGACCGCCTCGACGCCCTGCGCGGCGCGGCCATCGCGTGGATGGCGCTGTTCCATTTCTGCTTCGACCTCAACTACTTCAATCTGCTCGAGCCGGCGCAGAACTTCTACCGCGATCCGTTCTGGACCCTGCAGCGCACGGCCATCGTGAGCCTGTTCGTCTTCGTCGCCGGCGTCTCGCAGGCCCTGGCCATCGAGGCCGGGCAGTCGGCGGCGCGCTTCTGGCGCCGCTGGGCTCAGATCGCAGGCTGCGCGCTGCTCGTCTCCATCGGTTCGGCGCTCATGTTTCCCGACAGCTGGATCAGCTTCGGCATCCTGCACGGCATGGCGCTGATGCTGGTCGCGTCGCGGCTGCTGGCGCCGCTGCGCTGGCCGCTGCTGCCGCTGGCCGCGCTGGCCATCGCACTGCCGCACTGGGTGCAGCACCCGGTGTTCGATACGCGCTGGACCTACTGGACCGGCCTCGTGACGCGCAAGCCGGTGACCGAGGACTACGCCCCGGTCCTGCCCTGGCTGGGCGTGATGCTGATCGGCCTGGCTGCCGGCCGATGGCTGCTGGCGCATCGCCGCGACGTGCTGGCCGGCGCGCTGCCAGCCGCCCTTGCGCCGCTGGCGGCGCTCGGGCGCTGGCCGCTGACCTTCTACATGCTGCATCAGCCGGTGCTGATCGGCGCCATCCTCGCCTGGCGCAGGCTGAGCGGCGCGGCGTGACGGATTTCTCGCGCGCCGGCTCAAGTCGGCGTGCGCCAGGCCGATCCAGACGACATCGGAGCCGAGGGCGACCCTTCCCCAACGGTTCCGCCTTCCTCCGGGAGGTCCCATGTCCATTGCCGCCATCAGCCGAACCTTCTCCAGCACCGTGCGCACCGAGCCTGCCAGCGTCGAGGCCGTCGACGCCATCGGGGCCACGGCACGCGCCGCGCGCCAGCACGGGCGCCGCCACGACCTCGTCGACGCCATGAGCCGCGTGCTCGAGATCGGGGCCGAGCCGGACAAGGCGCAGTCGCAGGCCGTCTTCCGCTTCGCCCAGGCCCTGATGCACGACCTGCGCTCGCTCGACGGCACCGACGACGCGGCCACGCCGGGACGCGCCTTGGGCCGCCGCGAGTGGGGCGACCTCGGCCAGCGCCTGCAAGCCCTGGCCAGCGCGGCACGCAACGAGGCCACCGAGACGCCCGACCCCGTCACGCCGGCCACGGTGGCGGTGCACCTCATGAAGGTGCCGAGTTCGCATCTGGTCGAGGCCTTCGTCGCGGTCCAGCAGGCGCTCGGGCGCGTGCAGCCGGCCGACGCCACGCAGGCGCGCGAGGGCCTCGCCACGCTGGCCTGCGACCTCGCCGGCGCGATGGCACCCGACGCAGGTTCCGAATTGCCCGCCGGCAGCGTCCTGCACGTCACGGCCTGAGCCGCGCGCACTCCCGCGCGGGCGCACCGGGGCGACCTGCGGGATCGGCTCTACCATCGCGCCATGTGCGCCGATGCGATGACCCGATGACCCGCCACGTGCTGTACGGCTTCCATGCCGTGACGGTGCGGCTCAAGACCGCGCCCGAGTCGGTGGTCGAAGTCCACCTCGACACACGCCGGCGCGACGCGCGCATGCGCAGCTTCGCCGAGCGCGCCGCAGCGTCCGGTGCCCGCGTGGTGGACAGCGACGACGCACGCCTGACGGCCCTGGCCGGGAACACCCGGCACCAGGGCGTGGCGGCGCTGGTCAAGCCGCTGCCGGCGCGCCATTCGCTCGACGACATCCTCGACGAGGCCGGGGGCCCGCCGCTGGTGCTGGCACTCGACGGCATCACCGACCCGCACAACCTCGGCGCCTGCCTGCGCGTGGCCGACGGGGCCGGGGCGCACGCGGTGATCGCGCCCAAGGACCACGCGGTGGGCGTCAACGCGACGGTGGCCAAGGTGGCCAGTGGCGCTGCCGACTCGGTGCCCTACCTGATGGTGACCAACCTCGCGCGCAGCCTCAACGAACTCAAGGAGCGCGACATCCGCGTCGTCGGCACCAGCGACGATGCGGCGCAGACGCTCTACGACCTCGACCTGCGCGGTCCGGTCGCCCTGGTGCTGGGCGCGGAGGGCAAGGGCCTGCGCCAGCTCACGCGCCAGACCTGCGACGCGCTGGTGCGCATCCCGATGGCCGGTGCGGTCGATAGCCTGAACGTGTCGGTGGCCGCCGGCGTGTGCCTGTACGAGGTGCTGCGCCAGCGCCGCGCCGCGGCTGCGTGATCGACGCGGCGCGTGCGCGCCTGGCCGCGGCGCTGCGGCCCGGGGGCATCGTGCTGCTCAGCGGCGCGGGCATGAGCGCCGAGTCGGGCATAGCGACCTTCCGCGATGCGATGACGGGGCTCTGGTCGCGATTCGACCCCGCGGCGCTGGCCAGCGCGCAGGGTTTCCGTGCCGACCCGCAGCGCGTGTGGGACTGGTATGCCGAACGCCGGACCGGCGTGCGCAGCGCCGAACCCAATGCCGGCCATCGTGCACTCGGGGCGTTTGCCGTACGCCATCCGGGCGTGCTGACGGTGGTGACGCAGAACGTCGACGACCTGCACCAGCGCGCCGGCAACGCCGACGCGATCCGCCTGCACGGCGACATCCTGGCCGACCGCTGGCTCGAGCCCTGTCCCGAGGGCCGCGGCTGCGACCCGGCCACGGCGCCGCCCGGGCGGCCGCCCCGCTGCGAGCGCTGCGGCAACCCGGTGCGACCGGCGGTCGTGTGGTTCGGCGAGTTGCTGCCGCCGCGCGCGCTGCAAGCCGCCGAGCGTGCGGTCGAGGGCTGCGACGTGCTGCTGGTGGTGGGCACCTCGGGCGCCGTGTGGCCGGCCGCGGGCCTGGCCGGGGCCGCGCGCCGTGCGGGGGCCTGGGTGGCGATCGTCAATCCGCAGGCCAGCGAGATCGACGGCGAGGCGCACGCGGTCCTGCGTGGCACCGCGGCGGGCGTGCTGCCCGCTCTGTTCGACCCGCTGTAGCGCGTCGTGCCTTCAGATCAGGCCGGCCGCGCCGGCGGCTGCGCCGCCGGCGATGATCCACACGGGGTTGATCTTGGTGCGCAGCGACAGCGCGACGCTCGCGCCGACGAGCAGCCAGGCGGCCGGCTGGCCCGTCAGCGGCCACACGAGCACGGTGCCGGTGGCCAGCAGCAGGCCGATGGTCACCGGCGCCATGCCGGCGACGAAGGCCCGCACGCCCACCGTGTCGCGCCGCTGCGAGCCCCAGCGCGAGGCGGCCAGGGCGAGGGTGGTGCTCGGGATCAGGATGCCGGCCAGCGCGACCAGCGCGCCGGGAAAACCGGCGATCGTGTAGCCCAGCACCGGCACGAACATCAGGTTGGGCCCCGGCGCCGCCTGGGCCAGCGCGATCGCGGCGCTGAAGTCGGCGTCGGAGATCCACTGCCGTTGGTCGACGAGGTAGCGGTGGATCTCGGGTGCGGTGGCCAGCGCTCCGCCCACGGCGAGCATCGACATGGCCAGGAAGTGCGCGAAGAAGGCCCCCCAGTCGGCCGCCACGAAGGCCGTCATGCGCCTGCCTTCGCGATGCGCTGCCAGGCCAGTGCCATCGACAGCGCGCCCACGCCGAGCACCGCCCAGGCCATCGGCACGCGCAGCGCGCCCACGATGCCCCAGGTGGCCAGCACCGCCAGCGCGCACGCGGCGCGCGGCAGCGGGTTGCGGCGCAAGGTGGGCAGCAGCTTGAGCGCCATCGCGATGATCAGGCCCGCGGCGACCGCGCCCATGCCGCGCACGGCGCCGGCCACGACCGGGTTGCGCGCGTATTGGGCGTAGAGCACGGCCATCGTCATCACGATGGCCAGCGGTGCCAGCAGCAGGCCGGCCAGCGAGGCCAGTGCGCCGCGCCAGCCGAGAAAACGGTCGCCGATGATCAGCGCCATGTTGACGATGTTCGGGCCGGGCAGCACCTGGCCCACCGACAGCGTCTCGACGAACTGCGCCTGCGTGAGCCAGCGCCGCTTCTCCACCAGCTCGCGCTGCGCGATCGGCAGCACGCCGCCGAAGCCCTGCAGCGCCAGCACCGTGAACGCCACGAAGAGTTCGCCCGGCGAGCGCGGCGCCGTCAACGCGCCGCTCAACGGATCACCTTCAGCGCGTCGGGGTTGACGATGTTCGTCGGGTTCTGGTTGATGAAGTTGACGACGTTGTCGAACGCCGCGCCGAAGTACAGCTCGTAGCTGTCCTGCTCGACGTAGCCGATGTGCGGCGTGCACACCGCGTTCTCCAGCCTGAGCAGCGGGTGGCCCTGCAGGATGGGCTCGCTCTCGAACACGTCCACTGCGGCCATGCCGGGCCGGCTGCGGTTGAGCGCGGTGACCAGCGCGTTGTCCTCGACCAGCTCGGCGCGCGAGGTGTTGACGAACAGCGCCGTGGGCTTCATGCGCGTGAGGTCATCGAGCTTGATGATGCCGCGCGTCTCTGGCGCCAGCCGCAGGTGCACCGAGAGCACGTCGCAGACCTCGAAGAAGGCTTCGCGCGTGGGCGCCGGCAGGTGGCCGTCGGCCCGCGCGCGTTCGCGCGAGGCCTCGCTGCCCCACACCGTGACCTTCATGCCGAAGGCCTTGCCGTAGCCGGCCAGGCGCTGCCCGATCTTGCCGTAGCCCCACAGCCCGAGCGTCTTGCCGGCGAGCTTCATGCCGATGCCGAAGTTGGCCGGCATCGACGCCGCCTTCAGGCCCGACTGCTGCCAGGCACCGTGCTTGAGGTTGCCGATGTACTGGGGCAGCCGGCGCATCGCCGCCATGATCAAGGCCCAGGTCAGTTCGGACGGCGCGACCGGGTCGCCCGCGCCCTCGGCCACCGCGATGCCCAGCCGCGTGCACGCCTCGACGTCGATGTGCGGGCCCACGCGGCCCGTCTGCGAGATCAGCTTCAGGCGCGGCAGCTTCTCGAGCAGCTGGCGCGGGAAGTGGGTGCGCTCGCGGATCAGCACCAGCACGTCGGCATCGCGCAGGCGCACCGAGAGCTGGCCGATGCCCTTGACGGTGTTGGTGTAGACCTTGGCGTTGAGGTGTTCGAGCTTGGACGCGCACTGCAGCTTGCGCACCGCGTCCTGGTAGTCGTCGAGGATGATGATGTTCATGGGGTCCGCACGCCTGAGGCGTGATTTTGCCTTGCGCGTTACGATCGCCCGCCCCCAGCCCCCTCGCGAGGATTCCGATGTCGATTTCGATGCATTCGGCCAGCGTGCCGGTGTTCAACCGCATGCTCGGCAACCTGCTGGCGTGGCTCGACAGGGCCGAGGCGCATGCCACCGCGCGCAAGTTCGACGCGGCCAACTACCTCGGCCTGCGCCTGGCGCCGGACATGTTCCCGTTCACGCGGCAGGTGCAGATCGCCAGCGACATGGCCAAGAGCTGCATGGCGCGCCTGGCCGGTGTCGAGGTGCCCAAGTGGGACGACAACGAGGCGAGCTTCGACGACCTGCGCGCGCGCGTGCGCAAGACGCTGGACTACGTCAACGGCTTCACGGCCTCGCAGATCGACGGCACCGAGGACAAGGCCATCAGCGTGCCGCGCCGCGTGGGCGAGCCGCTGCAGTTCACCGGCGAGTCCTTCCTCAAGCACTACATCCTGCCGAACTTCTTCTTCCACGTGACCACCGCGTACGCGCTGCTGCGCCACGCCGGCGTGGAACTGGGCAAGGGCGACTTCCTCGGACGCTGAGCGCGCGCGGCGCTCCGGGCCACGCCCCTCCAGGTCACGCGGGCCCGAAGCCCGACGGCCCGAAGCGGCGCGCGAAGTGGCGGTCCAGCGCGTGCACGCGGCGCTGCGCCTCGCCCTCCGAGCGGTGCAGCGCAATGGTGCGGAACACCTCGGGCCGCAGGTACCACAGCTCGCGCAGGCTGCCGGCCGCCTCGAGCAGGCGCCGCAGCGCCTGCACGTCGACGAGTGGCAGGTCGCCCAGGCTGGCGACGAACTCGCGGCGCGCCAGCGCCAGCCCCGAGGGCGACGCAGCCCGCCCATGGCGTTGCAGCCAGCGCCGCCACCCCGACGGCACGGCCGCGCCGTCGCTCGCCGGCGCGGGCTCGGTAAGCGCTTCGAGGGGAGAGGAGGGCCGGGCCATGAAGGCAGTTTCGGCCTTCCGCGGCGCAACCTAAGCGTGAAATAACACCGCCGTCCGGCCGCAGTTCGGCCCGGTCGTGCACTTTGGTGACGGCACCGGCCGTGCGGCGGGGTCGGCTCGGGCAGTTTCAGGCGCGCTCAGGCCGGCCCGGCCACGAGGCCGGCACCCCAGTGGCGATCGAACACGGGCTTCAGGCGCGGGTGCGCCTCCACGCGCTCGACCATCGCGTGCAGCGTCGGGCGGTGCCGCTTCAGGTGCGCCCGCGTGCCCGACCAGCGCGACACCACGGCCGCCAGGATGTCGGCGGCACAGGGCTCGGGGCCGAACAGGAAGCCGTCCTTGGCGGGCGGAAAGGTGTCGGCGAACACGCGCCACAGCGTGTGCAGGCGCTTGCGCGCACCGGCGCGCAGCCGCTCGGCCGCCGCCGCATCGCCGCTGCCGACCCAGCGCTGCGGCAGATCGATCACGCCGATGGCGGCGTAGCAGTTGGCCGCCACGTAGACCAGCGCGCGCAGCGCGCGCGCCCGCGACGACGGATCGGCCGGCAGCAGGCTGCGCCGCGGGTGTGCCAGCGCCAGATGGATCAGGATCGCGGCGCTCTCGGTGAGCACCGTACCGTCGGGCAGCACCAGCGTGGGGATCTGCTGCAGCGGGTTGACGCGCTTGAGCTCGGTACGCGCGGAAGCCTTCTCCCAGCTCGAGGCGTGCACCACGCGGTAGGGCACCCCCACCCAGACGAGCGCGGCCTCGACGGCCGCGGAGCCGGAGTTGCGGGTGCCGTAGAGGACGTGCTCGCCGCGTGCGGCCATGCGGCGCCTACATCAGCATCGTGTTGCGGATCAGGCCCACGGCCAGGCCCTCGATCTCGAAGGTCTCGCCGTCTTCCGGGCGCACGATGATGGGCTCGAAGTCCGGGTTCTCGGGCAGCAGTTCGATGTGACCCCGCGCGCGCTTGAAGCGCTTGACGGTGACCTCGTCGCCCAGGCGCGCCACCACGATCTGCCCGTTCTTGGCGTCCTTCGCCTTCTGCACGGCGAGCAGGTCGCCGTCCATGATGCCGGCGTCGCGCATGCTCATGCCGCGCACGCGCAGCAGGTAGTCGGGCTTGCGCGCGAACATGCTGGCCTCGACGACGTAAGTCTGGTCGATGTGCTCCTGCGCAAGGATGGGGCTGCCGGCGGCCACGCGGCCCACCAGCGGCAGCGTGAGCTGCGACAGGCTGGGCAGCGGCAGGCTGAACTGCTTGCCGCGCGCCTGGTTGAGCTTGCGCAGCGCGTCGGCCTGCAGGCGGATGCCGCGCGACGTGCCGCCCACCAGCTCGATCACGCCCTTGCGTGCCAGCGCCTGCAGGTGCTCCTCGGCCGCGTTGGGCGAGCGAAAGCCCAGCTCGGCCGCGATCTCGGCACGGGTGGGGGGCGCGCCGGTGCGCGCGATGGCGCTTTGCACCAGATCGAGGATCTGCTGCTGGCGCTCGGTAAGCTTGGGGCGGTCGTCCATGGCGGCTCCGGGGCAGGGCCCTGGGGGTTTGTCCAGTGGCTGTATTTTTATCCAGATAGGCGTTTATGACAAGCAAGCTCGTCGTTCTTGGCACCGGCGGCACGGTGGCCGG
>DASTJE010000084.1:0-18845 GCA_035716845.1 Burkholderiaceae bacterium
TCGTCGGGTGCGCGTTCGACCGGCGGCGGCAGCGCACGGTCCGGCCCGGCGGCCAGCAGTGCATCGGCCTCGGGCGAATCGACCTCGACCTGGCACTCGATCGCGTCCAGCGGCTGCGGCGCCACGTCGGCACTGACGAAGGCCCAGCGCGCCTGGGCATGCCCGACGATCCAGGCCACTTCCTTCGGATGCAGCTTGGCATTGACCGGCACCACGGCCAGGCCGGCCCACCAGGCTCCCCACAACAGCTCCAGGTAGCGCGGGTGGTTGCGCAGGCACAGCACGACACGATCGCCCGGGACGAGGCCCGCCGCGCGCAGGCGCTGCGCCAACGCGGCGCTGCGTGCAGCCCATTCGGCATAGGTGGCGTGCCGGCGATCGCCGTCGAACACCGCCGGAGCATCCGGCTGGGCCAGCGCTTGGCGCTCGAGCAGGTGGGCCAGGGACATGGACGGGACTCCCGCAGTTGAAGCTGCCTCGCGAAGGCAGGAAACGCCTGCCTGTGTCACGATCGACACCGTGAAGCTGGCCGACGGCATCCGCAAACACGGTTTTCGCAAATGGTACGAGCGCGAACTGCTGCAGAGCCACGCACACCTGGTCCTCACCTTCTGCTGCATGATCGGCCTGTTCGCGGTGTTCGAGGGCTTGAGCCGGCGCCGCGACTGGGCCGAGCAGGCGCAGGACCTGGCCACCCTCGTGCTGTGCGCGGTGGTCGGCGTGTGGGCGCTGCGGCGCTATCTGTACTTCCTGAACCATGCCGAAGCCGCGGCGCTCCAGGCCGACTGCCCGCAGTGCCGGGCCTATGGGCGCTTCAGCGTGGTGGAGGACGACGCGGCGGCGCACACGCTGCAGGTGTGCTGCCGCAAGTGCGGCCAGCACTGGACCATCAGCGACTGAACTCGCCTTGGCGGCCGGCCGCACGCCGCATCACAACAGCAACCCGACTCCCGCCGCGATGGCCGACAGCAGCACGCTGCTGGCCAGCGGCACGTAGACCTCGCGGCCGCGCCAGCGGAAGCTGAAGTC
Organism: Burkholderiaceae bacterium; assembly: GCA_035716845.1. GTDB lineage: Bacteria > Pseudomonadota > Gammaproteobacteria > Burkholderiales > Burkholderiaceae_C > CADEEN01. The sequence goes on from DASTJE010000084.1 coordinate 1,030, forward strand.
TCCCGGCAGGCGGCCCAGGCCGAGGTGGCGCAGCCAGCCGGCCAGCGCGTTGAAGAGCACGAAGGCCACGACGAAGACGATCAGCCAGCGCATCGCGGTTCCGTCGTCACAGGCGGTGGCTGCGGTCGCCGCTGGCAAAGCCCAGGCTGTCGAAGACCGGTGCGCCCTTGACGAGGCCCAGCACCTTGAACAGCTCTCCCATCTCGTGCTCGGCCAGCAGCTTCTGCGCCGCCGCCAGCGCCGGCCAGTCGCCGCGCTGCTGGGCGGCCTGCATCAGCGCCGGCAGGCCGGCGTTGACCAGGAAACGGGCCTGCGAGGTGTAGCCCAGCACCTCGAAGCCGGCGTCCTGCGCCGCCAGCGCGATGCCGCTGAAGTTGACGTGCGCCGTGATGTCCTTGCGGCCGACGTCGGCCAGCGGATCGGCATCGGTGCGGTGCGCACGGTGGCACACCAGCGTGCCTTCGCGCCGCTCGGGCAGGTAGTACTCGGCGTCTGGGAAACCGTAGTCGAGGAAGAAGGCCGCGCCGCGCCCCATGCGCTCGGCCAGCGTGCGTACGAAGGCCTCGGCCTGCAGGTGCAGCTCGGTCGTCGTGCCGGGCAGGAACGCTGCCTGCACCGGCGGGCGCAGCTCGGTGGGCCGGTCGGCGAAGCCGAAGCGGCCGTCGGACGTCACGGTCACGCCGCGCTCGTGCCAGGCGTCGCCGTCGAAGTGCAGCAGCTGCACCGGCATCGCGTCGAGCACCTCGTTGCCCACCACCACGCCATCCAGGCGCTCGGGCCAGGCATCGAGCCAGCGCACGCGCGCGCCGTGGGCCGCGAGGCGCTCGCGCTGGCGCACGCGCAGCGCACCCGAGACGTCGACGATCGTGTAGCGGCGCACGGCCTCGCCCAACGCCTCCAGCAGCTGGGCCGCCAGTGCCCCGCTGCCGGCGCCGAACTCCCACACCTCGTCGGTGCCCGTGGCCTGGAGCGCCTGGCGCAGTGGTGCCGCCAGCGCGGACCCGAACAGCGCGCTCATCTCGGGCGCGGTGGTGAAGTCGCTGCCCCCTTCCGGCCCGGGGCCGAACACCGGCGTGCCGCGCGCGTAGTAGCCCAGGCCCGGGGCATAGAGCGCGTGGGCCATGAAGCGGTCGAACGGCAGCCAGCCGCCGGCCGCCTCGATCGCACGCCGGATCAGCCCCGCCAATACACTGTCGTCCTCGCCTGCCGAGCGCATGTGCCCATTCTAGGAATGACCTCTGCCACCGCCTCCCGCCGCACGGCGCTCGTCACCGGCGCGGCCCGCCGCATCGGGCGCGCGATCGCGCTCGAGCTGGCCTCGCACGGCTGGGACCTGGCGCTGCACTACCGCGCCTCGGGCGAGGAGGCCCATGCCCTGGCCGAGGCCGTGCGGGCGCACGGCGTGCACGCCGAGTGCTTCGGCGCCGACCTGGCCGACGAGGCGGCCTGCCGCGGCCTGGTGCCGGCGGTCGTGGCGCGCATGCACCGGCTCGACGCCGTGGTCAACAACGCCTCGACCTTCGAGTACGACGACGTCGCGAGCTTCAGCTACGCCGCGATGGAGCGCCACTGGCGCGCCAACACCGCACCGGCCATCGTGCTGGCCCAGGCGCTGTCCGCGCACCTGAAGGGCTGCAGCGAGCTGGGCTGCGTGGTCAACCTCAGCGACCAGAAGCTCTGGAACCCGAACCCCGACTACCTCTCGTACACGCTGTCCAAGGCCGCACTGGAGGCGGCCACCACGCTGCTGGCGCAGGCGCTGGCGCCGCAGCTGCGCGTGGTGGGCGTGGCGCCCGGCGTGACGCTGGTGTCGGGCCCCGCGATGGACGACGCCGGTTTCGCCGCCGCGCACCGCATGACGCCGCTGGAACGCTCGTCGACGCCCGAGGACGTGGCCCAGGCCGTGCGCTTCGCGCTCGAGGCGCGCGCGCTCACCGGCACCACCCTGCTCGTCGACGGCGGCCAGCACCTGGCGCGGCAGCCCCGCGACGTGGCGTTCCTGACCCCGAAGGACTGACCCTGCCATGCACTCCCTGCTCGTCCACCCTGCGCTGATGGATTGCAGGCGCCTGTTCCTGCGTGACTACGAGGTGTGGATCAACATCGGCGTGCACGACTTCGAGAAGAAGGGCGAGCAGCGCGTGCTGATCAACGTCGACCTGTTCGTGCCGCTGGCGCAGTCCACGCCGCAGGCCGACCGCCTCGACGAGGTGCTCGACTACGACTTCATCCGCCGTTCGATCGCCGAGCGCGTGAGCCGCGGCCACATCCACCTGCAGGAGACGCTGGCCGACGACGTGTTGAAACTGATGCTGGCGCACCCGCAGGTGCGCGCGGCGCGCGTGTCGACCGAGAAGCCCGACGTCTACCCCGACTGCGACGCGGTCGGCGTGGAGGTGTTCGGCATGAAGGACGCCGCATGAACGCGCCGACCGATGCGGCGATCGCCGACGCCGCCGCAGCGACGGCGGCCGAGCGCAAGGCCGCCTTCGAGGCCAACAAGCTGAGCAAGCGGCTGCACCGGCAGGTGGGCGAGGCCATCACCGACTTCGCGATGATCGAGGACGGCGACCGCGTCATGGTCTGCCTGTCCGGCGGCAAGGACAGCTACGCCCTGCTCGACATCCTGATGGGCCTGCAGCGGCGCGCCCCGGTGCGCTTCGAACTGGTGGCGGTCAACCTCGACCAGAAGCAGCCCGGCTTCCCCGAGCACGTGCTGCCCGCGTACCTCGAGTCGGTCGGCGTGCCCTTCCACATCGAGAACCAGGACACCTATTCGATCGTCAAGCGGCTGGTGCCCGAGGGACAGACGATGTGCAGCCTGTGCTCGCGCCTGCGCCGCGGCATCCTGTACCGGGTGGCGAGCGAGCTGGGCGCCACCAAGATCGCGCTCGGCCACCACCGCGATGACATCGTGGTGACGCTGCTGATGAACATGTTCTTCGGCGGTCGCCTGAAGGGCATGCCGCCCAAGCTCGTGTCCGACGACGGGCGCCACGTGGTGATTCGCCCGCTGGCCTACGTGGCCGAGACCGACCTCGAGCGCTGGGCCCAGGTGCGCCAGTACCCGATCATTCCCTGCTCGCTGTGCGGCAGCCAGGAGAACCTGCAGCGCGCCCAGATCAAGGCCATGGTGCGCGAGTGGGAGCGCCAGTACCCGGGCCGCACCGACAACATGCTGCGCGCGATGGGGCATGTGGTGAAGAGCCACCTGCTGGACCGGAACCTGCACCCCTTCGCCACGCTCCAACCCACCGGCGTGGCCGACCCGATGGGCGACAAGGCCTTCGACGAGGACGACGCGGAGGACTGCGGCCGTCCCGCCCCGCAGTCGGTGATCACGCTGCAACGCCAAGGAGAGTGAGGCGATGAGGCAAGGGATGCTCTGGATGCGCGCGGCGCTGTCGATGGTGCTGGCCGGGCTGTTGGCCGGCTGCGCCGGCCTCAACACGGTGACGAGCGAGGTGGCCACCTATGGCGATTGGCCGGCGGGCCGGACGGCCGGGCGCTACGCCTTCGAGCGCCTGCCGTCACAGCAGGCACAACCACAGCGGCAGGCCGAACTGGAGGCTGCGGCCGCCAGCGCGCTCGAGAAGGCCGGCTTCAGTGCCGCGGGCGACGCATCGCAGGCCGACGTGATCGTGCAGATCGGCGCACGCATCGCGCGCACCGAGGTCGCGCCCTGGGACGATCCGCTGTGGTGGCGCTGGGGCGCCGGGTATTGGCACTCCCCCGGCTGGTACCGCGGCCGTGCGTACATCGGCCCGCCGTACTGGGCGCTGCGCGCCGACTGGGGCACGAGCACGCGCTACGAGCGCAGCGTCGCGCTGCTGCTGCGCGAGCGCGCCACCGGCGCGCCGCTGTACGAGGCCCACGCGCGCAGCGAAGGCTTCACGCCGGGCGACCGCGCGCTCGTCGGTGCATTGTTCGAGGCGGCGCTGAAGGACTTTCCGGCCACCGCGGCCACCAACCCGCGCCAGGTGACGGTGACGCTGGCGCCCTGAAGGCCCACTGAGGGCCCGCGAGGCGGCAGCTCTCAGAGTTCGCGCGCCTGGGCCGCCGGGTGCGCCGCAGCGGCGAGCGTGCGCGCGTCCTCCTCCCAGGCCTTGAGGCGCTCGCGCGCCCGGGCGCGCTGCGCCGGCGTCATCAGGTTGTGCATCGTGGCCGCCTGCGCGCAGCTCTCGAGCACCGTACGCTGCGCATGGTCGCGGTACTCGGCGCGCGGGGAGCGCAGCAGGCGTTCGCCCAGGGCAACCGCGAGCTGGCGTGCCTGCTCGGGATCGGGTGCGGTGCGCAGCGACGCCAGCGTCCTGAGCAGGTCCGCATGGCGCGCCTCGCGCTCGGTCAGCCAACGCTCCGGGTCGAAGGATGACGCCGCCAGCAGTTGCGCCAGCCGCGCGCGCTGCGCCTCGTCGAGACGGCCGTAGAAGCTCTCGTAGCGCTCCAGCGTGCGCTTGAAGACGGCACGCGCGCGCTCGGCGCGATCGGGCTGCGCGAAGTCGGCGCGCCATTCGCTGCTGCCCTTGGCCAGGCGCGCAGCCACATGGCGCAGCTGCTCGGGCGTGAGCGTCATCGCCAGCGGGGCCACCGCCGGCAGCGCACGATCGACGGCCGCATCCACGCGCCGCAGCACCAGGTCGCGCCAGGCGCACATCTGCGCCGCGCTCGCCGGTTCCATCACCTCGCGCTGGGCGCGCGCCAGCAGCGCCGCGTACTCGGGCAGCTGCGTGCGGCGATGCCAGTCGAACCAGTCGTCGATGGCCGCGCGCAGGCGCGGGGTCTGCTCGCCGCTGACGTCGACATAACCATCGATCCACCAGTAGGCCAGGCTCGGCCCTTGCGAGTAGCCCAGGCGCACCGCGCTGCAGCCGGCCAGCACCAGGGCCAGCAGCCCGGCGCCGATAATCCAGCGCAGTCTCGACAGGAACCCCCGCATGGCACCGCTTTCGATCGTGATCATGGCCGCCGGCAAAGGCACGCGGATGAAGTCCGCGCGCCCGAAGGTGCTGCACACCCTGGCCGGACGCAGCCTATTGCAGCATGTGTTGAACGCGGTGGCGGGCATGTCCGCCGACAAGCCGATCGTGATCGTGGGATATGGGTCCGACGCGGTGCGCACGCATGTCGGCGCCGCGGCGCATTGCGTGCTGCAGGAACCGCAGCTGGGCACCGGCCATGCGGTGCAGCAGGCCGTGCCGCAGCTGCCCGAGCGCGGCACGACCTTGATCCTCAACGGCGACGGCCCGATGATGACGCGTGCCACCGCCGAACGCCTGGTGGCCGCCAGTGCCGGCGAGCGCCTGGCGCTGCTGACCGTCGAGCTGGCCGACCCGGACGGCTACGGGCGCATCGTGCGCGAGGGCGCCGAGGTGCGCGCCATCGTCGAGCACAAGGACGCCAGCGAGGCCCAGCGCGCGATCCGCGAGATCTACACCGGCATGCTGGCCGCGCCGACGGCCTGGCTCAAGCGCGCGGTGATGGCGCTGTCCGACGACAACGCGCAGCAGGAGTACTACCTGACCGACATCGTCGCGATGGCGGTGGCCGAGGGCCTGCCGGTGGTGGCGGTGGCGGCGACCGACGAGACCGAGGTGCTGGGTGTCAACAGCCCGGCCCAGCTCGCCGAACTGGAGCGGCGCCTGCAGCGCCGCCGGGCCGAGGCGCTGATGGAGGCCGGCGTGCGGCTCGCGGACCCGGCGCGCTTCGACCTGCGCGGCACGCTCGACTGCGGGCGCGACGTCAGCATCGACGTGGGCTGCGTGTTCGAGGGCGACGTGAGCCTGGGCGACGAGGTGACGATCGGCGCGCACTGCGTGATCCGCGACGCGCACATCGAGGCCGGTGCGGTGATCCACCCCTTCACCCACATCGACGGTGCGCGCGTCGGCCCCGGCGCGCTGGTGGGGCCCTACGCGCGCCTGCGCCCGGGCGCGGACCTGGGGCCGGAGGTGCACATCGGCAACTTCGTCGAGGTCAAGAACGCCACGCTGGCCGCCGGTGCCAAGGCCAACCACCTGGCCTACCTGGGCGACGCGACGGTGGGCGAACGCGTGAACTACGGTGCCGGCAGCATCACCGCCAACTACGACGGCGCGAACAAGCACCGCACGGTGATCGGCGCCGACGTGCACGTGGGCAGCAACTGCGTGCTGGTGGCGCCGGTCACGATCGGCGCGGGCGCCACCATCGGCGGCGGCTCGACCATTGCCAAGGACGCCCCGGCCGGGCAGCTCACGGTGGCACGCGCCAGGCAGGTGTCGATCGCCGGCTGGAAGCGCCCGCAAAAACTCAAGAAGTAGCCGTGCCGGCGCCGGCGAGCGCCGCCAGCAGTTCGTAAGAGTGGCGCCGCGCCGCGTGGTCGTGGATCGCCGCGGCGACGATCAGCTCGTCGGCCTGCGTCGCGTCGACCAGCGCCGCGAGCTGTGACCGCACGGTCTCGGGTGCGCCGACCGCCGTGGCCGCCAGCATGCCGGCCACGTTCTCCGCCTCGTGCGGCGTCCACAGCCGCTCGAGTTGCGCCGGCTCGATCGGCCGCGGCAGCGCGGTGCGGCGCCCGCGCTGCATGCCCAGGAAGCGCAGTTGCAGCGAGGTGGCGAGGCGGCGCGCCTCGGCATCGCTGTCGGCGGCGATGACGTTGACGCCCACCATGGCGTGGGGGCGCGGCCAGCGCGGCGACGGCCGGTAGGTGCTGCGGTAGGCCTCCAGCGCGTGCAGCAGCAGGTCGGGCGCGAAGTGCGAGGCGAACGCGAAGGGCAGGCCCAGTTGCGCTGCGAGCTGCGCGCTGTACAGGCTCGAGCCCAGCAGCCAGATCGGCACCTGCGTGCCCAGGCCGGGGATGGCGCGCACCGCCTGGCCGGGCACCGGGTCGTCGAGGTAGGCCTGCAGTTCCATCACGTCGCGCGGGAAGCTTTCGGCTTCGCCCGCGGAGTCGAGGTGGCGACGCAGCGCGCGCATCGTCACGCGGTCGGTGCCCGGCGCGCGGCCGAGGCCGAGGTCGATGCGGTCGGGGTAGAGCGTGGCCAGGGTGCCGAACTGCTCGGCAATCACCAGCGGCGCGTGGTTGGGCAGCATCACGCCGCCCGAGCCGACGCGGATGCGTTGCGTGACGGCGGCGATCTGGCCCACCAGCACCGCGGTGGCCGAGCTGGCGACGCCGTCCAGGTTGTGGTGCTCGGCCACCCAGTAACGGCGGTAGCCCAGCGCCTCGGCGTGGCGCGCGAGGTCGAGCGTGTGGCGCAGCGCGTCGGCGATCGAACCGCCTTCGACGATCAGCGACAGGTCGAGCACGGACAGGGGTGGCAGGGGCTTCATCGTCATGACGCAGTTTCAGGGCACGCGCTTGCGCACCCATTGCCAGGCCGCAAGGCCGACCAGCAGGAAGGCGGCCGAGGTGAGCGCCAGCGCCAGCGTGGAGTGCATCACCAGCGGCGAGACCACACCGGCCACCAGGCCGTTGGCCACGCTGCCGACGAAGGCCTGCAGCGACGAGGCCATGCCGCGCCGCTCGGGCGCCAGGTCCAGCACCTTGATCGTCACCGCCGGCACCATCAACGCCCAGCCGAAGGAGAACAGCGCCACCGGCGGCAAGGCCCAGGCCCAGTGCGGCGCGAACGTCGCGTTCAGCACGATGTTGATCGCCGTGGCCAGGACCATGACGTTGAAGCCGCGCCGCACCTGGTGGCGCCCGTCGAGCCTGCCGGCCAGGCGCCCGGACACGTAGGCGCCGCCCATGATGCCGCCGATGGACAGGCAGAAGAACCAGAAGAATTCGGTCGGCGCGAGGCTCAGGTGCTCGCCCAGCCAGACCGGCGCCGACAGCACGTACAGGAACATGCCGTTGAAGGGCACGCCGCTGGCCAGGCACAGCGCGAGGAAGCGCGCGCTGGCACCCAGCCGCCAGTAGCCGCGCAGCAGAGGGCGCGGGTGGAAGGGCTGCACGTGCGACGCATGCAGCGTCTCGGGCAGCAGGCGCAGGTTGGTCGCCCACAGCAGCACGCCCACCGCCGTCAGGAACCAGAAGATCGAATGCCAGTCGGCGTGCACGAACAGGAAACCGCCGACCATGGGCGCCACCGCCGGCGCGACGCCGAAGAAGATCGTCACCTGGCTCATCACCCGCTGCGCGTCGGCGGGCGGGAACATGTCGCGGATGATGGCGCGCGAGACGATCATGCCCGCCCCCGCCGACATGCCCTGCAGGGCACGGAAGGCGATCAGCGCGCCGATCGACGGCGCCAGCGCGCAGCCCACCGAGGCCAGCGTGAACACCGCGAGCCCGCCCAGGATCACCGGCCGGCGCCCGAAGCTGTCGGCCAGCGCGCCGTGGAACAGGTTCATCGCCGCGAAGCCGAACAGGTAGGCCGACAGGGTCTGCTGCATCTGCAGCGGCGTGGCATCCAGCGTGCGCGCGATGCCGGCGAAAGCCGGCAGGTAGGTGTCGATCGAGAACGGCCCCAGGGAGCCCAGGCCCGCCAGCAGCAGCGCGAGCGTCCAGCGCGGGCCGCGCCAAAGGGTGGAGGCTTCGGGGTTCATCGGCGGGTGCTCGAAGGCAAGTGTGAAGCAAGCCGATAGGCCGGATTCTGTGCGGCGCGAACCTCTTGCGAGGCCCTCGCCGTGACCGCCATTCCTCTGGGCCGCCCATTGCTGGTGCGGCTCGGTGCCACCTACCCGCCGGCTCCGCGGGCCGCCTCGATGCCGGCCTATTTGGTGTTGCTGCGCGTAGAGATTGCCCGTTTCACCCGAACTGAATCGGCTCGTCTCTGTTGCTCTGATCCTCGGCTCGCGCCGGACGGCCGTTAGCCGCTACGCTGCCCTGTGCAGTCCGGACCTTCCTCCAGCACGCCCTTTCGGGATTTGTGCCAGCGGCGGTCTGGCTTGCTTCACGGTGGCAATTGTCCCACGCCGCAACGGAAAAGGCCCGCACGCGGCGGGCCTCGGGTGTGGAGGGCGGCGCCCCCGTCGCCGGCTCAGGCGCGCGGCGCCTGCAGCGCCGCGATGCGCTGCTCGATCGGCGGGTGGCTCGAGAACAGCGCCATCAGGCCGCTCGGCGCGCCGTTGATGCCCATCGTCTGCACGCTCTTGGGGAGTTCGCCCGGGGGCAGGCCCCCGAGGCGCGCCAGCGCGTGCTGCATCGGCACCGGGCTGCCCATCAGGTCGGCCGCGCCGCGGTCGGCGCGGAACTCGCGCTGGCGCGAGAACCAGGCCACGATGATGGCCGCCAGCACGCCCAGCACGATGTCGAGCACGATGGTGGTGATGTAGTACCCCATGCCCGGTCCGGAGCGGTCGTTCTTGAGCACCACCTTGTCGACGACGTAGCCGATGGCGCGCGACAGGAAGACGACGAAGGTGTTCATCACGCCCTGGATCAGCGTCATCGTCACCATGTCGCCGTTGGCCACGTGCGCCACCTCGTGGCCGATCACGGCCTCGACTTCCTCGCGGTTCATGCCCTGCAGCAGCCCGGTGGACACCGCCACCAGGGCCGAGTTCTTGAAGGCGCCGGTGGCGAACGCGTTGGGCTCGCCGTCGTAGATCGCCACCTCGGGCATCGCGATGCCGGCCTTGTCGGCAAAGCGCTGCACGGTGCCGACGATCCAGCGGTGCGTCGCGTCGGGAGAGTCGTTGATGATCTGCGCGCCGGTGCTCCACTTGGCCATCGGCTTGCTCATCAGCAGCGAGATGAATGCGCCGCCGAAGCCCATCACCGCGGCGAAGGCCAGCAGCCCGCTCAGGCTCAGGCCGTTGGCCGTCAGGAAGCGGTTGAGGCCGAGCAGGTTCACGGCCAGCCCGAGCACGAGCATGACGGCCAGATTGGTGAGCAGGAACAGGGCGATGCGCTTCATGGCGTAGAAAAACCGGCGGACGAAGGCCCCCGGACGAGCGGCATATTAGGGCGCGGCCGAAGCCTTCAAGCGCGCAGGGCGAAACACCGCGGTGTCCGCATAGAACGCGGGGTCTTCGTTGCCCGGCCACCAGCCCGGGATCCCCAGCACCGGCAGCGGCAGGAAGGGTTTGGCCGCCCATTGCGCGGGGGTCAGCGCCAGCGGGTCGGCCAGCAGCACGTGCGCCGTCAGCCCCTTGCGCGGCGCACTCTCCAGTTGCTCCAGCAGCGCGTGGCCGAAGATCTCGAAGCGGTGATCGGCCCAGAGCGCGCGGTGCGTGGCGAACAGGGCGTGCCAGTCGCGCGCCGCCAGCGCGGCCGCCAGCCGCGGCGGCACGTCGGGCCACAGGGCGCCGAATTCGTCGAACAGGGTCAGCGCATCGCGCAGCGCGCCGCGCCGCGGGCCGATGCCGTGCGTGGCGATCTCGGCCGCGTGCAGGGCATTCAGGCGCAGCTTGATCGCCGGATGGCGCTCCCACACGCGACGGTTGAAATGGTCGTGCCGGTTGTCGCGCGTGGGTACGCAGCCGGTGCGGGCGATGAAAGCCTCGTAGGCCTCGCCCGGCGGCAGCGCCGACTGCGGCACGAAGCGCACCGGCAATGCCGCCGCGCGCGGCGCAGCGCCGAACGGCGCCAGCCAGGGCGCCGCCGCCGTCATGGCGCCGGGCGGCGCCGCACGTGGTTGGGGTTCTTCTCGGGCAGCAGCTCGAACACCTCGGGAAACTGGCCGAGCAGCTTGGTGGTGGATCCGCTGCGCGACAGCAGCTGCGCGTCGCGCAGGCGTTCGGCCGCCACGCGCAGCTCGACCGTCTCGCCCTGCGCCAGCGCCGGCAGCAGGTCGAGGATGGCCTGGGCCTTCTCCGGCAGCACCGCCGCCGTCTTCCGGCTCGCACGCTTGCGCGGCGCGGCCGCCTTCTTGGCGGCGGGCGCGGGCCTGCGCGGCGTGGCCATCGGCTCCGCCGCGGCGACCGTCGGTGCGGCAGCGGCTTCCACCGCCGTTTTGCGCGCGCGCGCCGCGGTCTTGCGGGCCGGCTTGGGGGTCGCCTTCGGGGCCGCCGCCTCGCGGCGTGGTGTCGCCTTCTCGGCCTTGCGGTGGGCCAGCACCTCGAAGTCGTCGTAGACCTCGATCGTCTCGCCGCCCGTCTTGCCCTCCTGGCCGATGCCCACCACGCGGCAGCCCTTCTCGCGCAGGCGCGAGACCAGCGGCGCGAAGTCGCTGTCCGAGGAGGCGATCACCACCACCTCGGGCCGCTCGACCACCGCCAGGTCGATGGCGTCGACCGCCAGCGCGATGTCGGTCGAATTCTTGCCCGCTGCGAGGTTGACCATCGGGCGGATCGACAGGCGCTTGAAGGCCGCCTGGTGTTTCACGGCCGATTCGGCCGTGCAATAGGCGCGCCGCACGTGCGGGCCCCCGTAGTGCTTGTGCACCCAGGGCACCGCCTGCTCGATCACGTCGAGCGAGACGTTGTCGGCGTCGATCAGCAGCATCACGCGGTCGTGGTTCATGTCAGCTCCGTCGGGCCGCCCCAAGGAGCTGCCTCGCCCCTCGGGGGCGGCGAGCAAGGCGAGCTTGGGGCTGTCATGCCTTGAGTTTCCAGTTCAGGGTTTCGCCGCCGCGCAGCGGCTTGAGCACCGCCCCGCCAAAGGGCACGGTCTCGGGCAGCGTCCATGGCTCGCGATGCAGCGTCACGCTGCCGGTGTTGCGCGGCAGGCCGTAGAAGTCGGGGCCGTGGAAACTGGCGAAGGCTTCCAGCCTGTCGAGCGCGCCGGCGGCCTCGAAGGCCTCGGCGTACAGCTCCAGCGCCGCCGGCGCCGTGTAGCAGCCGGCGCCGCAGACCGAGGCCTCCTTGAGCGCGGCGGCGTGCGGCGCGCTGTCGGTGCCGAGGAAGAACTTGGCGCTGCCCGAGGTGGCCGCGGCCACCAGCGCCTGGCGGTGGACCTCGCGCTTGAGCACCGGCAGGCAGTAGTAGTGAGGGCGCAGGCCGCCCAGGAAGATCGCGTTGCGGTTGTAGAGCAGGTGATGGGCGGTGATCGTGGCGGCGGTGAAGCGGTCGCTCGCGGCCACGTATTGCGCCGCCTCCCTGGTGGTGATGTGCTCGAACACCACCTTGAGCTCGGGAAAATCGCGCCGCAAGGGCTGCATCACGCGCTCGATGAACACGGCCTCCCTGTCGAACAGGTCCACCGCCGGGTCGGTGACCTCGCCGTGCACCAGCAACAGGAGGCCCGCGCGCTGCATCGCCTCCAGGGTCGGGTAGGTCTTGCGGACGTCGGTGACGCCGGCGTCGCTGTGGGTGGTGGCGCCCGCGGGGTAGAGCTTTGCCGCCACCACCCCGGCCGCCTTGGCGCGCACGATCTCGTCGGGCGCCAGGTGGTCGGTGAGGTACAGCGTCATCAACGGCGTGAAGTCCAGCCCCGCCGGCAGCGCCGCGAGGATGCGTTCGCGGTAGGCCAGCGCGGCCGCCGCGGTGGTCACCGGCGGCTTGAGGTTGGGCATCACGATGGCGCGCGCGAACTGGCGCGCCGTGGCCGGGAGCACCGCGGCCAGCGCCGCGCCATCGCGCAGGTGCAGGTGCCAGTCGTCGGGACGGACGAGGGTCAGCGTGGAACTCATCCCGGCATTGTGCCGGTCGGGCGCGCCCCGTCGGGCGCCACCTCGCGGGCGATGGCCGCCAGGCAGCGGCCGCACAGGCAGCCCTCGTAGCGGGTGCGCAGGCGCAGCAGCGTGGCCGCGTCGAGCGCGACCGCGGTGCAGGCGCACGGCTGCGCGTCGTGCATGCCGCAGTGGAAGGCAGCGCCGCAGCGCGGGCAGCGCGCGTTGATCGTCGACGCGTCAGCCACCCGAGAAGAGCGCCTTGTGCTGCTCGCGCAGCAGGTTCTTCTGCACCTTGCCCATCTGGTTGCGCGGCAGCTCGGCCTCGACGAACACGCGCTTGGGCACCTTGAAGGCGGCGATCCTGGCCTTCATGGCCGCGACGAGCGCCGCGCCGTCGACCACCGCGCCGGGCTTGGGCACCACCACCGCGATCACGCCCTCGCCGAAGTCGGGGTGCGGCACGCCCACCACCGCGCTCTCGGCCACGCCCGGCTGCTCGTTGAGGTACCCCTCGATCTCGGCCGGGTAGACGTTGTAGCCGCCGCTGATGATCAGGTCCTTGCTGCGGCCGACGATGGTCACCACGCCGTCGGCCTCGCGCTTGCCGACGTCGCCGGTCCTGAACCAGCCGTCCGCGGTGAACTCCTCGGCGGTCTTCTCCGGCATGCGCCAGTAGCCCGAGAACACGTTCGGACCCTTGACCTGGATGCCGCCGATCTCGCCGGCCGCGCACTCGCGCCCCTGTTCGTCGTGGATGCGCAGCTGCACGCCCGGCAGCGGCTTGCCCACCGTGCCGGCGCGGCGCACGCCGTCGCGCGCGTGATAGGCATTGGAGGTGAGCATGATCGTTTCGCTCATGCCGTAGCGCTCGACGATGGCCTGGCCGGTGCGCTCCTGCCAGGCATTGAAGGTCTCGGGCAGCAAGGGCGCGGACCCCGCGAGGAAGATCCGCATGCGCGCCGCCGCCTCGCGCGTGAGCGAGGGCTCGGCCAGCATGCGCACGTACAGCGTGGGCACGCCCATGAACACGGAGGCGCGCGCCATCGCGCGGATCGTGGCGCGGGGGTCGAACTTCTCGAACCACAGCATCTTGCTGCCGTTGAGCAGCGCGCCGTGGCTGGCCACGAACAGGCCGTGCACGTGGAAGATCGGCAGCGCGTGGATCAGCACGTCGCCATCCTTCCAGCCCCAGAAGTCCTTCAGCACGCGGGCGTTCGACAGCAGGTTGCCGTGCGACAGCATGGCGCCCTTGCTGCGGCCCGTGGTGCCGCTGGTGTAGAGGATGGCGGCCAGGTCGTCGGCGCGGCGCACGGCCGGCGCGTGCGCGTCGCCCATCTGCGCCGCCCGCTCGAGCAGCGTGCCCTCGCGCGCGGTGCCCAGCGTGAAGACGTTCCTCACGCCGGCCTTGAACGCCAGCTTGCTGACCCAGGGGAAGTTGCGCGGCGCGCAGACCACCACCGCCGGCTCGGCGTTGCCGATGAAGTACTCCAGCTCGGCGGCCTGGTAGGCCGTGTTCAGCGGCAGGTAGACGTAGCCCGCGCGCAGCACGCCGAGGTAGAGGATCAGGGCCTCCACGCTCTTGTCGGTGTGCACCGCCACGCGGGAGTCGGCCGGGATCTCCAGCGAGGCCAGCAGGTTGGCGACGCGGGCGCTGGCGCGCTCGAGGTCGCGCCATGTGTAGTACAGCGGCTCGGGCGTGTCGCAGGTTTCGATCGCGGTGGCGTCGAGATCGGCCGGGAAGCCCGCGCGCAGCGCGGCGAACAGGTTCTCGTTGGCGGTGGTCATGGGAAGCGCGGCTCTCGTTTTTCGATGAAGGCGGCGAGCCCCTCGCGGTGCTCGTCGCTCGGGGCGTAGTGGTAATACGGTTCGCGTGCGGCCGCAAGGCTGAGCGGCGGGCGCGCGAACTCGCGCAGCGTGCGCTTGTTCAGGCGCACCGCCTGCGGCGACAGGCGGGCGATGCGGCGTGCTGCCGCCAGCGCCTCCGCGGCCACCTGGTCGTCGGGCACGACGCGCGTGACGAGGCCGCGCGCGCGCGCTTCCAGCGCATCGAGCACGCGCGCCTCGATCAGCAGTTCGCGCAGCACCGTGGGGCCGACGACGGCGACGACGACCTCCAGTTCGGCGGGCGCCATCGGGAAGCCCAGGCGCGCGATCGGCACGCCGAAGCGGCTGCCGGCCCCGGCGATGCGGATGTCGCAGCAGGCGGCGATTTCGAGGCCGCCGCCGATGCAGGCGCCATCAATCTGCGCCACCAGCGGCAGCTCGCAGTCGCGCAGCGCCGCCAGGGCCGGCAGCACGTCCTCCTCGTGGAAGCGCGCCAGGCTCGCCGCGTCGAAGCGGAAGGACGGGAACTCCTCGATGTCCCCGCCGGAGGCGAACTGTCCGCCCTCGCCGGCCACCACCACGACGCGCGTGGCCGCGTCGGCGACCACGCGCTCGACGCCGGCACGCAACTCGCGCCACATCGCCGCCGACAAGGCGTTGAGCTTGCCGGGGTTGGCGAGCGTCAGACGCGCGATGCCCTCGGCGTCGGCGGGCGCGGCGAGGACGGGCATCAGTGGCGCCCGGCCGGTCCGAAGCCACTGAGCGCCCCGAGGGCCACGCAGCGGCCCCTGCGGGGCCATGGGGGCCGCGAACGCAGTGAGCTTGGGGGTTTCATCCTAGTCCAGCTTGGCGCCCGACTGCTTCACGACCTCGGCCCAGCGCTTGAGCTCGGCATTGACGAACTTGGCCATGTCGTCGCCCCACAGGTTGGGCGTCTCGGTGCCGAGGCTGGTCCAGGTGGCCTTCAGCTCGTCGCTGTTGAGGGCCTTTCTCATCTCGTTCTGCATCGCCGTGACCACCTCGCGCGGCGTGCCCTTGGGCGCCCAGATGGCATACCAGGTCGACACCTGGTAGTTGGGCGCGCCGCCGGCCTTGGCCAGCGGGATCTCCGCAAACCCGGGCGCGGGCTTGTCGGCCGCCACCGCGATGGCGCGGATGCGGCCGGCCTTGATGTGGCTGGCCGACGAGCCGAGGCCGTCGAACATCAGGTCGACCTGGCCGGCCACCAGGTCCTGCAGCGCCGGGCCCGCGCCACGGTAGGGAATGTGCGTGATGAAGGTCCGGGTCTGGAGCTTGAACAGTTCGCCGGCCAGGTGGTGCGATGTGCCGTTGCCGGCCGACGCGTAGTTGAGCTTGGCGGGGTTCTTGCGCAGGTAGTCGAGCAGTTCGGGCAGGGTCCTGGCGGCCACGCGCTGCGGGTTGACGACGATGACCTGCGGCACCGAGGACACGAGGCCCACCGGCACGAAATCGCGCTCGAGGTCGTAGTCGAGCTTGGGGTAGATCGACGGCGCGATCGTGTGGTGCACCGCGCCCATGAAGAACGTGTAGCCGTCGGGCGCGGCCTTGGCCGCGATGCCCGCCCCCACCGTGCCGCCGGCGCCGCCCTTGTTGTCGATCACGAACTGCCGGCCCGTGTTCTTGCCCATCACGGCGAACAAGGGGCGCGCGAAGGCGTCGGTGCCGCCTCCGGGCGGGAACGGCACGACCACGGTCACCGGCTTGGCCGGCCAGGCCTGCGCATGGGCGAGCGGGGCGGCGATGGCCGCCAGCGATGCGGCAACGACCGCGCGGCGCGAGAGCGTGAAGGTCATGGACTTGTCTCCAGTGGTCAGTGTTGGGGGGAATCAGAGCAGGGCCGAGATGGCCCGTCCGCACACCACCTCGCCATGGGCGAAGCGATCGTGGTAGCGCTCGATGCGGGCGAGGTCGTACAGGTAGTTCACCATCAGGGCGGCCGACTGGCGCAGGCCCTTGGGTGACAGGTTGGCCTGGGCGTTCAGGCGTTCGAGGCGCGCGCCGTTGTCGAGGTGGAAGCGTGCCACAGGATCGCCGTGCGGCTGCGGCGACACCTTGACCAGGTAGTGCACTGCCAGCCGCCACAGCGCATGATGTGCCGCGCCCGACAGCGCCGCCAGGCGAGAGGCGTGGCCGAGCGCCCCGAAGTCGTCGCCGCAGGCGCCCAAGAGCGACTCGTGCGCACGCGCCACCTTGTCGGGCAGGTCGGCGCGCCGCACCTTGGTCAGCCACGCCATCAGCCCGGGGATCGGCGACAGGGTGCAGAAGGTTTTGAGCTGCGGCAGCTCGTGCTTGAGCTGCTCGGCCACGCGCTTGATCAGGAAGTTGCCCAGCGACACGCCGCGCAGGCCGGGCTGGCAGTTGCTGATCGAATAGAACACCGCGACCTTGAACTGCTCGCTCGCCAGCGGCGCCGCGCGCTTGTCGATCAGCGGCGCGATGGCGCCGGGCATCTCGGGCACCAGCGCCACCTCGACGAAGATCAGCGGCTCGTCGGGCAGCTGCGGGTGGAAGAAGGCGAACATGCGCCGGTCGGGCTGCAAGCGGCGCCGCAGGTCGTCCCAGCCGTCGATCTCGTGCACCGCCTCGTGGCGGATGATCTGCTCGAGCAGCTGCGCCGGCGAGTTCCAGTCCACGCGCCGCATCTCGAGGAAGCCGGGGTTGAACCAGCTCGACAGCAGGTGCAGCAGGTCGGCCTCCAGCGCGCGCAGCGCCGGCTGGCGCGGCAGGCGATCGAGCAGCGCGCGGCGCAGGCGCACGATGGCCGCCGTGCCGCCGGGAGCGCGGTTCAGGCGCCGGAACAGCTCCTGGCGGGGCGGCTCGGCCACCTGCGTCAGGCGCATCAGGTGCTCGGCGCTGGGTTCGGCCGCATAGGCCTGCGCGCTTGCCAGCACCTGGCCGGGATTCGGACTGAAATCGCCCGTCAGTCGCTCGAAGAATCGCGTGCGCTGGGTCTCGTCGAGCGCCTCGATGCGTTGCAGGATGGCCTGTGCCAGCAACGGGCTGTTCGCCTCGCCACGCACCGAAAGCAGGCGGCGGCACTCGGCCAGCAGCGGGCGCAGCGCGACCTCAGTGGGCACGGGGCCTCCGCGCGCCGGTGCGCCCGGCGGCTGCGCGCTCCTCGCGCGCGCGCAGCGCCTTCAGGGCGGCGAACTGGGCCAGCAGGTGGTCGTGCATCGCGCGCTCCGCGCGCAGCGCGTCGCGCTGCGTCAGCGCGTCGATCAGCACGCGGTGCTCGTTGAGCGAGGCCTGGATGCGTCCGGGCAGCTGCAGCTGGCGCCCGCGCAGCAGGCGCACGAAACGGCGCAGGTCGCCGGTGACGCGGTCGAGCCAGCGGTTGGCCGCCGCCGACTGCACGCGGCTGTGGAAGGCGTGGTTGTCGCGGTAGTAGCCGTCGATGTCGCCCGCGGCCGCATGCGCCTCCAGTCGCTCGTGCAGCAGGCGCAACTCGGCGAGGTCGGCGCCGCTGGCGCGCAGCGCGGCCTCGTGCGC
>DASTJE010000085.1:0-2875 GCA_035716845.1 Burkholderiaceae bacterium
CTCGCCCGCGCACTCGCCACCTCGCCCGGACTGCTGCTGCTCGACGAGCCGCTGTCGGCGCTGGACGCGCTGGAGCGGGTGCGCCTGCGCCAGGAGATCCGCGCGCTGCAGCAGAAGCTGGGCGTGACCACCATCATGGTCACCCACGACCAGGAAGAGGCGCTGTCGGTGGCCGACCGCATCGTGGTGATGAACCACGGCGCCATCGAGCAGGTCGGCACGCCGGTCGACATCTACCGCGAGCCGGCGACGCCCTTCGTGGCGGACTTCGTCGGCAAGGTCAACGTGCTGCCCGGCAAGGTCCGCGCGGGCCAGCTCGAGGTGGGCGACCTGCGCATTCCCTACCAGGGGCAGGACCGCGAGGCGCGCATCTACCTGCGGCCCGAGGACGTGCTCGCGCGCCCGATCGCGCCCGGGGACCCGCACGTGTTCGATGCCAGCATCGAGAAGATCGAATTCCTCGGCTCCTATTGCCACGTGCACGTGGCGGCGCCGGCCCTGCGGCCGAACAAGCTGACCGTCTATCTCTCGCTCAATTACCTTTCCGAGGCCTCGCTCGCGGTCGGCTCGCCGCTGCGCCTGAAGCTGCTGCCCGAACGCCTCAAGGTCTTCTAGCGCGCCATGGCCGCGGTCCTCCCCGTCCCCGAAGCCGCGCCGGTGCGCCAGGTGGCGCACTGGAGCGACCGGCTCGCGCACGGGGCGCTGCTGCTGGTGGCGGTGGTGCTGCTCGCCTTCCTGGCCTTGCCGCTGGCCACCATCCTGGTGGAGGCGCTACAGGGCAAGGACGGCCGCTTCGTCGGGCTGGCGAACTTCGTCGCCTATGCGCAGTCGCCGGCCCTGCTGCAAAGCCTGTGGAACAGCGTATGGGTGTCGCTGGCGGTGACCGTGATCACGCTGCCGCTGGCCTTCGGCTTCGCCTACGCGCTGACGCGCTCCTGCATGCCGCTCAAGCCGCTGTTCCGCGGCATCACGCTGATCCCGCTGCTGGCGCCCTCGCTGCTGTCGGCGATCTCGCTGATCTACTGGTTCGGCAACCAGGGCGTGCTCAAGTCCTGGCTGGGACGCTTCGGCATCGCCGAGATCTACGGCGCCCCCGGCATCGTCATCGGCGAATGCTTCGCCGTGTTCCCGCATGCGCTGATGATCCTGGTGACCGCCCTGTCGCTGGCGGACCAGCGCCTGTACGAGGCGGCCGACGCCATGGGCACCACGCGCGCACGCAAGTTCTTCACCATCACGCTGCCGGGCGCCAAGTACGGGCTCATCTCGGCGGCGCTGGTGACCTTCACGCTGGTGATCACCGACTTCGGCATCCCCAAGGTGATCGGCGGCAACTTCAACGTGCTGGCCACCGACGTGTTCAAGCTGGTGATCGGCCAGCAGGACTTCGCCAAGGGCGCCGTGGTGGCGATCCTGCTGCTGGCACCGGCGGTGCTCACCTTCGGCGTCGACCATTACGTCAGCCGCAAGCAGACCGCGATGCTGACGGCGCGCGCGGTGCCGTATGCGCCCAGGCGCGCGCCCGTGTTCGACGCGGTGATGACGCTCTATTGCGTGCTGATCGCCTTGCTCGTCCTCGCCATGCTGGGCATGGCGGTGTTCGCCTCCTTCGCCACCTTGTGGCCCTACAACCTCGCACCCAGCCTGAAGCACTACACGCTGGGGCTGGTGGACGCGGAGGTCGGCGTCGCCTTCGTCAACAGCCTGAAGATGGCCGCGGGCACGGCGCTGTTCGGCACGCTGCTGGTGTTCTGCGGCGCCTACCTGCTGGAGAAGACGCCCGGCGGGCAGGCGGTGGACCGCGGTCCGGTCGCCTGGGCGCGCACGCTGGTGCGGGCGCTGGCGATGCTGCCGATGGCGGTGCCCGGCCTGGTGCTGGGCCTGGGCTACATCTTCTTCTTCAACGCGCCGGCCAACCCGCTCCATGGCCTGTACCACACGGTCACGCTGCTGACGCTTTGCACCATCGTGCACTTCTACACCACCGGCCACCTGACCGCGGTGACGGCGTTGAAGGCGCTGGACAGCGAGTTCGAGGCGGTGAGCGCATCGCTCAAGGTGCCTTTCTTCAAGACCTTCTGGCGGGTGACCGTGCCGATCTGCACGCCGGCGCTGGTGGACATCGCCCGTTACTTCTTCGTCAACGCCATGACCACGATTTCCGCGGTGGTCTTCCTGTACTCGCCGGAAAGCAAGGTGGCCTCCATCGCCATCCTGAACCTCGACGAGGCGGGGGAGATGGGCGCCGCGGCGGCCATGGCGGTGATGATCGCCGCCGCCTCGGCGCTGGCCACGCTGGCCTTCATGGGCCTGGCCTGGTGGATCGACCGCCGCACACAGGCGTGGCGAACGCTGTCAAGATAGGAGACGACCCATGGACCGAGAACGCATCCTCCTCACCCCCGGCCCGCTCACCACCACCCTGCGGACCAAGCTCGCCATGCTGCGCGACTGGGGCTCGTGGGACGGCGATTTCAACGCGGTGACGGCGCGCGTGCGGAAGAGCTTGCTCAAGGTCATCCACGGCGAGGACTCGCACGTGGTGGTGCCCCTGCAGGGCAGCGGCACCTTCAGCGTGGAGGCGGCGGTGGCCACCCTGGTGCCGCGCGACGGCCACGTGCTCGTGCTCGACAACGGCGCCTACTGCAAGCGCGCCGCGAAGCTGACCGGCCTGATGGGCCGCGAATGCACGGTGCTGGCCTTCGACGAGGCGCAGCCGGTGGACGCCAGGGCCCTGGACGCGCAACTGGCGGCGAATCCCGGCATCACGCACGTCGTGCTGGTGCACTGCGAAACGGGTGCCGGCGTGCTGAACCCGCTGCAGGAAGTGGCCCAGGTGTGCGAGCGGCGGGGCAAGGGCCTGATCGTGGACGCG
>DASTJE010000086.1:0-3462 GCA_035716845.1 Burkholderiaceae bacterium
CGATGCGCGAGAACGTGCTCGGCCTGACGGTCGTCACCGCCAGTGGCGAGGTGATCCGCACCGGCACGCGAGCGAAGAAGAGCAGCGCCGGCTACGACCTCACGCGGCTGATGGTCGGCAGCGAGGGCACGCTGGGGGTGATGACCGAGATCACGCTGAAGCTCTACCCGATCCCCGAGGCGATCTCGGCCGCGGTGGTGGTGTTCGACCGGATCGAGTCGGCGGTGAACACCACCATCCAGATGATCCAGCTCGGCCTGCCGATCGCGCGCTGCGAGCTGCTCGACGTGAACGCGGTGCGTGCAGTGAACCGCCACGACAAGCTCAGCCTGCGCGAAGGGCCGATGCTGCTGATGGAGTTCCATGGCAGCGAGGCGGGCGTGAAGGAACAGGCCGGGATGGCGCAGGAGATCGCGCGCGAGAACGGCGGTGAAGACTTCCAGTGGGCCACCACGCCGGAAGAGCGCACGAAGCTGTGGACGGCGCGCCACCGCGCGTATTTCGCCGGGCTGCAGATGAAGCCGGGCTGCCGTACCGTGACCACCGACACCTGCGTGCCGATCTCACGCCTGACCGAATGCATCAGCCAGGCCGTGGCGGATGCCGAAGGCGCGGGCCTGCAGTACTACATCGTCGGGCACGTCGGCGACGGCAACTTCCACATCGCCTACCTGATCGACCCGGCGAAGCCGGAAGAGCGGGAGACCGCCGAGCGCCTGAACGATCAGCTGGTGCACCGCGCGCTGGCGATGGAAGGCACCTGCACCGGCGAGCACGGCATCGGCCTGCACAAGCAGGGCTTCCTGGTCGACGAGGCCGGTGCCGGCTCGGTGGCGCTGATGCGAACGCTCAAGCACGCGCTCGACCCCAAGAACATCCTCAACCCCGGCAAGATCTTCGCCTACTGACCCGGGGCAAGGGTTCGCCGCCTCAGGGCGCGAGGCCCTTGGCCAGCGCTTCGACGGCGGCGCCCACTTGCGGCCGCGCCACGGCGTCGAACCAGGCCGGCGAGGTGCGCATCTCGAGCTCCTTGGTCGACGAGGTCGAGCCGCGGCCGACGCCCGACAAGGCGGCGGCCACGCTGAGCAGGGTCGCCGCGGCATCGCCCACCTTGGTTGCCGTGCTGGTGACGTCGACGATCTGGCCGGGAGGGGTTTCGGACACCAGCGGGAACTTGAGCGAGACGCGCGCCCGGTCACCGCCGGCAGTGCGCACCCACAGGCGATTGGTCCATGTCGGCATCACCAGGGTGTCGCGCGCGCTGGTCGACGCGGTGAGTGCGAAGGCACCGCCCGAGGCCTTGACCTGGGCCGCGGCCAGCACGATGCGGCCCATCACGACCGCCGCACCGGTGGACTTGGAGACCTTGTCGAGCGCCATCTCGATCTTCGGCCGCCGGAAGCCGCCGCCCATCTTGTCGCCCAGCGACACGTAGGGGTCGTCGACCTTGGCGCCGAACAGGCCGCCCACCGCGCGCGGCAGCCAGGCCTGCTCGTCGAGGTGGAACAGCGGCAGGCCGTGCGCGCTGAACACGATGCCCTTGCCCGCGGAAGCGTCGACCGGCAAAGGCTGCTTGTCGCCCAGCGCTGCCAGTTCGGCGTACTCGGGGCTCGTCTTGTAGGCGTCGATCGACACCACCTCCAGCCCGCGCGCCTTCAGGGCCGCCGCGGTCTGGTCGTAGGCGGCGTCGGCCAGTGCCTGCAGGCGCGCGTTGTCCAGGCCGGTCACCTTCAGCGAGGTCGAGACGTAGGCCATGCTGCGGTCGCGGAACACGGCGCCGGCGTTGGCCGAGCCGCTGGCCTCGGTGACCACGTAGAGCGCGACGCCGGCCAGCACCACCGACTTCAGGCCCTTCAGGCGCTCGGCGTTCTCCAGGTCGAGACCGTCGGGCTCGACCGCGACGGGCCTGACCTCGGCAGGCACCGCGAGCTCCGGGGTGGCCGGCGTCGACGGCGCCGGGGCGGGCTCGCCGGCCGGCGCGGTGGCCTGCGCGTGCACCAGCGAGGCACACGACAGGGTCACGAGCGTCGTCAGGAGGTACGCGGGGGCTTGATGGCGACGGTGCATGGCAACTCCTCCAGGGTCATGCCTGCTTACGCCGCAAATCATCGCCTGACGGCTCATCCGCGCCAAGCGCGCCGATGCCGGCGGCAGGCTCAGGGCTTGGGCTCGACGCTCCAGCGCTGCACCGTGCTGCCGTCGGCGTCGACGCTCTCGAGATGCACCGGAAAGCCCCACAGGCGCCCGACGTGCCGGAGCACCTCCTGGGCGCTGTCGTCCAGGGGGCGGCCGTTGTGGCGGGTGTGGCGCAGCGTGAGCGCGCGGTCGCCGCGCACGTTGACGTTCCAGACCTGGATGTTGGGCTCGCGCGAGCCCAGGTCGTACTGGCGCGACAGCGCTTCGCGCACCCGCCGGTAGCCCGCCTCGTCGTGGATGGCCGCGACCTCCAGCTCGTCCTCGCGCTCGTCGTCGCGGATGGCGAACAGGCGCAGCTCGCGCATCAGTCGCGGACTCAGGTACTGGCCGACGAAGCTCTCGTCCTTGAAGTTGCGCATCGCATGGTCCAGGGTCGGCAGCCAGGGCTGGCCGGCGACACCCGGGAACCACTCTCGGTCCTCGTCGGTGGGCGCCTCGCAGATGCGCTTCAAGTCGGTGTACATCGCGAAGCCGAGCGCGTACGGGTTGAGCCCGGAGTAGCCGCGGTCGCCCGGGCGCGGCTGGTGGATCACGTTGGTGTGCGACTTCAGCCACTCGATCATCACGCCGTCGGTGAGCCAGCCGTCGTCGTACATGGTGTTGAGCAGGCGGTGGTGCCAGAAGGTGGCCCAGCCCTCGTTCATCACCTGCGTCTGGCGCTGGGGGTAGAAGTACTGCGCCACCTTGCGCACGATGCGCACGATCTCGCGCTGCCACGGATCGAGCAGAGGCGCGTTCTTCTCCAGGAAGTACAGGAGGTTCTCCTGAGGCTCCTCGGGGAAGCGCTTGGCCGCTGCCGCCACGTCGGCCTTCTCGGCGCGTCGCGGCAGCGTGCGCCACAGGTCGTTGACCTGCTGCTGCGCGTAGGCCTCGCGCTCGCGCCGCTCGGCCAGCTCCTGCGACAGCGACTTGCGGCTCGGGCGCCGGTAGCGGTCCACGCCGTGGTTCATCAGCGCGTGGCAGGAGTCGAGCAGCGCCTCGACCGCGTCGATGCCGTGGCGCTCCTCGCAGTCGGCCACGTAGTTCTTCGCGTAGACCAGGTAGTCGATGATCGACGACGCGTCGGTCCACATGCGGAACAGGTAGTTGCCCTTGAAGAAGCTGTTGTGGCCGTAGGCGGCGTGGGCGATGACGAGCGCCTGCATCGCCATCGTGTTCTCCTCCATCAGGTAGCTGATGCAGGGGTTGCTGTTGATGACGATCTCGTAGGCCAGGCCCATCGCGCCGCGCTTGTAGTTCTTCTCGGTGGCGATGAACTCCTTGCCG
>DASTJE010000087.1:0-6354 GCA_035716845.1 Burkholderiaceae bacterium
GCCAAGACGGTGTGCCGGCTGCCCGACAACATTCCCTTCGAGACCGCGGCGGCGATGATGCTCAAGGGCCTGACGGTGCAATACCTGCTGAAGAAGACGCAGCCGCAGGAGCGCCTGGTGCCGGGCGACCACCTGCTCTGGCACGCCGCGGCCGGCGGCGTCGGGCTGATCGCCTGCCAGTGGGCCAAGGCGCTGGGCTACCAGCTCATCGCCACCGCGGGCAGCGACGAGAAGTGCGCCCTGGCGCTGGCCAACGGGGCCGCGCACGCGATCAACTACCGCAGCGAGAACTTCGTCGAGCGCGTCAAGGCGATCACCGGCGGCAAGGGCGTCAAGGTGGTGTACGACTCGGTGGGCAAGGACACCTTCGAGGGCTCGCTCGACTGCCTGCGCCCGTTCGGCCTGATGGCCAGCTTCGGCAACGCCAGCGGGCCGGTCCCGCCGTTTGCGCCCGGCAACCTCGGGCCCAAGGGCTCGCTGTACCTGACGCGCGCCACCCTGTTCACGCACATCGCCACGCGCGAGGCCACGCAGGTGATGGCCGACGACCTGTTCGACGTCGTCGGCCGCGGGCTCGTGAAGATCCACATCGAGCAGCGCTATGCACTGGCCGATGCGGCGCAGGCGCACCGCGACCTCGAGGCGCGCAAGACCACCGGCAGCTCGATCCTGCTGCCCTGAGTCAGCCGGCCACGGCGGCCCGGTAGGCATGCCACGAGGCATGCCCGATCACCGGGCCCACGACCAGCAGGCCGGCGAACCCGGGCAGCATGGCGACCACCACCAGCACGGTGACCAGGGCGCCCCACCACAGCATCACGCCGGTGCGCGTGAGCACCAGGCGCAGGCTCGTGAGCCCGGCGGTGATGGCGTCGACCGGGCGGTCGAGCAGCATCGGGATCGAGATCACGCTGACCGAGAAGATCAGCCCGGCGAACACCGCGCCGACCGTCAGCCAGGCGACGATGAAGCCGAGGTTCTCGGGGTCCAGCAGGGCCAGCAGCGAGCCCTTCAGGTCGGGCATGCCGTCGAAGCTGACCGCGAACACCACCAGCGTCGCGCGTCCCCACAGCATCTCGAGCACCAGCAGCACGAAGCCGAAGATCGCCAGCGGCCCGAGCCGCGACTCGAAGGCCAGCAGCGAGCCGCCGAAGTCGGGCCTCTCGCCGCGTTCGAGCGAGCGACTCACGTGGTACAGCCCGAGGCACAGGAAGGGCCCGGTGAGCAGGAAGCCGGCGGCCAGCGCCATCACGTAGGCCGGCGCGTGCTCGTAGACCTTGGCCAGCATCCAGCCCATCACCATGAAGGCCGCGCCGTAGAAGAGCCCGATGGCCGGCGCGCGGACGAAGTCGCGCAGCCCCGCGCGCAGCCAGCGCAGCGGGTCGGACCAGCCGAGCGGGCGCAGCACGATCGGGGCAGGGGCGGGAGTTGGCGGCGTGCTCTCGGTCGTCATCGCGGTCAGTCGTCCTCGTCGTCCGGGCGGTGGTGGGCGCGCCAGATCGAGCGCAGCAGGGCGACACCGCCCAGCGCGGCGCCCACGTAACCCAGCAGGCCGAAGGCCGGCAGCCCGAACAGCACCGGTCCGCCGCCCACCGTCATCACGATCGACGAGCCGATGATCAGCGCGGCGATCACCAGCGCCAGCGACAGCCGGTTGGCCGCGCGGTCGATCTGGTCGGCCAGGTGCCGGATGTGCGCGATCTCGATGCCGACGTTGACCTGCCCGTGGCGCGCCCGGCGCAGCAGGCGCGACAGGTCGTGCGGCAGCTCGCCGGCCACCTCGAGGGCGCGGCGCAGCGTCTGCCAGCCGCGCCGCGCGAGCACCTGGGGCTGGTAGCGCGCGCGCACCACGCCGCGCAGGATCGGCATCGCTTCGCTGGTCATGTGAAAGCCGGGATCGAGTGCGCCGCCCATGCCTTCCAGCGAGATGAAGGCCTTGATCAGCAGTGCCAGGTCGGACGGCAGCGCCAGGCGGTGCTCGCGCAGCACGTTGGTCACCTCGACCAGCATCTGGCCGAGGTTGAGCTGCGCCAGCGGCGTGCCGTGGTGGGCGTCGACGAAGGCCTCGATCTCGTCCTCGAGCTGGTCGAGGTTCACGGCGTGGTGGTCGCCGGTCCACTCGAGCAGCACGTCGGCCACCGCCTGCGGCTGGCGCTCGACCAGGCCCAGCAGCAGGCGCAGCAGGTCCTCGCGCCGCCGCACCGACAGCCGCCCGACCATGCCGAAGTCGATGAAGGCCAGCCGGTTGCCCGGCAGGTAGAACACGTTGCCGGGATGCGGGTCGGCGTGGAAGAAGCCGTCCTCGACGATCATCTTCAGCACCGCGCGCGCGCCGCGCCGCGCCAGCAGCTGGCGGTCGAATCCCTCGCGCGCGATGCGCTCCAGGTCCTCGCCCGGCACACCGTCGATGAAGTCCTGCACGTTGACGCGCTCGCCGGTGCAGGCCCAGTGCACGCGCGGGATCACCACCTCGGGGAGCGCCGCGAGGTTGGCCGCGATGCGCTCGGCGTTGCGGCACTCGCCGGCCAGGTCGAGCTCGCGCCGCAGCGAGCGCGCGAACTCGCGCACCAGCTGGCGCGGTCGATAGGGCTTGAGCGCAGGCCAGTCCTGCTCGGCCACGCCGGCGGCGCGCTCGAGCAGGCGCAGATCGGCCTCGATCACCTCGACGATGCCGGGGCGGCGGATCTTGACCACCACCTCGGTGCCGTCGTGGAGCCGGGCCCGGTGCACCTGGGCGATCGAGGCCGCGGCCAGCGGCTCGGTGTCGAAACGCGCGAACACCGCCTCCGGCTCGCCGCCGAGGTCCTCGCGCAGCTGCGGCCGCAGCGCCTCGAAGGGCACCGGGGGCACGCGGCTGTGCAGCTTGGCGAACTCGGCCGTCCATTCGGGGCCGAGCAGGTCGGCGCGGCCGGCCAGGATCTGCCCCAGCTTGACGAAGGCCGGGCCCAGCTCCTCGAGCGCCTGGCGTGCCTGCGCCGGCGGGTCCAGGCGCGCCAGTTCGTCGGCACGCTCCCAGTGCAGCGCGTGGCCGGCGCGCGCCAGCACGTCGGCCCAGCCGAGGCGCCGCACCGCGTCGCCGAAACCGTGGCGGATCAGCACCGCAGCGATGTCCTTCACGCGCCCGAGATCGCGTGCGCCGCCGAGGGTCTCCATCAGCATGCTTCCAGTATGGACCGCGCGCTGCCGCGCAGCGACCCGTGTGCACCCGGAGGGCGCGCCGGATCAATGCCGTTCAGATCACGTTGCGCTCGCGCAGCGGCTCGCCCCGCGTGAGCCGCTGCGGCGCCAGCGGCGTGAGGTCCACCGCGCCCCAGCGCCGCTCGGCAACCCAGCGCGCCAGGCCCCGGCCGACGGCCGGGGCGTGCTGCATGCCGTGGCCGGAGAAGCCGGCCGCGACATGGGCGTTGGCCCAGCCGGGCAGGGCGCCGACGACGCCGTTGTGGTCGAAGGCGTTCATCTCGTAGTAGCCGGCCCAGGCCGTGCGCACGCGCAGGGCCTCGAAGGCCGGGATGCGCGCGGCCAGCGCGGGCCAGATGAGATCGTCGAACAGGGCATGGTCGATCGCGTCGAGCGGCGGCTCGTCGGGGTCGCCGTCGCGCGGCGGCATGCCGGCCAGGAAGAGCGGACCCTCGGGGCGCATCCACACGCCGCTGGGGTCGATCAGCAGCGGGCATCCGGGCAGGGCGGCGGGGCTTTCGAGCACGAACACGTCGCGTTTCTTCGGCGCGATCGGCAGCGGCAGGCCCAGGCGCGCGGCCAGCGGCGCGGTCCAGGCGCCGGCGGTCAGCACCAACTCGTCAGCCTCGAAGCGCGCGCCGTCGGCGGCCAGCACCGCGCGCACGCGCTCGTGGCGCGTGTCGAAGGCCACGGCCTCGGCCGTCGCGAAACGCACGCCGCACGCCCGCGCCTTGCGCCGGAACGCGGCGTGCAGCGCCGGGCCGTCGAACCAGCCCTCGCCCGCGGCGCCCCAGCTGCCCAGCGCGATGCCGCCGGTGTCGAGCCAGGGCCAGCGCGCCCGCAGCGCGTCGCCGTCGAACAGGCGCACGTCGGCGCCGTGGTTGCGCTGCACCGCGTTGAGTTCGCGCTGCGCCGCGACCCCGGCGTCGCCCACCAGGTACAGGTAGCCCGCTTCGACGAGGCCGAGCGCCGGCGGCGCCTCGCCCGCGACGGCCAGTTCGTCGGTGGCGTGCCGCAGGAAGGCCAGGCTCGCCTGCGACAGCGCGATGTTCACCGGCGTCGAGAACTGCTGGCGGATCGAACTGGCCGACAGCGCGCTCGACGCGCGGGCGTAGCCCGGCTCGCGTTCGAGCACGGTCACCGCGGCGCCGTGATCGCGCGCGAGGAAGCAGGCGGTGGCCGCGCCCATCACGCCGCCGCCGACGATCACTACACTGGGTTGCATGGAGCTGCGAGTCTATTCAGCCGCCGAGGTGCACGCCGCCCTGCCGTGGCCCGCGCTGGCCGACGCACTCGAACGCGCCTTCCTGTCGCGCGCGACCGAGGTGCCGTTGCGCCACGCGCACCGCCTGGCCCCCGACGGCACGCTGCTGCTGATGCCGGCGTGGTCCGACGCGGCGCTGGGCGTCAAGGTCGTCACCGTGATGTCGCAGGCGGCTGCGCACGGGGCCGGCACGGTGGCGGCGAGCTACCTGTTGCTGGACCGCGCCACCGGCATGCCGCGCGCGCTGCTCGACGGCGAGGCGCTGACGCTGCGGCGCACGGCCGCCGCGTCGGCGCTGGCGGCGCGGCGGCTGCTGCGGCCGGGCGCCTCGACCTTGCTGCTGGTCGGCGCGGGCCGGCTCGCAACGTGGATGGCGCGCGCGCACGTCGCGCTCAACCCCGGTCTCGCACGGGTGCGGGTGTGGGCGCGCCGTACCGAGGCCGCTGCCGACCTGGCGGCGCGGCTGCGCGCCGAGGGCCTGGACGCGCAGGAGGCACAGTTGCTCGAGCCCGCGGTGCGCGCGGCCGACCTCGTGTGCTGCGCCACCACCTCGACCACGCCGCTGGTGCGCGGTGCGTGGCTGGCGCCGGGCGCGCACCTCGACCTGGTGGGCGGGTTCCGTCCCGACATGCGCGAGGTCGACGACGAGGCGGTGGCGCGGGCCCGTATCGTCGTCGACACGCGCGCCGGCGCGCTGGCCGAGGCGGGCGACCTGGTGCAGCCGATCGGCCGCGGCGTGATCACCGCGGGCCACGTACGAGCCGACCTGGCCGAGCTGCTGGCCGGCGCGACGGTGCGCACCGGTGTGCAGGACGTGACCCTGTTCAAGTCCGTCGGCACGGCGCTGGAGGATCTGGCCGCCGCGGCGCTCGTGGTGGGGTCCTGAGCCCGCGCCCGCCGCGCGGCATCGCCATGCGCCTGCGCCACCGCCTGTTCACCCTGCTGGGCGCGATCGGCACCGGCGTGGCCGCGGGCACGGTCGGCCATCTCGTGACGGGCAGCCAGTGGTGGTTCGCCGCGGTGCCCGTCTGCGTGGCCGCAGCGTGGTTCTTCGTGGCCGACCCCACGCAATGCACGGCAGCCGAACGCCCGCCGGCGGCGCGGCGGCCGCGCTGATCAGGCGCGCCGAACGCGCCTGAGCTCGTCGACGATCAGCAGCGCGGCGCCGAGCGTGATCGCGCTGTCGGCGACGTTGAATGCCGGGAAGTAGCCACCGCGGAACAGCGGCTCGAGGAACGAGAACCTGAACTGCAGGAAGTCGACCACGTAGCCATGCAGCGCGCGGTCGATCACGTTGCCGAGCGCACCGCCCATGATCAGCGTGACGGCCAGGCAGAACAGGCGCTGCTCGGGGTGCTTCTTCAGCATCCAGACGATGAAGCCGGTGGCGGCGAGCCCCAGGCCGATGAAGAACCAGCGCTGCCAGCCCGAGGCCCCGGCCAGGAACGAGAACGCCGCGCCCGTGTTGTGCACCCTGACCAGGCTGAAGAACGAGGTCACGGGCCGGATGTCGCCGTACTGGAACCAGCCCAGGATCAGGGTCTTGGTGAACTGGTCCAGCACGATGACGAGCACGGCCAGCGCCAGCCAGAGCACCAGTCCGGGCGCACCGCCCCTCGATGCGCGCGCCATCAGCGCCCGCCCGGCCGCCCGAAGGGCGCTGAGCGCCCCTGGGGCCACGAAGGGGCCGCTTCCGGGCCCTGGGGGCAGCGATCGAAATGAGCGTGGGGGCTCATGTTCATCAGGCGACGGTGCGGACTTCGCCCGCGCCGAACAGGTTGCTGGTGCAACGCCGGCACAGGCCCGGGTGCGCCGCATCGTGGCCGACATCGTCGCGCCAGTGCCAGCAGCGCTCGCACTTGGTGGCCGTCGAGGGCGTCACCGCCACGGCGAGGGCGTCGCCGGTGCGCAGC
>DASTJE010000088.1:0-14630 GCA_035716845.1 Burkholderiaceae bacterium
GGCTACGAGCTGTACAAGCAGGAAGCGAAGAATCAGGAGACCCTGGACCGCTACGGGCAAAACACGCCCGACGACTGGCTGGAACGGAACGTCTACGCGGGCCGCTCGTACCACGACATCGTCGCCCTGCTGATCGCCGAAATTGCCCTCCTCGGCCCGATCGGACTGACGGTCTGGGCCGTGCAGATGGCTTGGATTCCCTTCTTCGCCGCCGGCGTCGTCAACGGCATCGGTCACTACTGGGGCTACCGCAGCTATGCGACGCGCGATGCCTCGCGCAACATCGTGCCCTGGGGCATCCTGATCGGTGGCGAGGAACTGCACAACAACCACCACACCTACCCGACCAGCGCCAAGCTGTCGGTCAAGCCCTACGAGTTCGATATCGGCTGGGCCTACATCCGGGTCCTGGAGATGCTGGGCTGGGCCAAGGTCCGCAAGACGCCTCCCAAGCTGGCGCTGGGTGAAGTGCGGGCGGCCGACGGCCGCACGCTCGAGGCCGTGATCGCCAACCGCTACGAGGTGATGGCGCAGTACGCGAAGACCCTGCGCGGCGTGGTCAAGGCGGAGATGGCCCGCTTGAAGGCCCAGGGCGCCGCCAACCGGGCCCGCTTGGGCCAGTTGCGGCTGGCCAAGCGCTGGCTGCACCGTGACGACGAGCGCATCCCGCAGCGCGTGAAGCCCGAGGTGGCCGAGGCGATGGCGCAAAGCCCGGCGCTGGTGAAGCTGGTGGCGATGCGCGAGGAACTGCGTCTGCTGTGGACGCGCAGCAATGCGTCGGCGCCGCAACTGGTGGCCGACCTGCAGGCCTGGTGCAAGCGCGCCGAGGACAGCGGCATTGCCGCACTGCAGGAGTTCTCGCTCAGGCTGCGCGCGGCGAGCACGGCCTCGGCGGGATGAAAAACGGGGCCCTCAGGCCCCGTTCTGGCTGACAAGGCTCGCTTCGGCGAGCCTTGTTCGCTTGTTCACTTCAGCTTGGTTTCCTTGTAAAGCACGTGCTTGCGCGCCTTGGGGTCGAACTTCATGAATTCGAGCTTCTCGGGCGTCGTCTTCTTGTTCTTGGCCGTGGTGTAGAAGTGGCCGGTGCCGGCCGTGGATTCGAGCTTGATCTTCTCGCGTCCGCCTTTGGTTGCCATGGTCGATCTCCTGGATCAGCGGGGTTCAGAGTTCGCCGTTGGCGCGCAGGGTGGCGACCACCTGGTCGATGCCGACCTTGTCGATCAGGCGCAGCGCGGCGTTGGACACGCGCAGGCGCACCCAGCGGTTCTCGGACTCAAGCCAGAAGCGGCGGTACTGCAGGTTGGGCAGGAAACGACGCTTGGTCTTGTTGTTGGCGTGGGAAACGTGGTTTCCCACCATCGGGCGCTTGCCCGTGACTTGACAGACGCGTGCCATGATCGGCTCCGGGGAATTCGTAGGCTGCCGAGATTCGGCAAAGACGACGATTATAGCCAGTTCGGCGAAGGTCGCTAGGACTGCTGTTCGAGGAATCGCTGGGCATCCAGTGCCGCCATGCAGCCGGTGCCGGCCGAGGTGATGGCCTGGCGGTAGACGTGATCCTGCACGTCGCCCGCTGCGAACACGCCGGGCACGCTCGTCATGGTGGCCATGCCCTCGAGGCCGGTGCGGGTGACGATGTAGCCGTCCTTCATTTCCAACTGACCCTTGAAGATTTCGGTGTTGGGCTGGTGGCCGATGGCAATGAAGCAGCCCTTGACCGGCACGTCCGTGGTGGTGCCGGTGCCGGTGTGCCGGATGCGAACGCCGGTCACGCCGCTGACGTCGCCCAGCACCTCTTCCAGCGTGTGCCACAGGTGCAACTGAAGCCGCCCCTCGGCGACCTTGGACATGAGCTTGTCGACCATGATCGCCTCGGCGCGGAACTTGTCGCGGCGGTGGATCAGGTGCACCTTGGTCGCGATGTTGGACAGGTACAGCGCCTCCTCGACCGCGGTGTTGCCGCCGCCCACGACGCAGACCTCCTGGCCCTTGTAGAAGAAGCCGTCGCAGGTGGCGCAGCCGCTCACCCCGCGCCCCTTGAAGGCCTCCTCGCTGGGCAACCCCAGGTACTTGGCGCTGGCGCCGGTGGCGATGATCAGCGCGTCGGTGGTGTAGCTGCCGGAGTCGCCCGTCAAGGTGAACGGTCGCTTCGACAGGTCGACCGTGTGGATGTGGTCGAAGACGACCTGCGTCTGGAAGCGCTCGGCGTGCTCCAGGAAGCGCTGCATCAGGTCGGGGCCCTGCACGCCGTGCACGTCGGCCGGCCAGTTGTCGACTTCGGTGGTCGTCATCAGCTGGCCCCCTTGGGCCAGGCCGGTCACCAGGGTGGGCTTGAGGTTGGCGCGGGCGGCGTAGATGGCGGCCGTGTAGCCGGCAGGGCCGGAGCCCAGGATCAGGACCCGCGAGTGGGTGTTGGAGGTGGTCATGGATGTCGGTCGAGGGGAGCGTCGCTGCGCGCCAACAGGCTACGGTACATGAGGCCTAGCCCCCATGGCGGCAAGCCGAGCAATGGGCACAATAGCCAAATCGTGAAATTGTAGGCAGTCACTTCGGTTGGCTCGTACCGAAAGGTGCGCGGAGTGACAGTGCGCTGAGAAGACCGATCAAAAAGGGGAAACCACGATGTCGATGCTCTCGAATCTCGACCTGATCCGCCGCGTCCCGCTGTTCTCGATGCTCACGATGGATCAGGCCCAGCAGGTGGCCGACAGCGTGGTCAAGCGCCGCTTCCGGCGCGGCGAGCTGGTCGTGGAGCAGGGCCGCAAGAGCAACGCGCTGTTCATCCTGCTCAACGGTCGCGCGCGCGTGCTCACGTCGGACTCGCGCGGTCGCGAGGTGATCCTGGCCGTCCTCGAAGCCGGCGACTATGTCGGCGAGATGAGCCTGATCGACAACGAACCCCACTCGGCCACTGTGCGCGCGGAGGTGCAGACCGACATGCTGGTGCTGGGGCGTGCCGAGTTCGCGCGCTGCCTGCCCGAGGCCAACACCCTGGCCTACGGCATCCTGCGCGGTCTCGTGTCGCGCCTGCGTGCGGCCGACCGGCAGATCGAGTCGCTGGCCTTGCTCGACGTATACGGGCGCGTCGCGCGCACCCTGCTCGACATGGGCGAGGAAGTGGGCGGCGTGCTCCTGATCCGCAACAAGGTGTCGCGCCAGGACATGGCCAAGGTCGTCGGCGCGTCGCGCGAGATGGTCAGCCGCGTGATGAAGGACCTGGAGCAGCGCGGTGTCATCGAGACCCAGGAGAACGGTTCGGTGATCATCAAGCAGCGCCTGTACAACGACTGACGCGCTCGCCGCGGCGCGGCGCTCGTCCGCCTTCGGCCACAATCCGAGGATGACGTTTCCGTTGGGATCGCTGCGCGCCGAGGGCGACGTGGCGTCGGCCGCCGCGGCGGCTGCGCCGAGCCCGCTGACGCTGCGCCGGCAGCTCGGATTGTTCGCGGCAGCGGTGCTGTGGCTGCTGGCCGTGCTGGCGCTGGTCACGCACAGCGCGGCCGACCCGGGTTTTTCCACGTCCGGCCAGGGCGGGGCACTCCACAACAAGGCCGGACTTGCGGGAGCGTGGCTGGCCGACTTCGCGTTCTTCATGCTCGGCCACAGCGTCTGGTGGCTGCCGCTGGTGGCGGCGCGGGCCTGGCTCTCGGCCTTGGCGCGCACGCTGCGCGGCGAGACGGCGTTGCCCGGGCGCCGGTCGGCATTCTGGCTCGGCCTGGCGGTGCTCATGGCCGCGAGCTGTGCACTCGAGGCCACGCGGCTCTATCGCTTCGAGACGTCGCTGCCCGGGCACGCCGGCGGCGTGCTCGGCTACGTGCTCGGGCCCTGGTCGGCGCGTTATCTCGGGTTTGCCGGCTCCGGCGTGTTCTGGATCGCTCTGCTGGTGGCCGGCATGGCATTGAGCATGCGGTTTTCCTGGTTGCGCGTGGCCGATGCCGTGGGCGGCTGGATCGACACTTTCAAGGAGCGCCGCGAGGCCCGGCGCGACATTGCCGAGGACGTGCGCCTGGGCGAAGCGGCGCAGCGCGAGCGCGAGCAGGTCGCGGCCGAGGAGCGCGAGGCCGCCGAAGAGCACATTCCGGTCGTCATCGAGAAGCCCGTCGTCGAGGTGCCCAAGTCGGAGCGCGTGGCCAAGGAGCGACAGAAGCCGCTGTTTGCCGAGCTGAGCGACACCAGGCTGCCGCAGGTGGACCTGCTCGATGCGGTTCCGGGCCGCATCGAGAGCGTGTCGAGCGAGTCGCTGGAGCTGACCTCCCGCCTGATCGAGAAGAAGCTCAAGGACTTCGGCGTCGAGGTGCGTGTCGTGGCGGCGTCGCCCGGGCCGGTGATCACGCGCTACGAGATCGAGCCGGCCACCGGCGTCAAGGGGGCGCAGGTGGTCAACCTGGCGAAGGACCTGGCGCGCTCGCTGTCGCTGGTGTCGATCCGCGTCGTCGAGACCATCCCCGGCAAGACGACGATGGCGCTCGAGCTGCCCAATGCCAAGCGGCAGACCATCCGCCTGGCCGAGATCCTCGGCTCGGCCGCCTACAACGACGCCGCGTCGATGCTGACCATGGGCCTGGGCAAGGACATCGTCGGCGCGCCGGTGGTCGTCGACCTGGCCAAGACGCCGCACGCGCTGGTGGCGGGCACCACCGGCTCGGGCAAGAGCGTGGGCATCAACGCGATGATCCTCAGCCTGCTCTACAAGGCCGAGGCGCGCGACGTGCGCCTGATCCTGATCGACCCGAAGATGCTCGAACTGAGCGTCTACGAGGGCATCCCGCACCTGTTGTGCCCGGTGGTCACCGACATGAAGCAGGCCGCCAATGCGCTGAACTGGTGCGTCGGCGAGATGGAGCGGCGCTACAAGCTGATGAGCAAGCTCGGCGTGCGCCAGCTGTCAGGCCACAACAAGAAGATCGACGAGGCCGCCGCCCGCGGCGAGAAGATCGGCAATCCGTTCTCGCTCACGCCCGAGGCGCCCGAGCCGCTCGAGCGGCTGCCCCAGATCGTCGTCGTGATCGACGAGCTCGCCGACCTGATGATGGTGGTGGGCAAGAAGATCGAGGAGCTGATCGCGCGCCTGGCGCAGAAGGCACGCGCCTCGGGCATCCACCTCATCCTCGCCACGCAGCGTCCGAGCGTGGACGTGATCACCGGCCTGATCAAGGCCAACATCCCGACGCGCATCGCGTTCCAGGTGTCGAGCAAGATCGACAGCCGCACCATCCTCGACCAGATGGGCGCCGAGGCGCTGCTCGGCATGGGCGACATGCTCTACCTGTCGGCACCGGCGGGCGTGACGACGCCCATGCGCGTGCATGGTGCCTATGTCAGCGACGACGAGGTGCACCGCGTTGTGGAGTACCTGAAGTCGCAGGGCGAACCGAACTACATCGAGGGCATCCTCGAGGGTGGCACGCTCGAGGCCGACGGCGAGGTGGACGGTGGTGCCGCCGGTGGCGGCGACGGGGAGAGCGATCCGATGTACGACCAGGCGGTGGCGATCGTCCTGCAGCACAGGCGGGCTTCGATCTCGCTGGTGCAGCGCCATCTGCGCATCGGCTACAACCGCGCGGCGCGCCTGCTCGAGCAGATGGAGAAGTCCGGGCTCGTCTCGGCCATGGCCACCAACGGCAACCGCGACATCCTGCTGCCCAAGCGCGACGAATGAGGCGCGGTCTGGTCCTCCTCCTGGTGCTCGCGGCGTCGGTGGCGCGGGCCGACGCGGTCGACAGCCTGCGCGATTTCGTGCGCGAGGCCAAGTCGGGCCGCGCGGCGTTCACGCAGACCGTGACCTCGCCCGACGGGGCCAGGAAGAAGGTCTCCAGCGGCAGCTTCGAGTTCGCGCGTCCGAACCGCTTCCGGTTCGACTATCGCAAGCCCTACGAGCAGTTGATCGTCGGCGACGGCGAGCGCGTCTGGCTGTACGACGTCGATCTGCAGCAGGTGACGGTGCGCGCGATGGACGGCGCGCTGGGGGCGACGCCCGCGGCTCTGCTCGCCGGCGCGGCGCTGGAGCGGGATTTCGAGCTGCGTGCCTTGCCGGACGCGCAAGGGCTGCAGTGGGTGCAGGCGCAGCCGCGGACGCGCGGCGAGGCCGCCGCATTCCAGAGCCTGCGCGTGGGCTTTCGCGGCACGACGCTGGCCGCGCTCGAGCTGGTCGACAGCTTTGGCCAGCGCTCGCAGCTG
The DNA here is from genome assembly GCA_035716845.1 of Burkholderiaceae bacterium. Taxonomy (GTDB): domain Bacteria; phylum Pseudomonadota; class Gammaproteobacteria; order Burkholderiales; family Burkholderiaceae_C; genus CADEEN01. Next base: position 6,178 of record DASTJE010000088.1, read on the forward strand.
GTGTTCTCCGAGGTCGCGCTCAACGGCGCGTCGGCCCCCGACGCGTTCCGTTTCACGCCCCCCAAGGGCGTCGACGTGATCAAGCCATAGCAGGCGCAGCGCGGCGGCGCAGCAGCGCCAGCCACAGCAGCGCCGCGATCGTCAGCGCCACCGGCACCAGCGAGCCGATGTTCAGCCACTGCCAGCCGCTCGTGGTGACCAGGGCGCCGGAGGCGAAGGAGCTGACGGCCATCGTGGTGAAGACGCAGAAGTCCATGGCCCCCTGGGCGCGCGTCTTCTCCTCCGGCCGGTAGGCCTGCGTCAGCAGGGTCGTGCCGCCGGTGAAGAGGAAGTTCCAGCCCACGCCCAGCACGAACAGCGCCACCAGGAAGTGCGCCAGTTCGACGCCGCCGAGCGCCACGCCGATGCACGCCAGGTTGAGCAGGGCGCCGGCCGACATGACCGGCAGCACGCCGAAGCGCCGGATCAGGTGGCCGGTGAAGAAGCTCGGCACGAACATGCCCAGCACGTGCCACTCGAGCACCAGGGCCGCGTCCTCGAAGGGCAGCCCGCAGCGTGCCATCGCGATCGGCGTGGCCGCCATCAGCAGGTTCATCACCCCGTAGCCGAGCGCGCCGGCCGCGGCGGCGACGATGAACACCGGCTGCCGCACGATCTGCCCGAGCGGACGGCCCGCGTCGGTGTCCGGCGTCGGCCGCTGGTGCGGCGGGAACGCGATCAGCGACAGCACGGCGAGCGACAGCGCGGCCACGCCCGCCAGCGAGAGATAGGCCGCGGCGAACGGCACCGGCAGCAGCGACTTGGTGGCGTTGGCCAGGTTGGGCCCGGCAAACGCACCGATGATGCCGCCGGCCAGCACCAGCGAGATCGCGCGTTCCTTGAAGGCGGGCGCCACCAGTTCCGGGCCCGCGAAGCGGTACAGCGCCGCATTGGCGTTGTAGTAACCCGCAACCACGGTGGCGGCGACCAGCAGCGCGAAGTTCTTCGTCGCCGCGGCATAGGCGCACAGCAGGGCCGCCGCGATCGCGACCACCAGGCCGAGTTGGAACGAGCGCTTGCGGCCCCATTGGTATTGCGTGCGGGCCACCAGACCGGTGGCCAGCGCGCTGCCGACCACGTAGCCCGTGACAGGCAGCGTGGCCATCCAGCCCACGGGCGCCAGCGCGAGGCCCACCAGGCCGTTGATCGCGATGAAGACGACGTTGTTGGTGAGGAAGGCCCCTTGGCAGAGCGCGAGCAGCACGAGGTGGCGATTCATCAAGCGATCATCGCATCCGGCTGCGACAATGCCCGGGCGATGTCCGGCTCGCTCTTCGACGATGAAACGTCCGTTCCGGCTGCCGAGGCGGTGCCGGCCGATGCGCCGCTGGCCGAGCGCCTGCGGCCACGCACGCTCGACGAGGTGATCGGGCAGCGCCACCTGCTGGCGCCGGGCAAGCCGCTGCGCGCGGCCTTCGATGCCGGACGGCTGCACTCGATGATCCTGTGGGGGCCGCCGGGCGTGGGCAAGACCACGCTGGCGCGCCTGGTGGCGCAGGCCTTCGACGCCGAGTTCATCCAGATCTCGGCGGTGCTGGGCGGCGTCAAGGACATCCGCGATGCGGTCGAGCGGGCGCAGGCGGCGCGGCGTGCGGGCCGCGCGAGCATCGTCTTCGTCGACGAGGTGCACCGCTTCAACAAGGCGCAGCAGGATGCCTTCCTGCCGCACGTGGAGTCGGGCCTGTTCACCTTCATCGGCGCGACCACCGAGAACCCGTCGTTCGAGGTCAATTCCGCGCTGCTGTCGCGCGCCACGGTGCACGTGCTGCAGCCGCTCGGCGCGGACGAGTTGGGGCAGTTGCTCGAACGCGCGCGCGACGCATTGGGCACGCCGCCTTTTTCCGGCACCGCGCGCGAGCGGCTGATCGGCTATGCCGATGGCGACGCGCGGCGCCTGCTCAACGTGGTCGAGAACGTGGTCACCGTGATGGGCGACGCGGAACTCATCGACGAGGCCCTGCTGGAGCGTGCGCTGGGCGACCAGCTGCGCCGCTACGACAAGGGCGGCGAGCAGTTCTACGACACGATCTCGGCCTTGCACAAGGCCGTGCGTGGCAGCGACCCCGATGCGGCGCTTTACTGGCTGGTGCGCATGCTCGACGGTGGCGTGGACCCGCGCTACGTGGCGCGCCGCGTCATCCGCATGGCCAGCGAGGACATCGGCCTGGCCGATCCGCGCGGCCTGCGCATGGCGCTCGACGCGGCCGAGGTCTACGAGCGCCTGGGCTCGCCCGAGGGCGAACTGGCGCTGGCGCAGGCAGTGCTTTTCCTGGCCGCGGCGCCCAAGAGCAATGCGGCCTACGTGGCCTACAACGAGGCGCGCGCGTTCGTGAAGGCCGACGGCACCCGCCCGGTGCCGCTGCGCCTGCGCAACGCGCCGACCTCTCTGATGAAGTCGCTCGACTACGGGCGCGGCTACCGCTACGCGCACGACGAGTCCGATGGTTTCGCGGCCGGCGAGCGCTACTTTCCCGACGACATTGCCCAGCCGCCGCAGTTCTATCGCCCCAGCGAACGCGGGCTGGAAGCGCAGATCGGCGAAAAGCTCGCGCGATTGCGCGCCGAGAACGCACGCGCACTGAAAGAACCGCACCCGGCTTCCCGCCACGGGTCCGGCTCCGCCGGCCCGTCGGCGGACGGGCCCGAGGGTCACGCAGTGGCCCCTCGCGGGGCCATGGGGTAGCGAGCGCCAGCGAGCTTGGGGGTCCCCGTTCTTCGGGGCCCACGCTCACAGCGCGTAGCCGCGCCGGGGCACCACGGCGCGCATCGCGAAGGCGGTGCGGATGCGCGCCACGTGGGGAAATGCGGCCACGCGCTGGCGGTGCACGCGTTCGTAGTCGCGCATGTCGGCCACCGCCACGCGCAGCAGGTAGTCGAAGTCGCCCGACATCAGGTGGCACTCGAGCACGTCTTCGCAGGCGGCCACCGCGCGCTCGAAGGCCTCGAGCACGGCGCTGCCCTGGCTGCCGAGGGTCACTTCGATGAACACGGTGATCGGCTTGCCGATGGCCTCGCCGTCGAGCGTGGCGCTGTAGCCGGCGATCACGCCGCTTTCCTCGAGCCGTTGCAGGCGCCGGAAGCAGGCCGAGGGCGACAGCCCGATGTGCTGCGCGAGATCCGCGTTGGTCAGGCGGCCGTTGGCCTGCAGCAGGCGCAGGAGTTCGCGGTCCAGTTTGTCAAGATTCATGCCTTGTGATGAAGATTTACATCAAATAGTTTTTAGTAAATGAATTTACGTCGAAGAATATTGTTTGGTTCGAGGGTTTTCCATGGGATGCGTTGCAATCACCTTCGACGCCGTCGCGGGCACGATGCCAGCCATCAATTTCATGGAGTTGGCCATGCGCATCGGAGTGCCGAAGGAAATCAAGAACCACGAGTACCGAGTCGGCATGACGCCGGCGGCGGTTCGCGAGGCCGTGCACCACGGCCACCAGGTGCTGGTGCAGGCCGGCGCGGGCGCCGGCATCGGCTGCGACGACGCCAGTTACGAGGCCGCCGGCGCCACGGTGCTGCCGGATGCCGCTGCGGTGTTCGCCAACGCGGACATGATCGTCAAGGTCAAGGAGCCGCAGCCACAGGAGTGCGCGATGCTTCGCCGCGGCCAGTTGCTCTTCACCTATCTGCACCTCGCACCCGATCCGGTGCAGGCCGAGGGCCTGCTCAAGAGCGGCTGCACGGCGATCGCCTACGAGACGATCACCGACGAGCGTGGCGGCCTGCCGCTGCTGGCGCCGATGAGCGAGGTCGCCGGGCGCATGTCGATCCAGGTCGGCGCGGTGGCGCTGCAGAAGGCCAACGGCGGCCGCGGCGTGCTGCTGGGCGGCGTGCCCGGCGTGGCGCCGGCGCGCGTGGTGGTGATCGGCGGTGGCGTGGTGGGCACGCATGCGGCGCGCATGGCCGCCGGCCTGGGCGCCGAAGTCTTGGTGCTCGACAAGTCGCTGGCGCGCCTGCGCCAGCTCGACGAGGCCTTCGACGGCCGCATCCGCACGCAGTACGCGACGCTGGACGCCACCGAGGCGGCGGTGCTGGAGGCCGACCTGGTGGTCGGCGCCGTACTGGTGCCCGGCGCGGCCGCGCCGAAGCTGATCAAGCGCGCGCAGCTGGCGAGCATGAAGCCCGGTGCGGTGATCGTCGACGTGGCGATCGACCAGGGCGGCTGCTTCGAGACCTCGCGCGCCACCACGCACGCCGAGCCGACCTACGTGGTGGACGGCATCGTGCACTACTGCGTGGCCAACATGCCCGGTGCCGTGCCGCGCACCTCGACGTTCGCGCTGAACAACGCCACGCTGCCGTTCACGCTGGCGCTGGCGGACAAGGGCTGGCGCCGCGCCTGCGCGGACGATGCGCACCTCGCGGCCGGACTGACGGTGCACGACGGCGCCATCACGCATGCGGCCGTGGCGCAGGGCCTGGGCAAGCCCTTCGCGCCACCGGGCTCCCTCTTCTCCTGAATCCGCGCCCGCACGCGCGCGCCCCCGCAAGGGTATTCCCAGCGGGGGCGTTTTTCATGCCTGCCTAGAATCCCTCCCGCGCGCGCCCAGGCGGCGCGCGCGGCGTTCTCGGGAGCTCCATCTTGGACATCTTCTTCCAACAGATCATCAATGGCCTTGTGCTGGGCAGCATGTATGCGCTCGTGGCCCTGGGCTACACGATGGTCTACGGCATCATCAACCTCATCAACTTCGCGCACGGCGAGGTGCTGATGGTGGGTGCGCTCACCAGCTGGACGGTGGTGACGGCGCTCGAAGGCTCCGGGCTGCCGGGCTGGGTGCTGCTGGTGATCTCGATCCCGATCTCCATCGTCGTGTGCTCGGCGCTCAACTACACGATCGAGAAGGTGGCGTACCGCCCATTGCGCAATGCGCCGCGCCTGGCGCCGCTGATCACGGCGATGGGCATGAGCCTGCTGCTGCAGACGCTCGCGATGATCATCTGGAAGCCCAATCCCAAGCCCTTTCCCATCCTGCTGCCCTCGGAGCCGATCAACCTCGGCGGCCCGGTGATCAGCGTCGTGCAGTGCCTGATCCTCGGCTTCACGGTGGTGATCCTGGCGGCCCTGCTGTGGCTCGTGCACCGCACCAAGCTGGGCCGTGCAATGCGTGCCACTGCCGAGAACCCGCGCGTGGCGGCGCTGATGGGCGTGCGGCCCGACATGGTCATCTCGGCCACCTTCGTCATCGGCGCGTCGCTGGCCGCGGTGGCCGGCATCATGTGGGCGGCCAACTACGGCACCGTGCAGCACACCATGGGTTTCCTGCCCGGCCTGAAGGCCTTCACGGCGGCGGTTCTGGGCGGCATCGGCAACCTCGCTGGCGCGGTGGTGGGCGGGATCCTGCTCGGCCTGGTCGAGGCCATCGGTGCCGGCTACATGGGCAACCTCACCGGGGGCGTGCTGGGCAGCCAGTACGTGGACATCTTCGCCTTCGTCGCGCTGATCCTGGTGCTGACCCTGCGGCCGTCGGGCCTCCTGGGTGAGCGCGTGGCCGATCGCGCCTGAGGCATTGCACACCATGAAGACCAACAAGATCGCGCTCTTTCTCGTCTGCGCCCTGGCGCTGATCGCGCTGCCCCTGGTGGCGCAGCAGTTCGGCCAGGGGTGGGTCCGCATCATGGCGCTGGCCCTGCTGTACGTGCTGCTGGCGCTGGGCCTGAACATCGTCGTCGGCTACGCCGGCCTGCTCGACCTGGGCTACGTCGCCTTCTATGCGGTGGGCGCCTACATGTTCGCGCTGATGGCCAGCCCCCATCTGTCGGAGAACTTCGAAGGCTTCAAGGCGCTGTTCCCGAGCGGCCTGCACACGCCGATCTGGCTCATCGTGCCGCTGGGTGCGCTGCTCGCTGGCGTTGCCGGTGCGCTGCTGGGCGCGCCCACGCTCAAGCTGCGCGGCGACTACCTGGCGATCGTGACCCTGGGCTTCGGCGAGATCATTCGCGTCTTCCTCAACAACCTCGAGCAGCCCTACAACATCACCAACGGCCCGCGCGGCGTCGACCGCATCGATTCGATGCGGTTGTTCGGCTTCGATTTCGGCAAGGCACTCGAAATCGGCGACTTCCGCATCCCGCCGGTGACGCTGTACTACTACCTGTTCCTGGTGCTGGTGGTGTTCAGCGTCGTCATCTGCTATCGCCTCGAACAAAGCCGCATTGGCCGCGCCTGGATGGCGATTCGCGAGGACGAGATCGCGGCCAAGGCGATGGGCATCAACACCCGCAACCTGAAGCTGCTGGCCTTCGCGATGGGGGCGAGCTTCGGTGGCGTTTCCGGGGCCATGTTCGCGGCCTTCCAGGGCTTCGTCTCGCCCGAGTCGTTCAGCCTGATGGAGTCGGTGATGATCGTGGCCATGGTCGTGCTGGGCGGCATCGGCCACATTCCCGGCGTGATCCTGGGCGCCCTGATGCTGGCGGCGCTGCCGGAGGTGCTGCGCTACGTCGCCGGCGACGTGCAGAACATGACGGGGGGGCGCATCGACGCGTCGATCCTGCGCCAGATGCTGATCGCGCTGGCGATGATCGTCATCATGCTGGTGCGCCCGCGTGGCCTGTGGCCCTCGCCCGAGCACGGCAAGGCGGCGCCGTCGCCGCTGGCCAAGTGAGGGGTGCGCGATGAGCAGCTCCGTTCTCAAGGTGACCGGCGTGTCCAAGCGCTTCGGCGGCCTGCAGGCGCTGTCGGACGTGGGCATCACGATCCGGCAAGGCCAGGTCTACGGCCTGATCGGCCCCAACGGCGCCGGCAAGACCACCTTCTTCAATGTCATCACCGGCTTGTACTCTCCCGACTCCGGGACCTTCGAGCTGGGGGGCGCGCCCTACAAGCCCGAGGCGGTGCACGAGGTGGCCAAGGCGGGCATCGCGCGCACGTTTCAGAACATCCGCCTGTTCGCCGAGATGACGGCGCTCGAGAACGTGATGGTCGGGCGCCACGTGCGCTCGCAGTCAGGCCTGTTCGGGGCGGTGCTTCGCACGGCGGGCTTCCTCGCCGAGGAGCGCCAGATCGCCGACCGCGCACGCGAACTGCTCGAGTACGTCGGCATCGGCCGCTACGGTGATTACAAGGCCCGTACGCTGTCGTACGGCGACCAGCGCCGCCTCGAGATCGCGCGTGCGCTGGCCACCGACCCGAAGCTGATTGCGCTCGACGAGCCGGCGGCCGGGATGAACGCCACCGAGAAGGTGGTGCTGCGCGAGCTGATCGACCGCATCCGCAACGACGGCCGCACGATCCTGCTGATCGAGCACGACGTGAAGCTGGTGATGGGCCTGTGCGACCGGGTCACCGTGCTCGACTACGGCAAGCAGATCGCCGAGGGCGAGCCGGCCGAGGTGCAGCGCGATCCCAAGGTGATCGAGGCCTACCTCGGCGCCGGGCACGGCACGCATTGAGCAGGACGAGGACGACATGACGACACTGCTCAAGGTCAGTGGATTGAAGGTGGCCTACGGCGGCATCCAGGCCGTCAAGGGCGTGAGCTTCGAGGTCAAACAGGGCGAACTGGTGAGCCTGATCGGCGCCAATGGTGCCGGAAAGACAACCACGCTCAAGGCGGTGACCGGCATCCAGCCTGTGGCGGACGGCCAGATCGAGTTCATGGGCAGGCCGATCAAGGGCCAGGGCGCCTGGGACCTGGTCGCGCAGGGCCTGGTGATGGTGCCCGAGGGCCGCGGCGTGTTCGCCCGCATGACCATCGTCGAGAACCTGCAGATGGGCGCTTTCGTGCGCAACGACGGCGAGGTCGACGCCGATGTCGACAAGGTGTTCGGCATCTTCCCGCGCCTGAAGGAGCGTGCCCATCAACTGGCCGGCACGATGAGCGGCGGCGAGCAGCAGATGCTCGCCATGGGCCGCGGGCTGATGGCGCGACCCAAGGTGCTGCTGCTCGACGAGCCGTCGATGGGCCTGTCGCCCATCATGGTCGACAAGATCTTCGAGGTGGTGAACGACATCCACAAGCAGGGCGTCACCGTGCTGCTGGTGGAGCAGAACGCGAGCCGTGCGCTCGGCCTGGCCAACCGCGGCTACGTGATGGACTCGGGCGAGATCACGATGAGCGGCGAGGCGAAGTCGCTGCTGGCCGACCCGAAGGTGCGCGCCGCCTATCTCGGCGAGTGAACCCCGCCGGGTGACTCAGCCGTAGACGTTCGACAGGGTGCCGATGCCGTCGACCACCACGTCGACGGTGCTGCCCGGCTTCATCGGCAGCACGCCGAGAGACGTGCCGCAGAAGATCACGTCGCCCGGCTCCAGCGTCATGTCGTGCGACAGGCGCGAGACGAGCTCCGCCGGGCCGAAGAACATGTCCGACAGAGCGTAGTTCTGCCGCTCGCGCCCGCCCACCAGCGTGCGCAGCGTGGCGGCCGACGCATCGAACGTGGTCTCGATCACCGGGCCGAAGGCGCCGAAGCCGTCG
>DASTJE010000089.1:0-3686 GCA_035716845.1 Burkholderiaceae bacterium
CAGTCCCGTGTACAGCGAGCGGCCGCGTATGAGGGCGATCAGCCGCTTGCTGGTTTGCAGCAGCGGGGCATGGCGCGCGTCGGTGAAACTGCAGCCATCCTCGACCGAAAAGTCCCAGTGCAGGCGCACGGGCAGCCTCTCTTCGAGCGCATTGGTGGGCGCAAGGATCCAGGTCGAATCCTCCCAGCGCGAGTTCTTCAGGAACCATGGGCGATCGTCAGAGGTGCCGAGCGTAGTGCCGGCCGAAGTTCTCAGCGCGCTGGATCGCCGTGGTTGCATGGCGCGACCTCACCGCAGGTCAGGCAGCGGGGGAAGCTGCGCCTGCAGCCTCTGGCCGGCGTCGAGCTCGCGGGAGCCGAAGCGCGGGAGGATGTCTTCCTCCAGGATCCTCAGCTGCGGGGCATAGAGTACTTCCCAACGAGCCGGGTACAGGGTCGCCGCAGCGGCGCGCAGGTGATCGCGCGCCTGAAGCAAGCGCGCCAGCGACATCGGGTCGGGCGTGATGACGGCGTTCGGGCAGGTGAAGCAGCCCATGAAGTTCACGCAGAGGTCGCCCTGCCGAGTACCGGGTGCGATGCCCGCGAATGGATCCTTGCAGTCGAAGCCGAACAGCGTGACACCGCGGCCGCGTGGGGGAGGCGATGGTTCAGGCGCAGCGTCGCACCGCGTCTGGCTCGGACCCGACCGCCCTTCGATGTGCTCGATGAATGCACCCTGAAGATCCGCGATGCGCGAGCGGTTCTGTGCTTCGACCAGGGGCGTTTGCACGTAACGAACCGTCGTGGCGACGCTGGCGTGGTTCGCAACGGCCTTGGTGCGCAGCAGGTCACCGCTGGCGCGGTAGAAGCAGCTCAGCACGCTCGGCCGGATGTTCGCCGGAGCGAAGTGCGGCAAGCCATGGCGATCGCAGAACGCGCCGAGCTGATGGTGGACCGTGATGATCGACATCGCGTTGACCGTGAATTGCCCCTTGAACACGAAGAGCCGGTTGCGCTGCGGGGGAGGGGTCAGCGGGATCAGCCGTTCGTTCCAGGCCAGGATGTCCCGTACCAGGGCCGGCGGCCCGAATGCGTCGGCGCGGTCAAAGGTCCGGCGCTGGATGCGCGACGCGCGAGCCTTGAACCACACCAGCAACTCGCGGTCATCGAGCAAGGGCAGGGGCTGCAGGCAGTCGCGAGTGAGGTCGGCGATGGCTTCGGGGTTGCCGGCCGTGTGGATCAGGATCGCCAGGTAGTACGGCAGCAGCGAAACCGCGCGCGGGTACAGGAGGGGAGCCAGTTGCTTGGCGCCGCCGTAGCGGCGAACGGCCTTCTGCAGCCAGAAATTGCCGCTGGCCTGGGTCGTGCGCCAGTCCGGAATGATTCCTCCGTGGCGTTGATCGATCTGTTCGAGGATCCAGCCGAGAGTGCCGGGCTTGTCTGCGTCGGCGGCGCGTTGACGGGCAGCCGATTCGCGGGCCGTGCGCATCTGGGCGATCTCATCCTCACAGGCCTGGAGGATGGCGCGCAGCTGCCGACCGGAAAGCGTCGAGCGCGATGCCCGCGCGGCGGCCTTGTTGGGGAACGGCGAGAAGGGGTAATCGATGCTGGTGATCAAGTCGGGCCGACACCGCTCAAGCCATCGCAGCAGCTGGCGCAATGCCCCATAGACGGCGGCCTGCGTGGTGAGGGCCCAGATCCTGCCGTCGGCACAGCGTTGCGCGTTGAGCCACTCGATGTAGCGAACCAGCATCGCGCGGTCCAGGTCGGCGACCGATCTGAGGGACTGCGATTCGGCGGCGAACCGGGCGAAGGGCAGTATCGACTTCCAGTACGAGGCGATGCTGCGATCCGAATGGCCCCCGATATGGCCCCAGAAGGCCTGGGCGAGCGCCAGGCGCACGTCGGCTGGCAGCGGCAACGACGAGAAGTCGATGAGCGTGTGGCGAACCAGGCGAGCCGCGTCGTGGCGCGCCGGCTGTGGCGCGTGCCCCGTTCCGGCCTGCGGTCTGGTGGCCAGGGTCCGCGGAATCGGCGGGCGCCGTGAACTCACGGCTCTGCGCTGCCCGCGAGCAGCGTGTCCAGCACGTCCTTGAGGACGCAGGCGTCGACGGCGACGGCACGCAGGTACCGGTCGGTGGTCTCGATGTGCTCGTGCCCGAGCAGGATCTTCACCACGAGCAGTGGATTGACCTTGGCGCCCTCGCTGGCCAAGTACTCGAGCCGGGCCAGCAGCATGCATGCGAAGGTCGCGCGAAGCAGATGCGTCGTCGCCTTGAAGCCGCAGGCCAGGCCGGCCCGGCTGACGGCGCGCTGGTAGGCGTTCTTGCTCACCGGTGCGCCGCGGGCGTTGACGAACAACGCCGGGTGGTGGGCGGCGCGTCCCCTGCGTCGCGCGCGCTTGAGCCACGCGAAGCGAAGCCCCGAGATGTAGCCATCGGTCTCGTCGAGCAGGCTGGCCGGTGCAATCACGTAGCCCGGCTTGCGGCCCTTGCGCGTGATCTCGATGGTGTGATGCGCCGTGAGCGGGGTGGGGCGGCCGTTGATGTCGTCGACGCCGAGCCGCAGGAGTTCGCTGATCCGCAGCCCGGTGTACAGCTGCCAGCGGGCCATCAGATCGTACGGCGGGGCGAGATAGGCGAGCAGTTCGCGAGCCTGCCCGGAGACCAGCGGGCGGGGCAGCGGTTCGTATTGCCGCAGTACGAAGATGCTGCGCTCGGTGTCCGCAGCGTAGCGCGTCCGGATCGGCGAGTACCGCCTCGACACAGCGAAGTCGCGGGTCTTGTCCGCGAGCGCCGATTCGCTCAGCCAATGCGCGCGGACCGCCCAAGCATAGAACCGCAGCACGCCGCGAACCCGGTGGTTGATGGTCGTCGTCCGGTACGCACGTCCGGTGTGCGGACTGGGCTGCGACATCATGCGGTTGCGATAGGCAACCAGGTCGACAGCATCCGCCTTGTGCCAAGGGATGTCGTTCTGCTCGAGCGTGTCGAACCAGTCGTAGAGGATCTCGGTATAGGTTCTGAGCGTGTCGGCGGTGTGCGCGCGCTGGATCGCGTGCTCATGCAGGAAGGCGACCGCGGGCTCGATCAACTGCCACTGCTTCGTGAAAAGAAGCGGGAAACCGGCAGGACGCGGCTCGCGAAGCGAAGTCGCCAAAGCCTGTGCTGCAAGCTGCGCCAAGGGTTCCGGCAGGTCTGCCGGACTCGGGAGAGAAGCCTTATGGATGATCTGGACCATGGCGCTCTACTTCGCGGTCAAGCACTTCACAGCGTCGACGAACGACACGCCGAGCAAGTGCATCGCCAGGTCGATGGCTCCGCCGCCACCGGCGTGCGCGCGTGTGTCGTACCACTTGACGCCCGTGGTCAGGATCTCGAACTCGCCGCGTGCCGTGCTGGCGTGCCAGCGGCGGCTGTGCTCATCCTTGAGGGGCTGATAGGTCGAATCGGGCTTGACGTGGGTGGCTAGCAGCGCGAGCGCGTCGCTGGCCGGCATCTGACGAAGCCGTGTCAACGTCGAGGCACTGAACGACCTGCGAGATCGGCGCGCAACCATCATGTCGAACCCCCGCTGAAGCTGCTGAAAACGCGGGACGCACCGGGCTACTCGCCTCTGAAAGAGGCTTGGGCTCCTCGGGCATGAACAACTGTAGGTCGTGGCGTCGAGCGAGCCAACTCTGTTGACACTCGCGAATGCAACCTAACA
>DASTJE010000090.1:0-25420 GCA_035716845.1 Burkholderiaceae bacterium
CTGACTGACCTGACTCAGCGCACGAACTGCTGCACGTAGTCGGCACCCAGGCCGACGTCGACATAGTGTCGGCGGCACATCCCGATCTTGGTGAACACGTCCTCGTAGCCGGTCTGCCGGCCCGCCTCGTCGACGTAGACCATCGCGCCCGCGATGTTGAAGAAGGTGATCATCTCCGGCTCGCCGCCGCTGGCTTCGTCGACCACGAGCGTGTGGATCTCGCCCGGCGGCTCGTAGACGAAGCTGCCTTCGCGCGCGACCCAGTCGTGCTCGAGATAGCGCCAGGCGCCCTTGATGACGTAGCCGACGACGATCGACGGATGGATGTGGCGCGACAGCACGCCGCTCTTGCGCACGCGCAGCAGGTTGCACCAGCCGCCGGTGACGGTGTTGAGCAGCAGCGGCCGGAACCACACCTGCGGCGCCTGCGGCACCCAGACGCGCTCGTCGTCGGGGATCGCGGCCACCGCGATCTCGGGCTGGATTCCGGGGTGCTGCACGATCATGGGGCAACGCTCCGCAAGGGCCGGTTCAGGCGATCAGGTAGCCGCCGTCCACCGGCAGCACGACGCCGGTGACGAAGGCCGCGGCCGGGCTGGCGAGGAACAGCACCGGCCCGGCGACGTCCTCGGGCGTGCCCCAGCGGCCCAGCGGCGTGCGCGCCAGGATGGCCTGCGTGCGCGCCGCGTCGTCCTGCAGCGCCTGCGTGAGCGGGGTCGCGATCCAGCCCGGCGCCACCGCGTTGACGCGGATGCCCTCGACCGCCCAGGCGATGGCCAGGCTCTTGGTGAGCTGGGCCACGCCGCCCTTGCTGGCGCTGTAGCCGGGCACCAGGCCGCCGCCGAAGAAGCTCAGCATCGAGGCCGTGTTGACGATGCAGCCGCGGCGCGCGGCGAGCTTCGCGCGCGCCGCCGTGCACACGCGCATGGTGCCGGCGAGGTTGATGTCGAGCACGTCGGCGAACGCCGCGGGGTCGAACTCGGCGCCGCCGCGGCGGATGGTGCCGGCGCAGTTGACGAGCACGTCGAGGTGCTCGAGGCCGCCCACCAGCGCCTCCACTGCCGCCGCATCGCGCACGTCGAGCACGCGCGCGTCCAGCCCGTGCTCGCGCGCGGCCGCCGCCTCGCCGGCGGTGGCGCCGGTGACGGTGACCTGCGCGCCTTCGAGCGCGAAGGCGTGGGCGATGGCGGCGCCGATGCCGCTGGTGCCGCCGGTGACGAGCACGCGGCGCGGGGAAACGGATGCAGACACGTCGGGCACCTCCGATGACGGCCGGAGCTTAGCCGCTTGGCCCTAGACTGGCGCCCATGCATCCGTACGACGAGCGCCGCCGCCTGCGCGTGGGCCAGCCCATCACGCCCGAGGAGTTCGAACTGCTGAGCGATGCGCAACTCGCGCGCCTGGTGCCCAAGGCCTACCGCGACTACTTTCCCGGCAAGGAGAACTGCGCCGACGGGCACTTCTACCTGCACGACGGCACGGCCTGGTGCTTCTACAAGGGCGACCTGCTCGACGGTTGACGCCGCCGGCGTGGCATTTGCCGCACGCGGCCACCGCGGCCCCTACAAGTGGCGCCGCCGCTGCCGATAGCCCCGGGGATGGACGATCCCAGGACCGACCCCGCAGCGCCCTGCGCCCAGCGCGACCCGCACGATTTCGCCCCCGCGGAGGCGGACGCGTCGTCGCTGCCGCCCCTGAGCGCCCACGACGCGATCGACGGCTGGGACCGCCTGGCCCGCCAGCTGTCGCTCGCGCTGCGCGCGACGGCGCAGGACGCCGCCTGGCTCGACGCGCTGCGCCAGCTGGCCGAGCAGGTGCGCGAGCTGGCGCGGCGCGACGCCGACTGCGCGCTGTACCTGCTGGTGCAGGCCGCCGCCGGCGACACCGACCGCTATGCGGCACAACACGCGCTGCTGTGCGCGGTGGCCGCCGAACTGTGCGCGGCCACGCTCGACTGGAGCGCGGACGAGCGCAGCGCGCTGGTGCACAGCGCGCTGACGATGAACGTGGCGATGGCGGAACTGCAGAACGCGCTGGCCTGCCAGCTCAGCCCCGTCGACGCGATCCAGCGCGGCCACATCCAGCAGCACGCGGCCCAGGGCGCGGACCTGCTGGCCGCCGCGGGCCTGCGCGACGATCTCTGGCTCGCGGTCGTGCGCCACCACCACGACCCCCAGGCAGCGGGCGATGCCGCCGCACCGGCGCGGCGTCTGGCCGAGCTGCTGCACCGCATCGACGTCTACACCGCCAAGCTCAGCCGGCGCGCGTCGCGCGACACCCAGTCGCCGGTCGTGGCGGCGCGCGACATCTGCCTGCCCGGGGGCGACCGGCCCGACGAGCTCGGCGCGGCGATGCTGCGCGCGCTCGGGCTCTATCCGCCGGGCTGCTTCGTGCAGCTCGCCAACGGCGAGATCGCCGTGGTGGTGCGCCGCGGCACGCTCATGCACGCGCCCGAGGTGATGGTGGTGCGGCGCGCCGACGGCGGCCTGTGCATGCCGCCGCAGCCGCGCAGCACGGCCTCGCGGGGGGCCGCCGTGCGCCAGGGCGTGACACAGCAGCACGCCAAGGTGCGGCTGGACCACTGGCAGACGCTGCAGCGCCGCTCGCGTGCCGGCGCGGCCGCGCACCTGCCGGCGGCGCCCGCCGGCTCAGCTGCGGTAGCCAGGGTCGCTGCGGTCCAGGCGGCGCAGTAGCGCAGGCCAGGCGAGGTTGCCGCCGGCGCCGCGCGTGACCTCGGCGATCTGCCTCGGTGCGTGGTCGACGATCGGCTGCGGGATGCGGCGCAGCGGCCCGCCGCCGGCCTGGGCGCGCACCTGCATCATGCAGCTGGCCTCGAAGAAGTACATGCCGACGAAGGCCTCGGCCACCGTGCGGCCCACGGTCAGCAGGCCGTGGTTGCGCAGCATCAGGAAGCGCTTGTCGCCGAGGTCGCGCACCAGACGCGGCTTCTCGTCGTCCACCAGCGCGATGCCTTCGTAGTCGTGGTAGGCCAGCGAGGACAGCACGAACATCGAGTGCTGCGACAGCGGCAGCAGCCCCTGCTCCTGCGCCGACACGGCCACCCCGTTGACGCTGTGCACATGCAGCACGCAGATCGCGTCCTCGCGCGCGGCGTGGATCGCGCTGTGGATCACGAAGCCGGCCGGGTTGATGTCGAACGGGCCGTCGAGCACCTTGCGGCCCTCGAGGTCCACCTTGACCAGGCTCGACGCCGTGATCTCGTCGAACATCAGGCCGTAGGGGTTGATGAGGAAGTGGTGCTCCGGCCCGGGCACGCGCGCGGAGATGTGGGTGAAGATCAGGTCGTCCCAGCCGTAGCGCGCCACCAGGCGGTAGCAGGCGGCAAGGTCGACGCGCAGCTGCCACTCGGCCTGGCTGACATCGCGCCGGATGTCGGGGGGGGATGCATCCATCGCACTTGCTCCTGGAACTTGGGACCGGCACAATATATAGACTGGTCTAGAGATTTCCACAAGGTGCCCTCCCCTGTCTCAAGCCGCGACCGCATGCTCGCGGTCGCCCTCGACCTGCTGCGCGGCTTCGGGCTCTCGGGCGCCGGCATCAACGACATCGTGCGCGGCAGTGCCGCGCCCAAGGGCTCCGTCTACCACTTCTTCCCGGGCGGCAAGCTGCAGATCGCCGAGGAGGCGCTCCGGGCCTACGTGCCGCAGGTGCAGGCCTTCATCGAGGCGGCGATGGCCGGCCGCCGCAGCAACGCGGCGCGGGTGGGCGCGCTGTTCGAGGCGTTCGCCCAGCGCGTCCAGGCGCAGGACTTCCGGCGCAGCTGCGCCGTCGGCACGGTCAGCCTCGACCTCTCGGAGGACATGGAGCCGCTGCGGCCGGTGCTGGTCGCGGCGCTCGACAGCTGGGCGCGCTCGATCGCCAGCCACGTCGACCTGGGCGACGCGCGGCGCAGCCGATCGTTTGCCGACTTCGTGGTCACGGCCATCGAGGGCGCCTACGTGCGCGCCCGTGCCGAACACTCGCCGCAGGCGTTCCGGGAGGCCGGCCGCTGGCTGGCGCATTGCGTCGACTGAGCGGCGCCGGCGCGCGAACCCGCCGCGCTACAGCTTGTGCGTCGTCAGCAGCAGGCTGGTCTCGGTGTGGGCCACGCCTTCGATGCGGCGGATGCGCGCCAGCACGCGGTCGAAGCCCTCCAGGCTGTCGGCGCGGATCTCGGCCACGAAGTCCCAGCGCCCGTTGGTGCTGTGCAGGGTCTGCACGGCCGGGTCGCCGCGCAGCGTGCGCAGCACGGCCTCGTCACGGTTGCTTTCCACGGCCACGAACATCCAGGCACGCACGCGCTGTTCGTCGGTCTGCGGCTTGAGCCGCACCGTGTAGCCCACGATCGTGCCCTGCGCCTCCAGGCGCGCGATGCGGTTGCGCACCGTGCCGCGTGCCAGGCGCAGCTTCTTGGCCAGGTCGGCCACGCTGGCGCGCGCGTCGGCGCGCAGCAGGCCCAGCAGTTCACGGTCGGTGTCGTCCATGGTCGATCTCGGCGGATTGGCCGAATTGTCATCGATGACTGACGTTTTGCTCAACAGAACATGCAAATCGTACGGTTCGCTACCTTCCTGTTGAACCTGCCGCTCCGGAGAATGACGGTGGTCACGGTAGCCACCGGCGCCGGGCAGGACACGGAGACAAGACGCATGGTGGACTACATCGGCACGGCCGACATCTCGAAAATCGTCGCGCAGATCGGCGTCGGCGCGCTCATCGAACGGCTGTCGCAGGCCATCGAGGACGACTACCGCCGCTGGGGCGAGTTCGAGAAGACCGCACGCGTGGCCAACCACTCGCCCGACGGCGTGATCGAGCTGATGCCCACCAGCGACGGGCGGCTGTATTCGTTCAAGTACGGCAACGGCCACCCCAAGAACACCGCGGCGGGCCTGCTCACCGTCACTGCCTTCGGCGTGCTGGCCGACGTGGACACGGGCTACCCGCTGCTGCTGTCGGAACTGACGCTGACCACCGCGCTGCGCACGGCGGCCATGTCGGCCCTGGCAGCGCGCTGGATGGCGCGCCCGGGCTGCCGCTCGATGGCGCTGGTGGGCAACGGCGCACAGAGCGAGTTCCAGGCCATCGCCTTCCACCGCCTGCTGGGCATCCGCGAGCTGCGGCTGTTCGACGTCGACCCCGCGGCCACCGCCAAGCTGGAGCGCAACCTGCGCGCCCAGCCCGAGCTCGCCGACCTGACCCTGGTGCGCTGCAGTTCCACGGCCGAGGCCGCACGCGGCGCCGACATCGTGACGACGGTGACGGCCGACAAGCGCAACGCCACCATCCTGACGCCGCCGATGGTGGCCCCCGGCGTGCACCTGAATGCCGTGGGCGGGGACTGCCCCGGCAAGACCGAGCTGCACGTGGACATCCTGACGCGCCCCGACACCCGCATCGTCGTGGAGTACGAGCCGCAGTCGCGCATCGAGGGCGAGATCCAGCAGCTGCCCGCGGGCTCGCCCGCCATCGAGTTCGCGCAGGTGGTGCGCGGCGAGGCGGTCGGCCGCGACGGCGACACGGAAGTGACGATCTTCGATTCCGTGGGCTTCGCGCTGGAGGACTACTCGGCGCTGCGCACGCTGCACCAGCTGCTGCGCGAGCATCCGGAGTTCCGCCGCCAGATCGACCTCGTGCCGCGCCTGGACGACCCGAAGGACCTGTTCGGCGGCGTGCTGGGCGCTGCGGACGGACGCCGTCTGCGCCGCGCCGCCTGAAGGGTCCACGCGTGGACATGCGTGCGGCGCGGGCCGCCGCCGCGACCGGCGGCGGCGCGCGCGAGGTGGCCTTGATCGGCGCGCCCACCGACGTGGGCGCCGGCACCCTGGGCGCCCGCCTGGGGCCCGACGCGTTGCGCGTGGCCGGCCTCGACGCCGCGTTGCGGCGCTGCGGCCTGCGCGTGCACGACCGCGGCAACCTGCCCGGCCCGCCCAACCCCGATGCGCCGCCCGTGGCCGGGCACCGCCACCTGGCCGAAGTGACCGCCTGGAACCGACGGCTGCACGAGGCGGTGCACGAGGAGCTGGCCGCCGGCCGCCTGCCCGTGCTGATGGGCGGCGACCACAGCCTGGCGATCGGCTCGATCAGCGCCGCGGCCCGCCACTGCCGCGAGGCGGGCAAGACGCTGCGCGTGCTGTGGTTCGATGCGCACGCCGACTTCAACACCGCCACGCTCACCCCCAGCGGCAACCTGCACGGCATGCCGGTGGCGTGCCTGTGCGGGCTGGGCCCGCACGGCCTGACGACGATCGGCGGCCACACCCCGGCCATCGAGACGGCGTCGGTGCGCCAGATCGGCATCCGCAGCGTCGACGCGGGCGAGAAGCGGCTGGTGCACCAGATGGGGCTCGAAGTGTTCGACATGCGCTTCGTCGACGAGCACGGCATGCGCCGCACCATGGCGCTGGCGCTCGAGGGCGTCGACGACAATACGCACCTGCACGTGAGCTTCGACGTCGACTTCCTCGATCCCGAGATCGCCCCCGGCGTGGGCACCACGGTGCCCGGCGGCCCCGGCTACCGCGAGGCCCAGCTGTGCATGGAGATGGTCGCCGACACCGGCCGCCTTGCGTCGCTCGACATCGTGGAACTCAACCCCGCGCTGGACGTGCGCAACCGCACCGCGCTGCTGACCGTGGACCTGGTGGAAAGCCTGTTCGGCAAGAGCACGCTGATGCGCGCGCCGCCAACCGCGCCCGCACGCCGCAGCGTGCCCGCGTTCGCCTGATGCGCGTCCCGGGCGCGCACGCCGGCGCATGAAGCGCTGGCAGGCCAACCTGCTGCTGGCCCTGGTGGCGGCGATCTGGGGCTCGGCCTTCGTGGCCCAGAACCTGGCCATGCAGCACCTCGGGCCCATGGCCTTCACCGGCGTGCGCTTCCTGGTGGGCGCGCTGGTGGTGCTGCCGCTGGCGCTGCGCGAGCAGCGCTACCTGCGCAGCCGCGGCCTGGCCCACGGGCGTGTCGACGCGCTGCAGGTCGCGGGCCTGGGCCTGCTGTTGTGGGGCGGCGCGGCGCTGCAGCAGATCGGCATCCAGGGCACGACCGTCACCAACGCCGGCTTCCTCACCGCGCTGTACGTGCCGGTGGTGCCCCTGCTCGCCTGGGTCCGCACCGGCGACGCGCCGCGGCGCTGGCTGTGGCCGGCCGCGCTCGGCTGCCTGGCGGGAACCTGGCTGCTGTCGGGGGCGGGCAGCGTCGCCTTCCATCCGGGCGACCTGTGGATCCTGGCCTCGGTGCTGCCGTGGGCGCTGCACGTGCTGTTCGTGGGCGAGGTGGCCGAGCGCCTGGCCGCGCCCTTCACGGTGGCCTGCGGCCAGTTCCTCGCCTGCGGCCTGGCGGCGCTGGCCTGGGCGCTGGTGGCCGAGCCGCCGAGCCTGGACGCCATCGTCGCCGCGGCGGGAGGCATCGCCTACACCGGCGTGCTCTCGGTGGGCGTGGGGTTCACCGCGCAGGTGGTGGCGCAGCGCTTCACCGCGCCGGCCGACGCGGCCATCCTGCTGTCGGCCGAGACGCTGTTCGCTGCCCTGTGCGGCTACCTGCTGATGGGCGACCGCCTCACGGCTGCCGGCTGGGCCGGCGCCGCGCTGCTGTTCGGCTGCATGCTGGCGGTGCAGCTGCTGGCCCTGCGGCAACCGGCCCCGCGCTGATCTCGCAGCAAGCGGCAGGCGGCCTCGCGCCGCATCACCGCCCGCTCGGCGGCGCATGAAAAAGGGCACCGCGCCCCCTGTCGGAGGCGTCGGTGCCCGCGCGTGCCGCGTCGGCCGATCCGGTCAGAAGCTGTAGCGCGCCATCAGGTCGAAGCGGGACATCTTGCCCTCGTCGCCATCGAAGGTCTTGCGCACGCCGTGGATGTACTCGGCGCCCAGCTCGACGTTCTTGACCGGCACGTAGATGAACCCGGCGTGCAGCTGCGTCAGGCGCCTGGACTGGTAGTTGCCCATCTCGGCCACGTACTCGGCCGTGGCCTTGGAGCGGTTCATGCCCAGCGCGACATTGGTGCGCAGCGTGGGGCTCACCGTGTGCGCCCAGCCGAACACCGCGCCGTCGTTCTTGTCGAACAGCAGCTTGCCGGTGACCGAGCTCTGGATGTAGCCGCTCGAGCCGTACATCATGTCGTAGTCGCCGTTCACGCGCGCCCACTGGAACATCAGCAGGTCGTCGCCGGTGAGCTTGTAGCTGCCGCCCACGCCGAAGCCGGTGCCGCGCTTGCTCTCGGTGCCCACG
Organism: Burkholderiaceae bacterium; assembly: GCA_035716845.1. Lineage (GTDB taxonomy): Bacteria > Pseudomonadota > Gammaproteobacteria > Burkholderiales > Burkholderiaceae_C > CADEEN01. Next base: position 8,227 of record DASTJE010000090.1, read on the forward strand.
CGCTTCTCGTGCGCGAGCACACGCACGTTGACGGCGCCCCAGTCGAAGCTCTTGTCGAAGCGCAGCACCAGGTTGGGCAGGCGCGCGCCGTCTTCCGGATCCTCCAGCGCACCGGTGAACTTGTTGCCGGCCTTCGGGTCGGCCCAGGTGTAGCGCACCATCATGCGGCGCGAGAAGGGCGAGCCGATCGGGCCGTTGAAGTCCACCGTCTCGGGCAGGTTGTCCAGGTCCATGAAGGTGGACCAGGTCTGGCCCACCAGCCAGCCGGCGTACTCGCCGTAGGCATGGCGCAGGCGGAAGCGGTTGCGGTTGCACTCGGCGCCGCAGTAGGCGTAGAAGTCGCCCTCGACCTTGGTGTTGAGGGTGCCGTACTGGGTGGGCGTGGCGGTCTCGAATCCGAAGCGCGAGGTCTGCGCGGTGAACTTGGTCTTGCCCTTCGCGAAGCCTGCGTCGGCGCCGTTGAGCGGCTGCTCCATCAGATTGGTGAAGTTGTCGCCGGGGGCGGTGCCCTTGAGGTCGTGGATGAGCTGGGCCTCGGCATGGCCGTAGATGCGCAGCGAGGTCTCGGAACCGGGGATGCGGATGCTGCCGCCGATGTCGCCGCCGACCACGGCGTCCTTGGCCTTGAGCTCGAGCTGCTCGATGCGGTCGCCCCAGTTGCCGGTGGCTTCGGCCGGCCTGGCGGCCTGGGCCTTCTTCAGCTCGGCCACTTCGGCGCGCAGCTTGCGCAGCTCTTCCTTGAGCATCTCGATGTCGCTCGACTGGGCGAAGGCCGGGGCCGCGCCGCCGACCATCAGGGCGGCAGCGAGGCCGACCAGGGTGGGTTTGAGATTCATGTTCTCTCCTGTTGAAACTCGAAATTGGGAATCAGTGAAGGATCTGGCCGAGGAAGGCGCGGATGCGCTCGTTGGCCTGGGCCCCGAAGAACTGCTCGGGAGGAGCGTCGGCCGCGATCTGGCCGCCATCGAGGAAGAGGATGCGGTCGCCGACCTCGCGCGCGAACCCCATCTCGTGCGTCACCACCAGCATCGTCATGCCGCTGGCGGCGAGCTGCTTCATCACGTCGAGCACTTCCTTGACCATCTCGGGGTCGAGCGCCGAGGTCGGCTCGTCGAACAGCATCACCTTGGGCTGCATGGCCAGCGCGCGGGCGATGGCCACTCGCTGCTGCTGCCCGCCCGAAAGCTGGAACGGGTGCTTGTGCGAGTGGTCGGAAAGCCCCACGCGCTCGATCAGCTCGCGCGCCCGCTGTTCGGCCGCCGCCCGCGTCAGCCCGCGCACGCGACGCGGCGCCAGCGCCACGTTCTCGAGCACGGTCAGGTGCGGGAAGAGGTTGAACTGCTGGAACACCATGCCGACCTCGGCACGCAGCCGTTCGAGCGCCTTGGCGTCGTCGCTGACCTCGATGCCGTCGACCGCGATGCGGCCGCTGTCATACGTCTCGAGCCGGTTGAGCATGCGCAGCAGCGTGCTCTTGCCCGATCCCGAGGCCCCCAGGATCACGGTGACCTTGCCGGCGTCGAAGGTGGTGCTGATGTCCTGCAGCACGTGGTGCGTGCCGAAGAACTTGTTCACCTTCTCGACCGCGATGAACGGCTGGGCGGCGGCGCTCATTTCAGCTTCCCTTCGATGTCGAAGCGGTGCTCGACCGCGTCGGAGAAGCGCGTCATCACCGTGGTCAGCAGCAGGTAGATCGTGGCCGTGGTGGCCAGGATGGGCACCGGCTGGAACGTCGCGGCCTGGATGCGGTTGCCCACGTTGGTCAGCTCCACGACGCCGATCGCATAGGCCAGCGAGCTGTCCTTGAGCAGGGCGACGATGTTGTTGACCAGCGGCGGCAGCGCCACCTTGAAGGCCTGGGGAAAGGTGACGTCGACGAAGGTGTGCCAGCGCGACAGCCCCAGCGCGCGTGCGGCCTCCAGCTGCCCCTTGGGCACGGCCAGCAGCCCCGCGCGGATGGCCTCGGCGTTGTAGGCGCCGACGTTGAAGCCCAGCGCCACGCAGGCCGACGTGAAGTCGCTCAGCTGCAGCGCGGGCACCATCACCGGCAAGGCGAAGAACACGAACAGCACCTGCACCAGCAGCGGCGTGCCGCGGATGATCCAGATGTAGGTCCCTGCGATGACCCGCAGCGGCGCCACGTTCGAGATCTTGCCCAGCGCTGCGAACACACCCAGCCCGACGCCGGCGAGCCCGGCCACCAGGGTCAGCTGCACCGTCACGCGGGCGCCCTCGGCGAAGTAGACCGCGTTGTTGCCGATGGGCTCCGGGGCCCACGCCAGCGGCCAGGACAGCAGCCACAGCACCAGCACCATGCCCACGGCCGAGGCCAGCATGGTGGCGCTGCTGCGCCGGCTGCGCGACCAGCCGCGCGGCCAGATCGAGCGCGTGTGCGACATGGGGGTCTCCTCCTGCGATCAGCCGTCTGCGCTTACTTGCAGCGGATGTCCTCGTTGAACCACTTGGCCGAGAGCTTGGCGTAGCTGCCGTCGGCCATCGTCGCGGCCAGCGCCTTGTTCCACTCGGCCACCAGCGAGGCATTGCCCTTGCCCACCGCCGCGGCGATGCGCTCGATGAACAGGAAGTCGCCGATCTTCATGCCGGCGCCGGGGTTGGCGGCCAGTGCGTTCAGGGCCACGAAGCGGTCGGTGACCCACGCGTCGACGCGGCCGGTCATCAGGGCGCTGCGCGCGTCGCTGTCCTGCGGGAAGTTCTTCACTTCCTTGACGCCGGCGACCTTCTTGACGTTGTCCAGGTAGGTGGTGCCGGTCTGCACCGAGATGGTCTTGCCGGCCAGGTCCTTGGCGGTCTTGATCGCCGCGTCCTTGGCCACGATCATGCCGCCGGAGCAGTAGTGCGGCTCGGCGAAAGTGACGGCCTTAGCGCGCTCCTCGGTGATGCCGTGCGAGGCGATCACGAGGTCCCAGCGGTCCTGGCGCAGGCCGGCCAGCAGCGCGTCGAAGCCCAGCGCCTTCCATTCGACCTTGACGCCCATCTTGGCGATCACGGCCTCGGCCAGCTCGATCTCGAAGCCGGTCAGCTTCGGACCCTGGAAGTAGTTGAAGGGCGAGAACTGGCCCTCGGTGGCCACGCGCAGCGTGCCGTCCTTCTTGATCTCGTCGAAGCTGCGCGCACCGGCCGCAGCGGCCAGCCCGAGCAGCGCGAGCGCGCAGAGTGCGCGTCGCCATGTCGCAATCACATTCATGGTTGTCGTCCTTTGTGGAATGGAGGGGTCAGGAGTACGACGCCGGGGTCACCGGACGTCAGGAGCGACCGATACCCAGCAGCGCACGCGCCTCGTCGGGCGTGGCGACCGGACGGTCGAGTTGGCGGCTGATGGCCGCGATCCGTTGCACGAACTGCGCGTTGCTGCCGGCCAGCTGGCCGCGACGCAGGTAGATGTTGTCCTCGAAGCCCACCCGCACATGGCCCCCCAGCACGACGGCCAGCGTCGTCAGCGGCAGCTGCGCGGCACCGATGCCCGCCACCGTCCAGCTGAAGCCCGCAGGCAGCTGGGAACGCAGGTACATCAGGGCCTCGGGCGTGCCGGGCATGGCGCCGGGCACGCCGAGCACGAAGTCCACGTGCGCCGGCGCGGCCACGAGCCCCTTCCTGACCCAGCGCGCCAGCGTGGCAAGCATGCCGGCGTCGAAGATCTCGAACTCGGGCACCACGCCGTGGGCGCGCATGGCATGGAGGAAGTCCTCCATGTCGCCGGGCGTGTTGAGGAACACGTCGTCGCCGAAGTTGACCGATCCCATCGACAGGGTGGCCATCTCGGGACGCAGGGTCACGGGCGCCAGCCGCTCGGCGGCCGTCATGCCCACCGCGCCGCCGGTGGAGACCTGCACGATGACGTCGCAGCGCGCGCGCACCGCCTCGATGATGGCGCGGTAGGCCGCCGCCTCCTGGGTCGAGCTGCCGTCGGCACGGCGCGCGTGCACGTGCACGATCGCGGCCCCGGCCTGGGCGCATTCCCAGGCCGCCTGGGCGACTTCCTCGGGCGTGATGGGCAGCGCAGGCTGCTGCGCCCGCGTGACTTCGGCGCCGGTCAGCGCCGCGGTGATGATGAGGGGGTCCACGGCGCTCTTTTCCTCAGCGGGCGATGCGTTGGCAATCGGCCGGCACGACGCAGGTGCCGCTGGCCTTGCACACCAGCACCGGCTCGGCCAGCACGTCGGCCGCCGAGGGCTGGTGCACCAGGCCGGCCGAGGCGATGACCTTGGTGGCGGTGAACTCCATCTTGCGCGAGCTCCTGCCCATCGACACGATGCGCCCGCGCGCCTCGATGTAGTCGCCGGCGCGAACCGGCGCCAGGAACTGCACGTTGTCGTAGGCCACGAACAGGCCCTCGTCGCCGTCGCTGCGGATCAGCAGCTCGGTGGCCACGTCGCCGAAAAGCTGCAGCATCCTGGCGCCGTCGACCAGGCCGCCGGCGTAGTGCACGTCGTGTTCGCCGATGCGCAGGCGGATCAGGCTGGTGATGTCGGTGCTCATGTCAGGCGGCCTTTCGCTCGTTGCGCTTGATCCACTCGTCGATGGCGAACGAGGCCACGTTCTCGGCGTAGCTGCCAGGGCCGAAGCCGGCGTCGTAGCCCAGTTCCTTGGCCAGCTCGTGGCTGATGCGCGGGCCGCCGACGACGAGGATGACCTTCTCGCGCAGGCCCTCGGCCTCCAGGATGTCGGACAGGCGGGTCAGGTTGTCGAGGTGGATGTTCTTCTGCGTCACCACCTGCGACACCAGGATCACGTCGGCCTTTTCCTCGATGGCGCGCGCCACCAGGTCCTCGCTGTCGACCTGCGCACCCATGTTGATGGCGCGCACCTCGTGGTAGCTCTCCAGGCCCTTGTGGCCGTTGTAGCCCTTCATGTTCATGATCGCGTCGATGCCCACCGTGTGCGCGTCGGTCTCGATGCAGGCACCCACGACGACCATCTTGCGGCCCATCTTCTCGGCGATCAGGGCGTTGATCTGCTCCTTGCCGAGCACCTCGAATTCGGGCTTGGCGACCTTGATCGTCGAGAGATCGACGCGGTGCCTGCACTGGCCGTAGACGACGAAGAACGAGAAGCCCTGGCCCATGTCCTCGGCGTGGCTGACCGCCGGTTCGTCCAGGCCCATGGCCAGCGCGAGCCGGCGCGCGGCCTCCTTGCTGTTCTCGTCCAACGCCACCGGCAGCGTGAACGACAGCTGCACGCGCCCGTCGTCCAGCGTGTCGCCGTAGGGCTTGATCCAGCGGGCTTCTTGGCTCGGGTGTTCCATGGTCAGGCTGCCTTGAGCATCAGGGCCGGGAAGGGGTTGTGGTAGTCGTCGGCGCGCACGATCACGCCGTCCAGGCCCTTGCCGCCATCGGGCTGGCGCGAGATGTCGGCGAAGGTGCCGCGGCCGATCGCCGCCGGCAGTCCGATGCGCTCCACGTCGGCCAGGATGGCCTCCGTCTCGGCCAGCACCGCCTGCGCGCGCTGCTCGATCAGGCCGCCGCGCCTGAACTCGATCTCGGAGTGCAGGTCGCGCATGGTGCGGAAGACGTAGCGCGCGTTCTCGATCGAGAGGTAGCGGTCCTGGATGAAGGGCGTGTGGATGGCCTCGGTCATCATGCCCAGCAGGTGGATGTGCTGGTGGGTGACGGTGCTGACGACATTGAACAGCGCGTCCTGCACATGGCCGCGGAAGATGTTGCCCGTCATGTGCTTGGTCGGCGGCATGTACTTCAGCGACGCGTCGGGGAACACCTGGCGCACCAGCTGCGCATGCGCCAGCTCCCACAGGAAGCCGTTCTCCAGCGCCGGGTCGATCTCGAAGGCGTGGCCCAGGCCCATCAGGTCGGGGGTGAGGCCCGACAGCGCGGCGAACTGCTCGTTGATGAGCTGCGAGGCCAGCACCGTGTGCGCCGCCTCCACCGCGTCGGCGGTGGTGAGGTAGTTGTCCTCGCCGGTGTTGATGATGATGCCGGCGTACCCGTTGACCATGCGCGAGAAGAACTGGTCGATGAAGGTGCGCTGCATGTTGATGTCGCGGAAGATGATCCCGTACATCGAGTCGTTGAGCATCATGTCCAGCCGCTCCATCGCGCCCATCGCGGCGATCTCGGGCATGCACAGGCCGGAGCAGTAGTTGGTCAGGCGGATGTAGCGCTTCACCTTGGCGCCCACCTCGTCGAGCGCGGCGCGCATCAGGCGGAAGTTCTCCTGCGTGGCGTAGGTGCCGCCGAAGCCCTCGGTGGTGGCGCCGTAGGGCACGTAGTCCAGCAGGCTCTGGCCGGTGGAGCGGATCACGGCCACGATGTCGGCGCCCTGCTCGGCCGCCGCGCGCGCCTGCTTGACGTCCTCGTAGATGTTGCCGGTGGCCACGATCAGGTACAGCCAGGGCGTGGGCGGCTCGCCGGCCGCGGCGATCTTCTCGGCACGCAGCGCGCGCTGGGTGGCGATGTGGTCGCACATGCGCGCCGCGGCGGCGTCGGCCACGCTGTGCGCCTTCTTCTCGTCGCGCGGGCGCTCCAGCGCCAGCGTGCCGGCGGCCACCCCTTCGGCCACCTGCTGTGCCGTCAGGCCGTGCGCCGCCATCGCCGCGGCCACCAGCGGCGCCGCGCCGTGCGCCAGCAGGCCCTGTGCGCGCAATTGCTCGACCACGCGGTTGGGCAGCGGCACGCCGTTCTCGTCGACGCCGTCGACGCCCATCAGGCGCAGCGTGGCGCGCTCGACGGTGGTGGTGGTCTTGCGCGAGGCGTCCTCGTGCACCTGGCGCGCGATGCGGCGCGCCGACTCGCGGGCGCGCGCGATGCGCCCCGCGTCAAGCTGCAACTGGGCCATGTCGATGGTCCTGGAAAGTCGGTTCTTCGAGCACCACGTCGTGCACCGCGTGGTCGGGAAATGCCGCGCGCGCGGCGTCGCGCAGTTCGGTGGCGTCGAGGTGGCCCCCGAGCGGCGAGAACGGGTTGGTCGTCACGCCCGCGAGGCGGATCGCGCGCCATGCGGCGACGCGCGCGCCACGCTGCTGCAGCACCGCCAGTTCGGCCGCGTCGACGAACAGCCGCGTGCCGTCGGCCACCACCACCTGCAGGCCGGGGTGCCGCTCGGCCAGCGCGTCGAAGGCACGCCACAGCCTGCGGCCCACGGCGCCGGTGACGGCCACCAGGCCGATGTCGTGCCCGGCCGCGCGCTCGAGCAGCGCCTCGGCGGCATTGAGGCTGGCGATGTCGGCTTGCCAGATCGGCGAGCCGTCGCGCGCCCACAGGCCCACACCGGTGCCGGCGTCGAACAGCGGCGCGCAGTGCGCGCGCGCCGCACCCTCGAGGGCCGGCAGGCCGAGGATGGCCAGGCGGTCGCGCGTCTTGCGCAGCACGTCGCCCAGGCCGCCGCCCACCGCTGCGCCGGTGGCCAGCAGCACGCCGTCGGCCACCGCCGGCGACGCATGCTGGCTGCGGCCGAGCGCGCCGTCGAGGAACACCCTTTCGGCGCCGCAGCGGCGCAGCAACTCGATGGTGCGGATCTGGTCGACGCTGCGCGAGGCGCCGGCGACTTCCATGTCGCCATGGTCGAGCGCCTTGACGAGCACGATCTCGCCCATCGGGCTGGCGATGCCGGTGCCGGCGAGCATGCGCGTGCGCACGCGGGCGCGCAGCAGGGTGTCGCGCGCGGTGGCCACCACGGTGCCCGGCCACACCACGACGGGCGGCTTGGGGATCGAGAACACGGCGTCGAGGTCCTCGCCGTCGCGGCCGATGGAGGTGAGGCCCACGCCCGCGCGCTCGCGCGCGGCGCAGGCCAGCAGGTGGTTCAGCGCCACCGTCTTGCCGGTGTTCTTGGCCATGCCCATCACGGCGACGGTGGCCATGCCGGCGTCGCGGATGCGCGGCCAGAGCCCCGGCACGGTGAAAGTCATGCTGCCCCCACGGGCCTGCGGCCCGGCCCCCCGGGGGGGAGCGAGCGCCTCCGGAACGGCCGCACGGCGCTCACGCGTACTGCCCCTCGAACAGCGCGCGCAGCTTCGGGCTCTCGCGCAGCAGGTTCAATGCATGGTCGGCGTGGCCGCGGGCGTAGCCGTTGCCCACCAGCATCTCGACGTCGCGGCCCACCCCTTCGGCGCCCAGCGCCGCGGCGGTGAAGCTGGTGGCCATCGAGAAGAAGTAGATGCGCCCGCCCTCGCGCGTGGCGAGGATGCTGCCCATCTCGGTGTGCGGGATGTTGACGCAGTTGATCGTCACGTCGGCGCCGCGCCCGGCGGTGACTTCGGCCACCGCGGCGGCCAGCGCCAGCGCGTCGCGCGCATCGACCTGCAGCGCGTGGTCGACCCAGCCCAGCGCGCGCATGCGCTCGCAGTCGGCGGCGAAGGGCGAGGCGCCGATCACGCGGCCGCGCGGGCCGGCGCGCTTCTTCGCCTCGTAGGTGCACAGGGTGCCGGACTTGCCGCCGCCGCCGATCACCAGCACGTGGTCGCCCGGCTTGACCAGGCGCGCGGTCTGCGCCGGCGCTCCGGCCACGTCGAGGATGGCCAGCGCCGTGGTCTCGGGGATGTCGGCCGGCAGCCGGGCCCACAGGCCGGTCTCGAACAGGATGGCGCGGCCGTCGATGTCGATCTGGTCGCGCTCGACGTGCACGGCGCGGATGCGCTCGATCGCCAGCGGCGTGAGCGACAGCGACACCAGGGTGGCGATGCGGTCGCCCGGCGCGATGTCGATGCGCCCGGCCAGCGCGGCGCCCACCGCGCTGACGGTGCCGATCAGCATGCCGCCCGAGCCGGTCACCGGGTTGTGCATCTTGCCGCGCGCGGCCACGATCTCGTGCACCTTGGCGGCGATGGCGTCGGCATCGGCACCGACCTCGCCCTTGATCTGCGTGAAGCTGGCCGAGTCGATGTTGAGCGTGCGCACGTCCACCGCGATCTCGTTGTCGGCCAACGGCGCGGCCGCGTCGAGCTTCCACGCCGCCTGCGGCAGCACGCCCGCGGGCTCCAGCACGCGGTGCGTGCCGTACGGCGAAGGCTGGGTCATGACAGGCTCAGTTGCTCTGCGTGGGCAGCGCGAAGTCCAGGCCCAGGCCCGGCATCTCGACCGTCTTGCCGGCGTAGTTGCGGCACTTGACGGTGGTGCCGGTGCCGTCGGGCAGCAGCTCTTCCTTCACGTACTGCGGGATGATGGGCAGCTTGCCCAGGCCGCCCAGGCCGTCGACGATGAAGGTGGGCACCGCCGGGCCGCTGATCCAGCCGCGCAGGCCCTCGTAGAGCTGCAGCATGCGGTGGTGCGGCACGATGAAGTGGTGCGCGCCCTCGACCATGTCGGTCGAGTAGACGTAGTACGGACGCACGCCCATCTCGATGGTCTGCATGAACAGTTCGCGCATCACCTGCACGTCGTCGTTCACGCCCTTCAGGCACACCGTCTGCAGCCCCATCATGATGCCGGCCTTCTGGATCATCTTCACGCGCTGGCGCAGCAGCGGGGTGATCTCCTTCGGGTGGTTGATGTGGATGTTGAGCATCTGCACGCGGTGCTTCTCGAGCACGGCGCACAGCTCGGGCGTGATGCGGGTGGGCAGCTGCACCACCATGCGCGAGCCCATGCGCAGGAAGCGCACGTGCGGGGCACGGCGCCGGATCGCGCCCAGGATCTCGTCGAGCCGGTCGTCGGCGAAGGTCAGCGGGTCGCCGCCCGACAGCAGCACGTCCTCGATGTCCTTGTTGGCGGCGATGTAGTCGATCGAACGCTCGATCTCGTCCTTGTGCACCGAGCCGGTGGGCTGGCTGACCATGCGCTTGCGGGTACAGAAGCGGCACAGCGTGGCGCAGGTGTTGGAGACCAGGAACAGCACGCGGCGGGGATAGCGGTGCACGACGCTGGTGCCGGGCACGGTGTCGCCCTCCTCGCCGAGCTGGTCGAGCAGGGTCGCGAAACCGGGCTTGGTCTCCTCGTGGAACGAGGGCAGGTACTGCAGGCGGATCGGGCAGTTCGGATCCGTGCGGTCCATCAGCTTGGCCATGTAGGGCGTGACCGCGATGGCGAACTTGGAGTAGACGGTCTCGTTGACGTCCTCGACGTGCTCGAGCACGCCCTTCAACTCGCCGTGGTGCGTGTAGCGGCGCTGGAACTGCTTCTGCCAGCTCTCGCTCTCGGGGTCGTAGGCGTCGAGCTCGGCGCGCGTGAGCAGCTTGGGGGTCGTGGCGGGCGCGGCGTGCGCGGGGGCGATGTCGATGACGGCGTTCATGGCAACTCCTCGGTCGAAACAGGCCTGTCTAGACAGGACCGATGGCCGACAGTCTAGAAGTCGCTATGGCCGGAGTTAACAATCACACTGACCGCGAATATCTGATTTCATCGGTCGAATTGACTGATAATCAGTGCGTTTGTCCGAAATGACACTCCTGCCACCGTGGATACCCTCGATCAAAAGCTGATTGCCCTGCTCAAGGTCAACGCGCGGCTGCCGGTGGCGCGCATCGCCAAGGCACTGGGCTGCGCACGCAGCACCGTGCAGTTGCGACTCAAGGCACTCGAGGAGAGCGGCGCCATCACCGGCTACACCGTCAGCCTGGCCAAGCGACGCGGCACAGGCGTCAACGCCCTGGTCCTGATCACGGTGGCCTCGCAGAGCGAGCCCGACGTGCTGCACACGCTGTCGCGCCGGCACGAGGTGTCCAAGCTCTACTCCGTCAGCGGACGCCACGACCTGTGCGCCATGGTTCACGCCGAGACCACGGAGGAACTCGAGGCGGTGATCAACCGCGTGCGCGCGATCAAGGGCGTCACCGACACCCTGACGACGATGATCCTGTCGACGCGGGTCGACCGGCCGGAGTGATCCGGCCCGGCGCGCAGGGCGACATCAGCGCGCGCCTGCGCGCCAACCGATGCGCCTACTTCGCCGGCGCGATCTCGGTGACCACGTACTGACCGTTGTCGACCGCGGCCTTGAAGCGCACCTTGTCGCCGGCCTTGAGCGTGTCGAGCCAGGCCTTGTCCTTGACGCTGAAGACCATCGCCATCGGCGGCATGCCCAGGCTGGGGATCTCGCCGTGCTTGAGCGTGAGCTTGCCGGCCGCCTTGTCGACCTTGCGCACCTCGCCGTCGGCGAAGTCGCCGGCGGCTGCGGAGGCCGGTGCGCCGTGCCCGGCATGGCCGGCGTGGCCGCCCGCCTGGGCCCAGGCCGCGGCAGGCAGCGCCATCGCCATGGCGACCAGGAGGGCAGTGGAACGTCGTGTCATCGGGGTTCTCCTCGAGCGGGTGTCGGGTGGGGGAGTGATCAGGGCTGGGCCGAGGCGTTGCGCGCGGCGCTGGCCGCCACGCGCAGGCGGCCCACCATGCCGGCCTGGTAGTGGCCGGCGATCAGGCAGGCGAACTGGAATTCGCCCGCCCGGTTGAAGGTCCAGACGATCTCGCCGCGCCTGCCTGGCGCCACATGGGCCATGTAGGGCTCGTCGTGCTCCATGTTCGGGAACTTCGCCATCAACGCGGCGTGGGCTTCCAGCTCCTCCGTCGTGCCGAGCACGAACTCGTGCATCACGCGGCCGGTGTTGCGCACCACGATGCGCACCGTCTCGCCCTCGCGCACGTCGATGCCATCGGGCTTGAAGCGCATGTCGTCGCCCATGCGGACCTCGATCGTGCGCGTGGCGGCGCGCGCCTCGCCGGCGATGCCCCAGGGCTTCTGCTCCTTCTTCACTGCGGCGGCCGCTTGTGCGGGGTGCGCGTCGCCGTGTGCATGCGCGGGGGCGGCGGCGGCCAGCAGGGCCGCCAACAGCAGGGGGGTGAGCATCTGTTGCATCGGAATTCGTGCCTCGGAGTCAGGGTTTCAACGTTCGATCGAGGGGACGGAGGTCAGTGGTGGCCCGAATGGCCGGCCCCGGGCTTGCGCACCCTGACCTCCACGTCCTGCGCCGGCCGCGCGGCGCGCGGCATCGCGCCCGTGCCCTCGGTGGCAAAGCGCGCCGGGTCGGGCAAGGCGCCGGTGAACTCGTAGGCCACCGTGCCCGGCGCGTGCTTGAACCAGCCGGGGTCGCGGTGGTCGCCGGGCTTCTGGTCGCGCCGCACCTTGAGCACGCTGAACATGCCGCCCATGCCCACCGCGCCGAAGGGGCCCTGCCCGGTCATCATCGGCGTGGTGTTGTCGGGCAGCGGCATCTCCATCTCGGTCATGTCCTTCATGCCGCGCTCGCCCATCACCATGTAGTCGGGGATCAGCTGCGTGATCTGGCGCGCCACGCCCGAGTGGTCCACGCCGATCATGGTGGGCACGCCGTGGCCCATCGCGTTCATCGTGTGGTGGCTCTTGTGGCAATGGAAGGCCCAGTCGCCCTCCTCGTCGGCGACGAACTCGATCTGCCGCATCTGCCCCACGGCGACGTCGGTGGTCACCTCGGGCCAGCGCGTGCTCCTGGGCGTGGGCCCGCCGTCGGTGCCGGCGACCACGAACTCGTGGCCGTGCAGGTGGATCGGGTGGTTGGTCATCGTCAGGTTGCCGATGCGGATGCGCACCTTGTCGCCCAGGCGCGCCACCAGCGGGTCGATGCCCGGGAAGATGCGGCTGTTCCAGCTCCACAGGTTGAAGTCGAGCATGGTCATGATCCTGGGCGTCGCGCTGCCCGGCTCGATGTCGTAGGCGTTGAGCAGGAAGCAGATGTCGCGGTCGACCTCGTCGATCAGCGGGTGCCGGCCCTTGGGGTGCGTGACCCAGAAGCCCATCATGCCCATGGCCATCTGCACCATCTCGTCGGCATGCGGGTGGTACATGAAGGTGCCCGGCCGCCGCGCGACGAACTCGTAGACGAAGGTCTTGCCCGGCGCGATGCCCGGCTGGGTCAGGCCGGTCACGCCGTCCATGCCGTTGGGCAGGCGCTGGCCGTGCCAGTGGATGCTCGTCAGCTCGCCCAGCCGGTTGGTGACGAAGATGCGCACGCGGTCGCCCTCGACCACCTCGATCGTCGGGCCCGGGCTCTGGCCGTTGTAGCCCCACAGGTGGGCCTTGAAGCCGGGGGCCATCTCGCGCACCACCGGCTCGGCCACCAGGTGGAACTCCTTGACGCCGTTGTTCATGCGCCAGGGCAGCGTCCAGCCGTTGAGCGTGAGCACCGGCCTGTAGGGTCGGCCGGTGGAAGGTACCAACGGCGGCATCGTGTCGGGCCGGGTCTGGATCACCGGCTCGGGCAGCGCGGCCAGCGCGACCTTGCTGACCGTGGCCGCGCTCACGGCCGCGGTCACCGCGCCGGCGCCGCCCAGGAAATTGCGTCGGGACACCATGTTCGGGCTCCTTCAGTGCCCGGCGCCGCCGGCCTCGGCGGAGGCAGCGGGCGCACCGGACAGGGCCGCCGCGGCGGCCAGGTTGGGGGGGCCCACCAGGGCCAGGTCGAGCTCGGCCTGCGCCAGCCAGAAGTCGCGCAGCGCGTCGATCGCGGCGTTGACGCCGGCGATCTGCGCGCGCGCATCGGCCAGCAGCTCGAACACGCCGATCAGCATGCCGTTGTAGCGCAGCACGTTCTCCTCGGCGACACGCTGCCTGATCGGCACCAGCTCGTCGCGGTGGTGGCGCGCCACGTCCCAGGCGGTGCGGTAGGCGCCGTAGGCCTCGCGCACCTCGGAGCGGGCGTCGATGGCCGTGGCCGCGGCCTGCTGCAGCGCCTGGCGGTAGCGCGCCTCGGCGCGCGCCGTGCGGGCCTGGCCGAAGTCGAACAGCGGCAGCTCGAAGCCGATCTCCCAGCCGCGCTGGGTGGCCTCCTCGTTCGAGCGGCTGTGCGCGAAACCCAGCTCCAGCACGTTGACCCAGCGCGTGGCCTGCGTCAGGCCGAGCTCGCGCGCGGTCTGTTCCAGCGCCAGCCGCATGCCCTGCACGTCCAGGCGTTGCGCCAGCGCGAGGCGCTCGATGTCGGGCTGCTCGCGCGGCGCGGCGGGCAGCTCGGGCAGGCGCTCGGGCAGGCGCAACATCGTGTCCGCGCCCCACAGGCCGAGCAGGCGCGTCAGGCGCTCGCGCGTGCTCTGCTGCGCCTGGCGCGCACGTGCCAGCCCGAGCGCCGCGTCGGCGTAGAAGCCCTGTTCGCGCAACTGCTGCAGGCGCGTGAAGTTGCCCACCTGCGCCATGCGGCGCGCCAGCTCGGCGCCCGCCTCGGCGGCGCGCATCACCTGCGTCGCGTAGCGCACCGATTCCTCGGCCGCCACCGCCTGCACCCAGGCGCGCCGCGTGTCGGCGGCCAGCGCCAGCACGCGCGTGGCGGCCACGCCCTGGGCCTGCTCGAAGCGGCGCTGCTCGATGCGCTGCGCCTGCGGCCAGGCCAGCAGGCGCGCCAGGTCGAAGTGCAGGCTGCGCTCGAGCTCGACCTCGTCGCCGCGCGTGAGCCGGCTGAAGGCAAAGCCCGGGTTCGGCAAGCGCCCGGCCTGCACCCGGTCGGCCTCGGCGATGCCCAGGGTCTCGAAGTCGGCCTGCAGGCCGCGGTTGTTGAGCAGCGCCAGCTGCACCGCCGCATCCATCGACAGCGGCGCGGCGAGCAGCTCGCGCACGCGCGTGGCGACGCGCTCGCGCTCGGCCTCGCTGCGCGGCCACTGCACCGACTTGTCCAGGTGCCGCCGCGCGGCCTGCTCCACGGGGCCGAAGCCGCCGTCGGCGCTGAAGCTGGCACAGCCCGCGAGGCCCAGCGTCGCCAACGCGGCGAAGGCCGTGGCCAGGGCGCGCCGTCCTCGTCCGCGCCGCGGGCTCATCGCGCACTCCCGCCGTGGTGCGGATGGCCCGGCATCGCCGGCATGGGCGACGACGCAGCCGGTGCCGGTGTCGCCGAGGGTGCCGACGCGGCGGCCTCGCGGGCATAGGTGCGCCAGCCGCCGATGCGCGTGACCGTGTCGTTGGCGGCCTTCCAGTCGATGGGCTGCACCTCGCCGGCGGCGCGATAGCCGGCCAGCGGCGACGACCATGCGGCCGGCGGCACCGCCGCCTGTGCATCGAGCGCGTCGGGGTGCGCCGGGCCGGCGCCGGGCGTGGCGACGCCGGCACAGGCACCGAGCCACCAGGGCACGAGCGCCAGCCCGATTCGGGTAAGGGATCTCATCGGAATGTCCTCGGACGATGCAACGACTCCCGCCGGTGGCGGGCGCTTCACGGCCGGTCGGCGAGGGGCCGGCGGCTCAGGCGCTTGCGACGCGGGGGGGCCGCTCCGGCCCGGAGGTGAGGAAGCTCGTCGTCGGTGCGGCGGGCGGCAGCGGCGCCAGGCCGCTCGGTGCCGGCGCACACGCCTGCGGCCACTGCGGCATCAGCGCCAGCGCCGCGCAGCACGCGGCGCACGCACTGCACGACGCGGCGGCGGCCCCATCGTCGGACGCCACAGGCGGGGCATCGGCGGGCGCCGACGCGGTGGCTGCGCCGCCATGCCCGGCCGCAGCCCCGGCGTGGTGGTGGCTGTGTTCGTGGTCGGAAGTGCCGGCGTGCCCGGCCGCGTGGCCCGCGGCCCGGTGCGCCTCGTGCGTCAGGACGGTGCCGTCCATGCGGCCACCGTCCGCGCAGTGCAGGCGCGCGACGCCGGCCAGCCCTTGCAGGGGCAGGGCCAGCATCAGCAGCCACAGCAGCACGCAACGCAGCGAACGCGACATGCGGCGGAGTCTACCGGCCCTGCCACGGTGGCAGGGTCGGCAAGGTCTTGGCGCGTGCGGCGCCCTCGCGCGCTCAGGCGGCGGCGCGCGCGCTGTCGATCAGGCCCATCTCGGCACTGCTCATCAGCGAGACGATGTCGATCAGGATCAGCATGCGCTCGCGGCCCTCGGAGGACAGCGAACCGATGCCCGTGATGTAGCTGGTGTCGATCGCGCTGGCGGCCATCTCCGGCGCCGGGCGCACCTGCTCGGGGCCGAGCTGGAGCACGTCACTGACGCTGTCGACCACCGCACCGACCACGCGGCCGGCGATGCTCAGCACGATCACCACCGTGAAGGCGTCGAACTCGGCGCGCTCGCAGCCCAGCTTCACGCGCAGGTCGACGATCGGCACGATCACGCCGCGCAGGTTGACCACGCCCTTGATGAACGCCGGCGCGTTGGCGATGCGCGTGGGCTGCTCGTAGCTGCGGATCTCCTGCACGCGCAGGATGTCGATGCCGTACTCCTCCGCACCGAGCCGGAAGGTCAGGTACTCGCCGCCGCTGCCGTCGTCGGCGCCTTGCCGTGCGGCGGCCGCAGCGCGCTGCGCCTCGTGCTGTGCCACCCGGGTGGCGTCGTGGATCATGTCCATGAGAGCTCCTCGCGAAGAATGGCCCGGGCCGCGCCCGCGCCGGGAATGACGTTCAGAAGGTGGTCCACTCGTCGGCACCCTGGGCCGCGGCGGTCGTGGTGTCGGCGGCCGGCGCGGATGCGCGCTCGCCCTTCGGCGGCGGCGCCGCCGGACGGGCCGTCGTGCCGGTGGCGGCGGGCGCGCCGGCGCGGGCACGCGCCGTTGGCCGCGGCTCGAGCGCCTGCGTCAGCAGCGGCGGTGCGGGCGTGGCCGGTGCCGCGGCCGCCTGGGCATGCGCGCCCTGATCGAGCTTGAACACCGCCACCGCATCGACGAGCACGCGCGCCTGCTGCTTGAGGCTCTCGGCCGCCGCGGCGGACTCCTCCACCAGCGCGGCGTTCTGCTGCGTGACCTTGTCCATCTGGCCGACCGCCTGCTCGACCTGGCTCACGCCCGAGCTCTGCTCGGTGCTGGCGCTGCTGATCTCGCCCATGATGTCGGTCACCCGCTTGATGGCGGCCACCACCTCCTGCATCGTGGTGCCGGCCCTGTCGACCTGCGCACTGCCCTGCTCGACCTGCTCGACGCTGGCCGTGATCAGGCCCTTGAT
This sequence comes from Burkholderiaceae bacterium, assembly GCA_035716845.1. Taxonomy (GTDB): domain Bacteria; phylum Pseudomonadota; class Gammaproteobacteria; order Burkholderiales; family Burkholderiaceae_C; genus CADEEN01. The sequence continues at coordinate 25,010 of DASTJE010000090.1, forward strand.
CTCCTTGGCGGCTTCCGCGCTGCGTTGCGCCAGCGAGCGCACCTCGCCGGCCACCACCGCGAAGCCGCGGCCCTGTTCGCCCGCCCGCGCGGCTTCCACCGCGGCGTTGAGCGCCAGGATGTTGGTCTGGAAGGCGATGCCGTCGATCACGCCGATGATGTCGGCGATGCGGCGGCTGCTGTCGTTGATGCCCTTCATCGTGTCGACCACCTGGCCGACCACGTCGCCGCCCTGCGCCGCCACCTCGCTGGCCGACAGCGCGAGCTGGTTGGCCTGGCGCGCGTTGTCGGCGTTGTTGCGCACCGTGGAGCCGAGTTCGGTCATCGTCGCCGAGGTCTGCTGCAGCGCGCTGGCCTGCTCCTCGGTGCGCTGCGAAAGGTCCTGGTTGCCCTGCGCGATCTGCGCGCTCGC
>DASTJE010000091.1:0-8994 GCA_035716845.1 Burkholderiaceae bacterium
CGCGTGGCGCAGATCGTCATGAACACCACCTTCCGCATGTTCCCGGACTCGGCCGCCGCCAAGGGCGACAAGAGCGCCAAGCCGCAACTCTCGCCCGAGGCGGTGGCGATGCAGCAGCTGATGCGCGGCATCCACTTCTGACGATGCGCGGCCGGGCCGGCCGGCGGCCAGTCAGCGCGCGACGATCAGGCGCAGCCCGAGTCCGACGAACACCGCGCCGGCCAGGCGGTCCAGCCACAGGCCGGCGCGCGGACGCCGGCCGAGCCACTGGCCGATGCTGCCCGCGAACAGGCCGAGCAGCGAGAACAGCAGCGCCGCCTGCGCGGTGAAGACGACGCCCAGCGCGGCCAGCTGCCAGGCCACGTCGCCGCGGGCCGTGTCGACGAACTGCGGCAGGAAGGACAGGAAGAACAGCACCACCTTGGGGTTGATCGCGTTGGCGACCACGCCCTTGAGGAACAGGCGCAGCAGCGGTTGCCCCTCGTCGCGCGCCTGTCCCAGCTCGATGCGGCCCCGGCTGCGCAGGGCGTGCACCCCCAGCCAGACCAGGTAGAGACCGCCCCCGACCTTGAGCGCGGTGAAGGCGATGGGCGAGGCCGCGATCAGCGCGCTGACCCCGGCCACCGCGAGCGCGGTGTGGCTCAGGCAGCCCAGCGCGCAGCCGAGCCCGAAGGCCACGCCTTGTCGACGCCCTTGGGAGATGCCCATGCCCAGCACCATCAGGTTGTCGGGCCCCGGCGAGGCGGTGATCAGCACGGCAGCGGCGAGGAAACCGAAGAACTGGTCCGGGCTCAGCATGGTCGCCTCATGCCGGTGCGGCGCCGCACCGGTTCACTTCGACGGTGCTGTGCGCCACGCCCTGCAGCCGCGCCAGGCGCTCGCGGTAGACGGCGGCGGGCAGCGGCCGGTCGGCCACCAGGCTGAGTGCCACCGAGTAGGCGCCGGGCCCGACCTGCCACACGTGCAGGTCCGTCAGCTGGGCGTCGCCATCGGCCTCGATCAGTGCGCGCACCTGCCCCTTGAGCCGCGCCGGCGCGCTGGCGTCGAGCAGGGCGGTGGCCGAGTGGCGCAGCACGCCGGTGGCCCAGCGTCCGATGACGACCGCTCCCACCAGCGCCACCGCCGGGTCGAGCCAGCGCAGGCCCCAGAACAGACCGCCCGCCAGCGCGACGATGGCCAGCACCGAGGTCAGGGCGTCGGCCAGCACGTGCAGGTAGGCCGCGTCGAAGTTGTGGTCGCCGTGGCGGGCGTGCCCGTGGCCGTGGCCATGCGCGTGCGCGTCGTCGTGGTGGGCTTCATGGCCGTGACCGTGCGCCGCGTCCTCGCCGGGGAGCGCATGGCCGTGTCCGCCGGCGCGCGCCAGGATCGCGGCGCAGGCCAGGTTCACGGCCAGCCCGAGCACCGCCACCGCGATCGCCTCGGCGTAAGCCACCGGGCGCGGCGCCATCAGCACGCCCAGAGCGTCGATGGCGATCCACACGCCCACGGCCAGCAGCAGCAGGCCGCTGGTGTAGGCCGCGAGCACCTCGATCTTCCAGCCGCCGAAGGCGAAGCGGGCCGAGCCGTGCGCGCGGCGCGCGAAGTGCGCGGCCAGCGCCGCACCGCCGAGCGCCAGGGCGTGCGTGCCCATGTGCCAGCCGTCGGCCACCAACGCCAGCGAGCCGCTCCAGGTGCCGGCGGCCAGTTCCAGCGCCATCGTCGCCAGGGTGATCCAGGTCACCCACCACAGCGCGCGCTCGCGCCCGGGGGCCCCCGCGTCCACGAAGGCATGCGGGTGCACGAACGGCGCGAGGTCGTGCGCGTGGGGCGTCATGCCCGCATCACTTGGCCTTGCGGATCTGCGTCACCAGCAGCTGGCCGCCCGAACCCTGTTCGGCGGCGAACTGGATCTTGTCGCCGACGGCCAGGCCGTCGAGCAGGCGCGCGTCCTTGGCGACGAACACCATCGTCATGCCGGGCATGTTGAGGTTCTTGATCTCGCCGTGCTTGATCGTCACGCGCGCGTTGGCGGCGTCGATCTTGCGCACCTCGCCGTCCGTCAGGCCGGGGGCCTGCGCCAGGGCGATGACGCTGCAGCCGGCCAGCCAGCCGGCGACGAGAAGGCGGCGCAAGGGGGACATGCGGCACTCCGGGGTCGATTGTGGGTGACGCAAGGATAGCCGCCCGTCGCGCGGGCGGGCGTGCGGGCCCGCGTTCCTACAATGCGCCACCCGCCCACTGCGCCGTCGAGGACCCGATGACCACCGCCCATCCCAACGTCGACCTCGGCCACGTCGCCCCGCGCGAGAAGGCCGAGATCCTGTCGCAGGCGCTGCCCTACATCCGGCGCTTCCACGGCAAGACGCTGGTGATCAAGTACGGCGGCAACGCGATGACCGACCCGGCGCTGCAGCAGGACTTCGCCGAGGACGTGGTGCTGCTCAAGCTGGTGGGCATGAACCCGATCGTGGTGCACGGGGGCGGGCCGCAGATCGACGAGGCGCTGGCCAAGGTCGGCAAGAAGGGCACCTTCGTGCAGGGCATGCGCGTCACCGACGAGGAGACGATGTCGGTGGTCGAATGGGTGCTGGCCGGCGAAGTGCAGCAGGACATCGTGGGCCTGATCAATGCGGCCGGCGGCAAGGCGGTGGGCCTGACCGGGCGCGACGGCGGCCTGATCCGCGCGCGCAAGATGAAGCTCGCCGACAAGGACGACCCGGCCAAGGAGCACGACATCGGACAGGTGGGCGAGATCACCGCCATCGACCCGGCCGTGGTCAAGGCGCTGCAGGACGACCAGTTCATCCCGGTCATCAGCCCGATCGGCTTCGGCGAGCACAACGAGAGCTACAACATCAACGCTGACCTGGTGGCGGCCAAGCTGGCCACCGTGCTGCGCGCCGAGAAGCTGATCATGCTGACCAACATCCGCGGCGTGCTCGACAAGGCCGGCGAGCTGATCACCGAGCTCACGCCGCGCCAGATCGACGAGCTGATTGCCGACGGCACCATCAGCGGCGGCATGCTGCCCAAGCTGGCCGGCGCGATCGACGCCGCCAAGAGCGGGGTCAACGCGGTGCACGTGGTCGACGGCCGAGTGCCGCACGCGATGCTGCTCGAGATCCTGACCGACCAGGCCTACGGCACGATGATCCGCAGTCACTGACCACCCCCGGAGCGCCTCCGGCGCACCCCCTCGAGGGGGCGACGCCAGCGGCCCGGCAAAGCCGGTTCCGCGGCGTCCGCTTGGAACGCATTGCCTCATGCCGACAGTCCGCGCCCACGCTCGAGTTTGGCTTTTCGACCTCGACAACACGCTGCACAACGCGTCGGCGGCGTCGTTCCCGGGCATCGACGGCGCGATGACGGATTACATCGAGCGCGAGCTCGGACTGCCGCGCCCCGAGGCCAGCGCGCTGCGTGCGCACTACCTGCGGCGCTACGGGGCCACGCTGCTGGGCCTGGTGCGCCACCACGGCATCCGCGCCGCGCACTTCCTGCACGACACGCACCGCCTGCCGGCGCTGGAGGCCGAGGTGCACGGCCACCCGCACGACTTCGCCGCGCTCGATCGGCTGCCGGGACGCAAGTACATCCTGACCAACGCGCCGCGCGCCTACGCCGAGCGCGTGCTGCGCGCGCTGGGGGCCGCGCGCCACTTCGACGGCGTGCTGGCGATCGAGGACATGGCGATGTTCGGCGACCTGCGCCCCAAGCCCGATGCACGCATGCTGCGCTGGATCGCCGCCCGGCTGAAGGTGCCGCCCGCGCGCTGCGTGCTGGTCGAGGACACGCTGGTGCACCAGAAGGCGGCGCGTCGTGTCGGCATGGCCACGGTGTGGATGCAACGCTGGGTGCGGCGGGCTGCCAAACACGTCACGCACGGCTCAAAAGTTGGTGTTTACCTGCACCGGAAGCCCGTGTACGTGTGTGCCAGAATCAATTCGCTACAAGCCTTGTGTGCGATGCGACTGCCGTGATGCCCGATCCCGCCGACCCGACGTCCCTGACCGCGGACGCGACCACCGAAGACACCGGCAGCGGCGGCGAAGGCGAAGCCAGGCCGGCCAAGGTGCGCAAGCGCCCCAAGCCGGGCGAGCGCCGCGTGCAGATCCTGCAAACCCTGGCGCAGATGCTCGAGCAGCCCGGCGCCGAGCGCATCACCACCGCGGCGCTGGCCGCCCGCCTGGCGGTGAGCGAAGCGGCGCTGTACCGGCACTTCGCCAGCAAGGCCCAGATGTTCGAGGGCCTGATCGAGTTCATCGAGTCGAGCGTGTTCACGCTCGTCAACCAGATCGTCGAGCGCGAACCTTCGGGCACGCAGCAGGCCGCGCGCATCGTCGGCGTGCTGCTGCAGTTCGGCGAGAAGAACCCGGGGATGGTGCGCGTGATGGTGGGCGACGCGCTGGTGTTCGAGCACGAGCGCCTGATCGCGCGCATGAACCAGTTCTTCGACCGCGTCGAGTCGCAGCTGCGGCAGAGCCTGCGCGGGGCGGCCGACGCGGCCGGGTCGCTGCAGCCCACGGTGGAGGGCAATGCCCAGGCCTCGGCGCTGACGGCGTTCGCCATCGGCCGCCTGCAGCGCTATGCACGCTCGGGCTTCAAGCGCAACCCCACCGAGCACCTCGACGCCGGATTGCGCCTGTTCGTCGGCGCCTGAGCCGGCCGTCCGCGCGATGAGCCGCGTCGAGGTCGGCGGCGCCGTCCTCCATCTGCTGCCCGAGAAGGCCGCCTGGTGGCCCGACGCGGCCACGCTGCTGGTGGCCGATGCGCACCTCGGCAAGGCCGCGACCTTCCGACGCCTGGGCGTGCCGGTGCCCGAGGCCACCACGGCCGGCACCCTCGACGCGCTCGACGCCGTGCTGGCGCGGCACGCGGTGCGCCGCATCGTCTTCCTCGGAGACCTGCTGCATTCGCGCCACGCGCACAGCCGCAGCACGCTGCAGACCTTCGCCGACTGGCGCGCGCAGCGGCCCGCGCTCGAACTGGTGCTGGTGCGCGGCAACCACGACGACCGTGCCGGCGACCCGCCCGCCGATTGGGGCGTGCGTTGCGTCGACGAGCCCTTCGTCGCGGCCGAGGCGGCGGGGCTCGCGCTGTGCCACCACCCCGAGCCGCGCCCGGGCCTGTACGTCGTCGGCGGGCACCTCCATCCTTGCGTGCACCTGGGGCGCGGCTTCGAGCGCCTGCGCTTGCCGTGCTTCCACTTCGGGCCCGCGGTGGGCGTGCTGCCGGCCTTCGGCACCTTCACCGGCATGCACCCGATCCAACGCCAGGCCGGTGACCGTGTGTTCGCGGTGGCCGAGGAGCGCGTCGTCGCCCTCGCGTGAATCCGCGCGAACCCTCATCGGCAAGCGGGCGCGCGCGCCTTCCGCGCTGCTACATTGGGGGCGACCCCTGCCGCCGCCACTGCCGATGAGCCTCACGCCCGCCGCCCAGGCCGACGCCCGCTACCACCTGCACCCGTACACGCAGCCGCGCCAGCTCGAGCGCGAGGGGCCGCTGGTGATCGTGCGCGGCGAAGGCGTGCAGGTGTTCGACGAGCAGGGCAAGGGCTACATCGAGGGCATGGCCGGGTTGTGGTGCGCGGCGCTGGGGTTCTCGGAGCGCCGCCTCGTCGATGCGGCGACGCGCCAGCTGCAGACGCTGCCGTACTACCACGCCTTCAGCGGCAAGGTGCCGGGGCCGGTGACCGAACTGGCCGAGGCGCTGATCCGCTGGGCGCCGGCGCCGATGGCGCGCGTGCTGTTCGCCAACTCGGGCTCGGAGTCCAACGACACGGCGTTCAAGCTGGTGCGCTACTACCACAACGCCATCGGCAAGCCGCACAAGAAGAAGATCATCGCGCGCGAGAAGGGCTACCACGGGGTGACGGTAGCCGCGGCCTCGATGTCCGGGCTGCCGATGATGCACCGCCACTTCGACCTGCCCATCGAGGGCATCGTGCGCGTGGGCTGCCCGCACGCCTACCAGTTCGCGCGCGACGGCGAGAGCCCCGAGGCCTTCGCCACGCGCCTGGCCGCCGAGCTCGAGGCGACCATCGAGCGCGAGGGGCCCGACACCATCGGCGCCATGATCGCCGAGCCGGTGCAGGGCGCGGGCGGCGTGATCGTGCCGCCGCCCACCTACTGGGACAAGGTGCAGCCGATCCTCAAGCGGCACGACATCCTGCTCATCGCCGACGAGGTCATCACCGGGTTCGGCCGCTTGGGCGAGCCCTTCGGCACGCAGGTCTACGGCCTGCAGCCCGACCTCATCACGGTGGCCAAGATGCTGACCTCGGCCTACGTGCCGATGTCGGCGCTGTACGTCAGCGACCGCGTCTACCAGGCCGTGGCCGATGCGAGCGCCGAGGTCGGCACCTTCGGTCACGGCTACACCTATGCCGGCCATCCGGTGGCCTGCGCGGTGGCGCTGGAGGCGCTGCGCATCTACGAGAGCGACCGCATCATCGAGCACGTGCGGCGCGTGGGCGCCCGCCTGCAGGCGGGGCTGCGGCGCTACGCGGGGCATCCGGTCATTGGCGACGTGCGCGGCCTGGGCCTGATCGGCGCCGTCGAGCTGGCCGAGGATCCGGCGGCGCGCAAGCCCTTCGATGCGAAGCGCGGCGTCGGCGCCTACCTGGTGCGGCGTGCCCAGGAACATGGCCTGATCCTGCGCGTGATGGCCGGCGACATCGTCGCCTTCTCGCCGCCGCTGGTGATCGGCGAGGCCGAGGTCGACGCCCTGCTCGAGCGCTTCGACCGCGCGCTGGCCGACACCGTGGCCTGGCTCGGGCGCTGAAAACGGCGACGCGCGCCGTCCTGTCCCGGCCATGAGCTTCATCGCCTTCGAGGACGTCAGCAAGTGCTACCCGGGCAGCGATCGCCCGGCAGTGGACCGGGTCAGCTTCGAGATCCGGCAGGGCGAGTTCCTCACGCTGCTCGGCCCTTCGGGCTCGGGCAAGACCACCAGCCTGATGATGCTGGCCGGATTCGAGAGCGTGAGCTCGGGCGCCATCCGACTGGAGGGCCAGCCCATCGAGCGGCTGCCGGCGCACCTGCGTCACATGGGCGTGGTGTTCCAGAGCTACTCCCTGTTCCCGCACTTGACGGTCGCGCAGAACGTGGCCTTCCCGCTCACGGTGCGCAGGCGCCCGGCCGCCGAGACCGCCGAGCGCGTGGCGCGCGCGCTCGACCGCGTGCACCTGCGCGACTTCGCCCAACGGCGGCCGAACCAGCTCTCCGGCGGCCAGCAGCAGCGCGTGGCGCTGGCGCGCGCGCTGGTGTTCGAGCCGCGCCTGGTGCTGATGGACGAGCCGCTGGCCGCCCTGGACAAGCGTCTGCGCGAGGAGCTGCAGCTCGAAATCCGGCGCCTGCACCGCGAGGTGGGTGTCACGATGGTCTTCGTCACGCACGACCAGTCCGAGGCGATGACGCTGTCGGATCGCGTGGCCGTCTTCAACCATGGCCGCATCGAGCAGCTCGACGTGCCCAGCGCGCTGTACGACGCACCGGCCAACCCCTTCGTGGCCGGTTTCCTGGGCGACAACAACCGCGTCGAAGGCACGCTGGCCGCACGCGACGGCGCCGTGGCCCAGGTGCTGCTGGCCGGCCAGGCGGCGCCGGTGGCCGCGCGCGCCAGCGCTGCGCTGCAGGCGCGGGCCGGAGCACGCGAGGTCACGCTGTGCGTGCGCCCCGAAAGATTGCGCCTGCTCAATGAAGGCGAGCCCGGCGGCGTGGTGGCCTCGGTGGTGGACCTGATCCACCAGGGCGACCACTGGCGGATGATCGTCAGGCTCGACCAGGCCCCTGGCGTGGCACCCTGGCACGTGAAGCTGGCGCCGGGCGGCGTTCCCGCCGGGACGGCGCCCGGGCAGCGCGTCCGCCTGGGCTTCGCGCCGGACCATGCCTGGGCCTACTGAGGCCCGCGAGACCTGCACGCAGCAACACCGACACCCCCCACGACCCACGGAGAAGGAGACCGACCGATGACACGCATCCGATTCATCGCCCCGCTTGCTGCCGCCACGCTGGCGCTGGCCTCGGCGGCCGCCGGCGCGCAGACGCGCGACCTCAACGTCGTTTCCTGGGGCGGCGCCTATCAGGACGGGCAGCGCGAGGTGTTCTTCAAGCCCTTCATCGCCGCGGGCAACAAGATGACCGACGAGGCCTGGGACGGCGGCCTGGGCGTGCTGCGCACCAAGATCAAGGGCGGCAACAACAACTGGGACCTGGTCCAGGTCGAGGCCGACGAGCTCGAGGTGGGCTGCGACGAAGGCCTGTACGAAAGGCTCGACGCGGGCAAGATCGGCGGCGCCGCGCGCTACCTGCCGGGGGCCCTGCACGCCTGCGGCGTGGGGGCGATCCAGTACAACCTCGTGCTGGCCTACGACGGCGACAAGCTCAAGGCCGCCCCCAACGGCTGGGCCGACTTCTTCGACAGCAAGAAGGTGCCCGGCAAGCGCGCGGTGCGCAACGGCGCCAAGTGGAACCTCGAGATCGCGCTGATCGCCGACGGCGTGCCGCGCGCCGACGTGTACAAGGCGCTGCGCACCGCCGAGGGCGTGGACCGCGCCTTCCGCAAGCTCGACAGCATCAAGGGCGACCTCGTGTTCTGGAAGAGCGGCGCGCAGCCGCCGCAGATGCTCGCCGCCGGCGACGTGGTGATGACCACCGCGTACAACGGCCGCATCACCGCGGCCAACGAGAAGGACAAGAAGAACTTCAAGATGGTGTGGAAGGACACGCCCTACACGATGGACAGCTGGGTGATCATGAAGGGCTCGCCCAAGAAGGCCGACGCCGAGAAGCTGCTCGAGTTCATGGGCCGCGCCGAGAACGCGGCCAAGCTGCCCAAGTACGTGCGCTATGGCGTCACCAGCAAGGAGGCCGCGGCCAAGGTCGACCCGTCGCTGATGGCCGAGCTGCCCACCAACCCGGTCAACCTGAACCAGTCCTTCCCCGAGGACGTGCGCTTCTGGATCGACAACATCGACAAGCTCACGGAACGCTGGAACAAGTGGGCGGCGCAGAA
>DASTJE010000092.1:0-2309 GCA_035716845.1 Burkholderiaceae bacterium
CGGTTTTCAACGCAGGGCTGAGTTGACGAGGAGCTCGCGGGGCGCAGTGCCCCAGGGCGTTTGAACTCGCTAGGAGTGCCACATGGCCAAGAAGATCGTCGGCTTCATCAAGCTGCAGATCCCCGCCGGCAAGGCGAACCCCTCGCCGCCGGTCGGTCCCGCGCTCGGTCAGCGCGGCCTGAACATCATGGAGTTCTGCAAGGCGTTCAACGCCCAGACCCAGTCGATGGAGCCGGGCCTGATGCTGCCGGTGGTGATCACCGCGTACGCCGACAAGTCCTTCACCTTCATCATCAAGACGCCGCCGGCCACCGTGCTGATCAAGAAGGCGATCAAGCTGGAGAAGGGTTCGGGCAAGCCGCACATCGAGAAGGTGGGCAAGCTCACGCGTGAGCAGGTCGAGGAGATCGCCAAGACCAAGATGAAGGACCTTACCGCCGCCGACCTGGACGCTGCGGTGAGGACCATTGCCGGCTCCGCCCGCTCGATGGGCGTGACGGTGGAAGGAGTCTGACCATGGGCAAGCTCACGAAGAAGCAGAAGTCGCTGCAGGGCGCGGTCGACAGCACCAAGCTCTACCCGATCGTCGACGCGCTCGAGCTCGTCAAGAAGCACGCCACCGCCAAGTTCGACGAATCGATCGACGTGGCCGTGCAGCTCGGCATCGATGCCAAGAAGTCCGACCAGGTGGTGCGCGGCGCGGTCGTGATGCCCAACGGCACCGGCAAGACCAAGCGTGTGGCCGTGTTCGCGCAGGGCCCCAAGGCCGAGGAGGCCAAGGCGGCCGGCGCCGACGTGGTCGGCATGGACGACCTGGCGGCGCAGGTGAAGGCCGGCAACATCGACTTCGACGTCGTCATCGCCTCTCCCGACGCGATGCGCGTGGTCGGTACGCTGGGCCAGATCCTCGGCCCGCGCGGCCTGATGCCCAACCCCAAGGTCGGCACCGTGACGCCCGACGTGGCCACGGCGGTGAAGAACGCCAAGGCCGGCCAGGTGCAGTTCCGCGTCGACAAGGCCGGCATCGTGCATGCCACGATCGGCCGGCGCTCGTTCGAAAGCGCCAAGCTGCAGGGCAACCTGCTGGCGCTGGTGGATGCGCTCAACAAGGCCAAGCCGGCATCGAGCAAGGGCATCTACCTGCGCAAGGTGGCGCTGTCCTCGACGATGGGCGTGGGTGCGCGTGTGGACGTGGCCACGATCACGGCGGCCGCGGCGCCGCAGCAGTAACGAAGGAATTGGTGGGCCGGCCGCGGGCAACCGGGGCCGGGCCGTCAAAGACCGCTGGTGGGGCGGCAGCCGCAGCCCCCTAAGCCAGGACGCAAGTCCGAAGCCAGCGCAGATGGCGTCCCCGCTGTCGAAGGAATGCGTGAACGGTTCCGAGGCAGCAAGGTCGCTGGGTGTGCCGCAAGGCACGTGTGTGTGAGGAGCAGACCTTGAGTCTCAATCGCAACGAGAAAGCTGCCGTGGTGGCGGATGTGGCCGCGCAAGTCGCGCGCTCGCAGACGCTGGCGCTGGCCGAGTACCGTGGCCTCACCGTGGAGCACCTGAACAAGCTGCGCGTCGACGCGCGGGCCAAGGGCGTGTACCTTCATGTACTGAAGAACACGCTGGCCCGTCGCGCCGTCGCCGGCACGCCGTTCGAGGTGGCCGCGGAAGCCATGTCCGGCCCGCTGATCTACGGTTTTTCCGAGGATGCCGTGGCTGCGGCCAAAGTCATCGCCGACTTTGCCAAGACCAACGACAAGCTCGTCGTCAAGGCGGGTGCCTACGCGGGCAGGGCCCTGGACGCCAACGGCGTCAAGGCGCTGGCCGCGATCCCGAGCAAGGAAGTGCTGCTGTCGCAAGTGGCCGGCCTGCTCAAGAGCCCCGTGCAGCGCATCGCCGCCGTGCTGGCCGCGCTGGCCAAGCACAAGGGCGGCGGCGCCGAAGCGCCGGCCGCCTAGGGACGACCCCGTTTTCCACCATTCAACGCATTCAACAGACAGAGGCAAATCAAATGGCATTCGACAAAGACGCATTCCTGACCGCGCTGGACAGCATGTCGGTGATGGAACTCAATGACCTGGTCAAGGCGATCGAGGAGAAATTCGGCGTGTCCGCCGCCTCGATGGCTGCGCCGGCCGCCGGCGGTGGTGGCGGCGCGGCTGCGCCCGCTGCCGAGGAGAAGACCGAGTTCAACGTGATGCTGCTGGAAGCCGGCGCCAACAAGGTGGGCGTGATCAAGGCGGTGCGCGAGCTCACCGGCCTGGGCCTGAAGGAGGCCAAGGACCTGGTCGATGGCGCACCCAAGGCCGTCAAGGAAGCCA
>DASTJE010000093.1:0-6681 GCA_035716845.1 Burkholderiaceae bacterium
GATGTCGCGCCCGCTCACGCCGGGGTAGGCGGCCACCAGCTCGTCCACCAGCGGTGCGGGCAGATCCACGCCCAGCTGAAGTGCCAGCGTGTGCCACAGGCGCCGCGCGTCCTCGGGGCCCGGCGGCAGGTAGTCGATGACGGCGATGCAGCGCGACAGGATGGCGTCGTCGATGTCGCCGACGCGGTTGGTCGTCATGAACAGCAGGCCGCTGAAGTACTCCAGCGTGCGCAGGAACTCGGCGACGATGGCGTTGTGCTGCAGGTCGTTGTCGCGCCGGCGGATGTAGACGTCGGCCTCGTCGAGCAGCAGCACGCAGTCCCAGCGCGCGGCGCGCTGCAGGATCGCCGTGAGCTGCGCCTCCACCGACTCGGCCGAGACACCCAGCTGGCCGGAGTGCACGCGGTACAGCGGCTTGCCCACGACCTCGGCATAGACCTCGGCGGTGAGCGTCTTGCCCAGGCCCGGCGCGCCGCGACACAGGATCGTGGTGCCGCCCGACTTGCCGCGCACCACGTCCTCGACCAGGAAATGGCGGTCCGCCGTGAGGATGTCGATCAGGTCGCGCTGCGCCTGCGGCAGCACGAGGCGATCGCGCAGCGCCGGCCGGTACTCGTAGGGGCGCACGTTGCGCGCGTGCACCCAGATCGGCCGGTGCCAGTCGAGGTGGAACAGGTGCAGGTAGCAGTGCTGCGGGATGCGGTCGAAGCCGCTGGCGATGCCGCACTCGCGCCAGTAGTGCGGGTCGGCCGCGAGGTCGAAGCGGCGCGGCAGCAGCTCCTCGTCGTTGACGCAGCGCACCGCCGCGCCCTCGGGCAGGCGGAAGCACTCCAGCGCGGCGCGCGGCCCCTCGCCGGCGCGCCAGGCGCTGCCGCTGGCCGTGAACTGCGCGCCGAACTGCGGCTGCAAGGCCATGAAGCCGGCGACCTGCGCCTCGTACTCCTGCTTGAACTCGGCGCACTCCTTGAAGAAGCCCTGGTCGGCGAACAGGCCCGCCAGCGTGCGCCCGGGCAGGTCCTCGGCGTAGAAGCTCAGGCCCCAGGTCATGCCGGCGAAGCGCAGGCGCGGGTCGCTGGGCGGCTCGCGCCCGGCGGCCTGCAGCGTGTTGGCCAGCAGGCCCACCACGACGTAGGCGTTGCCGTCGCTGGGCTTGACCAGGCGGACCGAGTGCACCAGCCAGGCCAGCAGGGCGCCATCCTTGCCGCGCTGGTAGAGCCAGCCGTCGATCGCGTCGCGCGCCAGCCACTCGATGATCGCGGGCACCAGCAGCTCGAGGCTGGCGATCGGGCGCACCATCGGCTCGCCGTTGAGGTTGTCCAGCGCGAGCAGCTGGAACACCAGGTCGCGCGCGCCCTGGGCCTGCCCGAGCTGGTAGAGCAGGGTGAGTGCGTGGCCGTCGAAGTGGTGGCTGGACACCACGCGCGTGCCGCTGCCGGCGCCCGGGGCGCCCAGTTGCACGCCCAGCGGCGTTTGCGTGCCGACCAGGCCCAGCAGGGCCACGGCCAAGTCTTCCGGGATCTCGAGTTCCACTGGGCCTCCGTGCGTGGAGGCCGATGCTAGCCGGGCTCGGGGGCGGTACGCGCGTCAGCGTCGCAGCGCGGGCGCGCGCACGTCGATCACCAGGGGTGTCGTGCCGCGGCGATCGGGCACCACGATCGTCGATCCGACGGCCTGGGCCGCCGCGAGGTCGGGGTCGGCGTCCGCGATCGCCCAACGCGCGATGGCGCGCCGCACGTCGAGGTTCAGCAGGACCAGCGACCCGTCGGATGCCAGCGCCAGCAGGTAGGCATTGCTGGCATCGGCCACGAAGGACAGCACCGTCGCGTCGAGCCGGGTGCGGCGCACGCCGAGGAAACCGGGCGAGGCCACCGCTTCGCCCATGCGGTAGTCGTGCACCAGTCCGTCGAACACGGCCGGCGCGTCGGGATCGACGGACAACTCCCACAGCTCCGGCAGCCCGGCGTCGAAGCCGATCGCGAAGCTGCGCCGCCGTGGCAGGTACAGCATGGACACGGCGCGGCCGCTGTCGGCGGCGGACAGGCTGCGCGCCGGCAGCGTCTTCACCGTCCGGTCGCCGTCGCGCACGACCACCGTGCGATCGAGGCCCTCGACGCGCCAGCGCCCGTCCGCCGAGGTGGCGCCGGGCGCGGCCTGCGCCAGGCTGCAACAGACGGCCGCCGCGAGCGCCGCCATCTGCCGCAGTCGGTTCACGACTGGAGGATCAGCTCGACGGCCTCCTTCAGGTCCTTGTCGCTGATCTTGTCGGGCGGGTTGGGGGCCATCGGCACCGGGCCGAAGACGCCGCTGCCGCCCTTGCGCACCTTGTCCATCAGCTTGGGCACGAGGTCGGCCTGGCCCTTGTACTTGGCGGCGATGTCCTTGAACGACGGTCCGACGAGCTTCTTGTCCTTCGCATGGCAGGCCAGGCAGCCGGCCTTGGTCATCGCCGCCTCGGTCTCGGGTCCGGCGGCGTGGGCCGCGAACGCGGCAAGCGTCAGCGCGGCCACGAGCGCGAGCGGGGGAACGAGCTTGTGCATGGTGGGGCGCTCCTCAATAGATGTCGAGCTGCGTGTTGTAGACGTTGAAGTGGCCCGTGGGCGTGATCAGCCGCGGGTCCTTGATCACGGCCTTGAGCTTGAGCGTCTTGTCGTCCACCACGACCAGGGCGCTCTGCTTGTTCTTGGCCGACCAGACGGCGAACCACACCTCGTCGCCGGCCTTGTTGTACTCGGGCTGCACGACGCGCTTGGCGCCGTCGTCCGCGAGGCCCGCCCATTCGGCGATCGGCAGCACCTTGAATCCCTTGTCGAGGCTCCTGATGTCGAACACCGCCACCGACTGCGAGATCTTCGGGTCGGGATTGAGCGGCGTGTCGACGTACAGGTGGGTCGACTTCGGGTGCGTCTTGATGAACAGGTTGCCGCCGCCCTGACCCTTGATCTGCGCCACCTGCTTGAAGGCGGTGTCCTTGCGCTTCGCATCGGTGGCGATCAGCGAGATCGACTCGTCGCCCAGGTGGCCGGTCGCCCAGACGGGGCCGAACTTCGGGTGCTTGAAGTTCGCGCCCCGTCCCGGGTGGGGAATCTTGCCGACCTCGGTGAGCGCCGCCAGCTTGCCTTCCTTGGCGTCGATCACGGCGATCTTGTTGCTGTTGTTGGCCGCCACCAGGAAGTAGCGCTTGCTGCTGTCCCATCCGCCGTCGTGAAGGAACGGTGCCGATCCGATCTCGGTGACCTTGAGCGCGTCGATGTTGGAGTAGTCCACCATCAGCGTCTTGCCCGTCTCCTTGACGTTGACGACGAACTCGGGCTTGAAGTGGCTGGCCACGATCGAGGCCACGCGGGGCTCGGGGTGGTATTCCTGCGTGCCGACGGTCATGCCGCGGGTGGCGACGATCTTCATCGGCTCGAGCGTGTCGCCCTTCATGATCGTGTACTGCGGGGGCCAGTAGCTGCCGGCGATCGCGAGCTTGTCCTCGAAGCCCTTGTACTTGCTCGTGTCCACCGAGCGGGCCTCGAGGCCGACGCGGATCTCGGCCACGTTGTCGGGCTTGGCCATCCACAGGTCGATCATGTTGATCTTGGCGTCGCGCCCGATCACGTACAGGTAGCGCCCGGAGGCCGACAGGCGCGAGATGTGCACCGCGTAGCCGGTCTTGACGATGTTGATGATCTGCTTGGTGTCGCCGTCGATCAGCGCCACCTCGCCGGTGTCGCGCAGGGTGGTCGAGAAGATGTTGGCGATGTTGTAGTTGTTCTCCTTCTTCTTGGGCCGCAGGTCGGGCGGAACGACCACCTTCCACGTCTTCTTCATCTCCGCGAGCCCGAACTCCGGCGGTGTCGGAGGATCGTGCTGGATGTAGCGCGCCATCAGGTCGACTTCCTTCTCCGTCATCTCGCCGCTGGTCTGCCAGTTGGGCATGCCGGCGGGCGAGCCGTAGGCGATGAAGACCTTGAGGTAATCGGTGCCCTTGCCGAGCGTGATGTCGGGCGTCAGCGGCTTGCCGGTGGCGCCCTTGCGCAGCACGCCGTGGCAACCGGCGCAGCGCTCGAAGTAGATCTTGCGGCCGATCTCGAACTCGGCCTGCGTCATCGCGGGCGCCTTCGGATTGGTCGCCTGGTACATGGGCTCGCCGGCCAGCGGCGAGCCCCCGGCCTGGTACTTCAGTTCCGATTCGGTCACGCCGGGCTTCTTGTCCTGGGCGAGGGCGCCGATCGTGGTGGCCGCAAGCAGTGCAGCCAGCAGCAGGGAGGGGGGGCGCATGGTTTTCACGGGTTCTCCTCGGTTCTCGGGGGTGGGTCGGGGGCGATGCTCGCGCGAGGCCCGGCCGCCGGCCTTGAACTGGTTCAAGGGCGGTGGCCGGCGGGCGCGGGAGGAGAAAACCAGACCTACATCAAGGCTCGCGCCCAGGACGCCGAGCATGCTTGCCCGCCGTGCACAGCCCAAACCAACGCGCCTGGCCGCGACACCGCCAGTCCGTCCCGCAGCTCGCCGCGCTCGCGCTGGTCGCCGCCGCGGGCCCCGTGGCAGCGCAGCTGGCCGACGCGACGGCGCCGGGCGCCGCCCAGTCGGTCGTGGTCACGGCGACACGCCACGCCATGCCGTGGATCGATGCGCCGGCGGCCTTGTCGATCATTCGTCCGGCCGACATCGCGGCGCGCGGCGCCGACAACGTGCTCGACGCGATACGCGGCGAGACCGGCCTGTCGCTGCAGGGCCGGGCCGTGGGCGGGCGCAAGGTCGTCGGCATCCGCGGCATGGACAGCAAGCACACGCTGTTCCTGGTCGATGGGCGCCGCATCGGCGCGTCGGACGGCGTGGTCGGCGCGTCGGACTTCCAGTACGACTGGGTCGCGGTCGAGGACATCGCGCGCATCGAGATCGTCCGCGGCCCGATGTCGGTGCTGTACGGCTCGGAGGCGATGGGCGGCGTCGTCAACGTCATCACCCGGTCGCCGGGCGAGCGCTGGAGCCTTGGCGCTGCCGCGGAGGGGTCGAGTGCCGACGGCGGACGCGGCGGTGATGGCTGGCGCGTCTCCGCGCGCGCCGAAGGCCCGCTGGGGGCGGGGCTGGCGTTGCGTGCCGGCATGGCCGCCACGCGGGTCGATGCGGTGGCGTCGCCGGCCGATGCCCGCATCTCCGAACTGGAGTCGCGCGCCAAGCGCGATGCCTGGGTCGGGCTCGGATGGCGCGCTGCGGCCGGCCAGCGTCTGGAGCTCGAACATCGGGCCGGCACCGAGGATCGCGAAGCCGGCGCGCGCGAGCGCGGCGGTGCGCGGCGCTTCCATCGCACGTACAACGACATCGAGCGCTCGTTCACGTCGCTGGACTGGAGCGCGACGTGGGGCGGCGCGACGGCCTCGCATCCCGTGGAGACCCAGTTGCGCGCGTACGAGTCGCGCATCGACGTGGCGAACCGCCGCAGCGCCGGCGTGGCCGTCAACGTTCCGCAGACCCTGACCGAGCGCGTGCTCGACGGCCATGCACGCCGGCAGCTCCTGCATCACGACGTCATGCTGGGGGCCGAGGCGCGCGACGAGGCGCTTGCCGATCCGGGGCTGCCGGGCGGCCGTTCGGTGTTGCGCCACCGCTCGCTGTTCGTGCAGGACGAATGGCGGGCCTGGCCGCGCCTGGGCCTGGCGTTCGGCTTGCGCCACGACGACCACGCGCGCTACGGCAGCCAGTGGAGCCCGCGTGCCTACGCCGTCTGGCGCCCTGCGGACACGTGGAGCGTGAAGGGCGGCTACAGCCACGGTTTCAAGGTGCCCAACCTGAAGCAGGTGGTGCCCGGCGCGCGCGCCGAAGGCCCCAACACCTTCCTGGGCAATCCCGCTCTGGTGCCCGAGCGCAGCGACGCCCTCGAGCTGGGCGTGGCCTACGAGTCGGGCGCCACCCAGGCGCAGGCGATGCTGTTCGACCAGCGCATCCGCGACCTGATCGACGTGCGCCTTGTCGCGCCCGGGGCCACGCCCGGCGTCGGCACCTACACCTACGAGAACCGCTCGCGCGCCCGCCTGCGCGGCGCCGAGGGGGGGGTCACGGTGGCGCTGGGTGGCGGCGTGGGCCTGCAGGCCAGCTACACCTACCTCGATGCGATCGACGGCTCGGGGCGCCGCCTCGAGCGTCGCCCGCGCCATGCCGCGACCGTGCAGGTGGACTGGCGCAGCGGCATATGGCGCAGCGCCGCGTACGTCGAGTTCTCCGGCGACCAGCGCCTCGCGTCGACCACCGTGGGCGCACCGGCGCAGCCGGCGCCCGACGTGGCGCTGGCAGGCGCTCACGTCACCGCGGCACTGCCCGAGGGATTGGAGATTTCGTTGGGCGTGCGCAACCTCACCGGTACAAGTCTGGCGGCAAAGTCGCCCCTGTTCACCTATGCTGAGGCTCCGCGCACCTGGCGCCTCGCGCTGCGCGGCCGATGGTGAAAGCGTTCCCTTGAGCCTCCTCGACTGGACCCCGCAGATCCGGCACGCCCACGTCGGGCTCGTCGCCGCGAGCGGGTCGCTGTTCGCGTTGCGCGGCGCTGCGCTGCTGGCCGGTGCGCGCTGGCCGATGCGCGGCGCGGTGCGGGCCGCGGCCGTGGCCATCGACACGCTGCTGCTGGTCGCAGGGGCCACGCTGTGGGCCCTGCTGCGGCTCGACCCGCTGGCGCGCGACCATTGGCTCGCGGCCAAGCTGGGC
>DASTJE010000094.1:0-6845 GCA_035716845.1 Burkholderiaceae bacterium
ATCCGCAAGACGGCGACCCCTGTCTATCGCATGTGACCATGACCCCACCCGCATTCCAGACTCTGTTGCTCGATGTCGACGCCCGCGGCGTCGCGCGCCTGACGCTGAACCGCCCCGACACCCACAACGCGCTCAACGCCATGTTGATCGCGGAGTTGAAGAAGGCCGCCGACTTGCTCGCGGGAGAGAAGGGCTTGCGTGCGGTCGTGCTCACGGGCGCCGGGGCCACCTTCTGTGCTGGCGGCGACCTCGGCTGGATGCAGCAGAACATGAAGAAGACGCGTGAGCAGCGCGTGGCCGAGAGCTTCGAACTGGCGTTGATGTTGCGTGCGCTCAACGAGCTGCCGATGCCGCTGATCGGCCGGGTCAACGGGCCGGCCTATGGCGGCGGCGTGGGCATGATCTCGGTGTGCGACGTGTCCGTTGCGGTCGACACCGGCAGCTACTGCCTGACGGAAGTGCGGCTCGGGCTGATCCCGGCCAACATCTCGCCTTACGTCGTCGCGCGCATGGGCGAGGCGAACGCGCGCCGCACCTTTCTCACTGCCAAGCGCATGAGCGCTGCGGAGGCGCGGCGGCTCGGCCTGGTGTCCGAGGTGGTGCCGACGGCGGAGCTGGACGCTGCGGTCGAGCGGGAGCTGGCCGATCTGCTGCAATGCGCCCCCGGTGCGGTGGCGGCCACCAAGAAGCTGGTGACCTACGTGGACAGCCACGACCTGCCCACGAGCATGATCTACGGCGCGGACAAGCTGGCCGACGCCTGGGAGACCGACGAAGGGCGCGAGGGCATCGAGGCCTTCTTCGCGAAGCGGTCACCCGCGTGGCGCAAGCGGTGAGCGGGGCAATGTTCGACACCCTGCTGATCGCCAACCGCGGCGAAATCGCCTGCCGCATTGCGCGCACCGCGCGACGGCTTGGTTTGCGCAGCGTTGCCGTCTACTCCGACGCCGACCGCGATGCGCGCCACGTGGCCGAGTGCGACGCTGCGGTGCGCATCGGACCGGCCGAGGCCGCGCGCAGCTACCTGGACGCTCAGATGATCCTGGCCGCGGCACGGGCCAGCGGCGCCCAGGCGGTGCACCCAGGCTACGGGTTCCTGTCCGAGAGCCCGGCGCTGATCGACGCCTGCGAAGCGGCGGGCATCGTCTTCGTCGGCCCCTCGCGCGAGGCCATCCGGCGCATGGGCTCGAAGATCGAGTCCAAGCGCATTGCCGTCGAGCACGGCGTGCCGGTGGTGCCGGGCTACCACGAAGACGATCAGGCCGACGCCGTGCTGGCGCAGGCTGCCGCGCGCATCGGCTGGCCGGTGCTCATCAAGGCCTCGGCGGGCGGCGGCGGCAAGGGAATGCGGGTGGTACGGCAGCCGGCGGATTTCGCGCCTGCCCTGGCCACCGTGCGCCGCGAGGCGAAGGCATCTTTCGGCGACGACCGCGTGCTGCTCGAGCGCTACCTTGCCGAGCCGCGCCACCTCGAGGTGCAACTGCTCGGTGACCAGCACGGTCATCTGGTGCACTTGTTCGAGCGCGAGTGCTCGATCCAGCGCAACCACCAGAAGGTCATCGAAGAGGCGCCGGCCGCCCACCTGAGCGAGGTGCAGCGCGAAGCGCTGTACCGCCATGCGCTGGCGATCGGCCAAGCAATCGGCTACCACTCGGCCGGCACCGTGGAGTTCATCCACGATGCGGCCAGTGGCGACACCTTCTTCCTCGAGATGAACACGCGGCTGCAGGTCGAGCACCCGGTCACCGAAGCCACGGTGGGACTGGACCTCGTCGAGTGGCAGCTGCGCGTGGCCACCGGCGAGCCGCTCGCGTTCACGCAGGCGCAGATCGCGCGCCGCGGCTGGGCCATCGAGGCGCGCGTGTGTGCCGAGGATCCGGCGGCCGGCTTCACGCCCGAGGTCGGCACCGTGGTCGTCTGCGACGAACCGGCGGGCGAAGGCGTCCGCGTCGACAGTGGGGTGCGGGCTGGCAGCGCGGTCACGCCGCACTACGACTCGATGCTGGCCAAGGTGATCGCCTTCGGGGACACGCGCGACCAGGCTGCGCGGCGCTTGAGCAGCGCTCTGGGCGCGTACCGGCTGCTGGGCGTGCGCAGCAACCTGGGCTTCGTGGCCGATCTGGTGCGCGCGCCTGCATTCGGGGGCCCGCTCAGCACGCACTACATCGAACGCGGCTTTCCCGGCGGCTGGGTGCCGCGAGGCGACGCGGCACCGGCGATTGCGCAGGCTGCGCTGGGTTGCGTGCTGGCGGCGCAGTCCAGCGCACAGGCCTCACCTTGGCACGCCTTGGGCGCCTGGCGGCTGCTGGGCGACGTGGTGCCGGCCGGCGTTCTGGTGCTGCTTGAAGACGCCGCCCGAAACCTGCACCGTGCGCTGGTGCGGCGCCAGGGCGTGGGCTGGTGGGTTGAAGCAGGCGACTGCCGCATGCACGTCGCCGCACAGCTCGACGGCCAACGGCTCCAGATCGAGCGGGAAGGCGTGCGCGAGGCGTTCACGTTCCTGACGGCCCGCGAGGCGGGTACCGAACGGGTGTGGCTGCACAGCGAGCAGGGCATCCACGCCTTCACGCGCATCGACCGCACGGCCCATGCATTGGCAGCTGCGGCAGCCGGCAAGGCGGGGGAAGGCAACGTGCTGCGTGCACCGATGCCGGGTCTGGTGGCCGCTGTCTCGACGGCGACAGGCGCCCGCGTACGGGCCGGCGAGCCGCTGCTCATCGTCGAGGCGATGAAGATGATGCACACCCTGGCCGCTCCGGCCGATGGCACGGTGGCCGAGCTGCGCTGCCGCGTCGGCGATTCGGTGCGGGGCGGAGATCTCCTGGTGACCATCGAAACTGAGACGACGACATGAACGAGCCGATCTACTTCACCGACGAACATCGACAGTTCCGCGACAACCTGCGCCGCTTCATCGAGCAGGAGATCGTGCCCAAGGCCGGCGCCTGGGAAGAAGCGGGCATGGTGCCGCGCGAGGTGTTGCGGCAGATGGGCAGCCTGGGTTACCTGGGCATACGCTATCCCGAGCAGTATGGCGGCTCGGCGCTCGATACCCTGTACTCCGCCATCCTGGCAGAAGAGCTCGGCCGCTCGACCTTCGGCGGTTTCGCGGTCACGGTCACGGTGCACACCGACATGGCCTCGCCGCACCTGGCCAACTTCGGCACGCCCGAGCAACTGCAGCGGTGGCTGCCGGCGGTGATACGGGGCGACAAGGTCTGCGCGGTGGCGGTGACGGAGCCCGACGCAGGCTCCGACGTGGCCGGCATCCGCACCCGCGCCGTGCGCGATGGTGATCACTGGGTGATCGACGGCAGCAAGATGTTCATCACCAACGGTGTGCATGCCGACCTGTACTTCGTGGGGGCCAAGACCGACGCAGCGGCCAAGGGGTCGCGCGGCATCTCGATCTTCGCTGTCGAGAAGGGCACACCGGGCTTCCGGGTCGGCCGGGCGTTGAAGAAGAGCGGCTGGCTGTCCAGCGACACCGCGGAGCTGGTGTTCGAGAACTGCCGCGTCCCCGCCGAGAACCTGCTCGGGCAGGAGAACAAGGGCTTCTACCAGATCATGCGCAACTTCCAGAACGAGCGCATGGTGCTGGGCGCCGCCTGTGTCGGCGAGGCGGCGCGCGCGATCGAGCTGACGGTGGCCTATGTGCGCGAGCGCAAGGCCTTCGGCGCCACGCTGTGGGACAAGCAGGCGATCCGCCAGCGCCTGGCCGCGCGTGCCGCGCAGGTCGAGGCGGCGCGCGCGCTCGTCTACCACGCCGCTTGGCTCGACGCCCAGGGCCGCGAATGCGTCAAGGAGGTGTCGATGGTCAAGGCGCTGTGCGGCGAGCTGGTCAACGAGGTGCTCTATGACTGCCAGCAGTTCCATGGCGGCTTCGGCTACATGCGCGAGGCCGCCATCGAGCGGATGGTGCGCGATGCTCGCGTGGAGGCCATCGGCGGCGGCGCCACCGAGGTCATGCTCGAAGAAGTGGCCAAGCGCATGTGAAGGGCGCACTCGTGCACCTGATGTAGGAGAGGAATCGAATGCCTGACGTCGAAAACAATCAAGCGGACAAGGTCCGCAAGTGGCAGCAGATCACCGTGATCTCGCCCTACAGCCGCGAACTGGGGCTGAGGCTGCACGAGGTCGAACCCGACTGGTGCGTCATCAAGGTGCTGCCGGACGAACGCCTGGTTGGCAATCCGGCGAGCGGTGTGGTGCACGGTGGCGTGATCACGGCGCTGCTGGACAGCTGTTACGGTCTGGCCATCTTCGTAAAGCTGGACAAGCTGCGCCCGATGGCCACGCTCGATCTGCGCATCGACTACCTGAAGCCGGCCACTCCAGGGCGCGAGATTCTTGGCGGCGCCGTTTGCTACAAGCTCGGGCACGAACTGGCCTTCGTCCGCGGCGCGGCTTATCACGACAGCCCTGACGACCCGATCGCCACCTCGTCTGGAATCTTCATGTTCACAGACGGGCCGGTCATCCCGCTGGAAGCGGCGCTCACGATGTTGGAAGGGGCCAAGCCATGACGATCGAGAGCATCGTCGCCGCGGCGCGCGACAGCCGTGACTGGGAGCCGTTGGTGGCTTTGGTGCCGTACGCGCGCTTCCTGGGCGTCCGCCTGGACATCCGTGGCGATCAGTTCGGTGCCTGCATGCCCTTCGACAAGAAGCTCATCGGCAACCCGGCGTTGCCGGCCTTGCACGGCGGCGCGATCGGCGGCTTCCTGGAATGTGCGGGCCTGTTCTACCTGTTGTGGGACATGGACAGCGCGGATCTGCCCAAGACCATCAACTTCACCTTCGAGTACCTGCGCTCCGGCCGGCCGGTTGACACCTATGCCCAGGTGTTCATGGTCAAGCAAGGCAAGAGGGTGGCTCACCTGCGTGTCGAAGCCTGGCAATCCAGCCCCGACAAGCCCATTGCCATCGGCCACGGCAACTTCATGCTCAAGCCTGTCGACGAACCCCAACGAAGCAAACCATGACCACAGCATCCTACCGTTCCGTCTTCCGCCCCGGCCTGTTCGCTGGGCAGAGCGTCATCGTCACAGGTGGCGGGAGCGGCATCGGCCGCTGCATCGCGCATGAACTGGCCAGCCTGGGCGCCGCGCTTGCGCTGGTGGGCCGCAAGCTCGAGAAGCTGCAGGCCGTGCAGGCCGAGATCGCCGCAGCTGCGCCGCAGGCGACGGTGACGATCCACTCCTGCGACATCCGCGACGAGTCGGGCGTGAAGCAGATGATCGCCGACGTGCTGGCCTCCCACGGACGCATCGATGGCCTGGTCAACAATGCCGGGGGTCAGTACCCGCAGCCAGTACGCGACATCTCGCTCAAGGGCTGGGATGCGGTGGTGCGCAACAACCTGCACGGCGGCTTCCTCGTCTCGCGCGAGGCCTACACCCAGTGGATGGAGGGCCACGGCGGCGCCATCGTGAACATCATCGCCGACATGTGGATGGGCATGCCCGGCATGGCGCACAGCGGCGCCGCGCGGGCGGGCATGCTGTCCTTCACCGAGACGGCGGCCTGCGAATGGGGTCATGCCGGCGTGCGCGTCAACGCCGTGGCGCCGGGCTTCATCGCCAGCAGCGGCTTCGACACCTACGGCCCGGAGATGCAGGCCAAGTTCCGCAGCCTGATGAAGACTGCACCGCTGCAACGCTATGGCACCGAAGCCGAAATCTCCTCGGCGGTGGTGTATCTGCTGTCCGAGGGAGCGGCCTATATCACCGGCTCGTTCATCCGCGTCGACGGCGGCGTGCCCAACGCACGCCAGACCTGGAAGCTCGAGGAGCACAGCCGCAACCGGCCCTACGAGGGCTTTCCGCTGGCGAAGATGCCCGAGTGTCTGAAGCCGGGTGCCGATTGATCGGCACGGCAGCGCACAACCCACAGGCAAGCACGAGGAGCCCATCATGTCCACCGAGCCGCTGGCCGACGCACGCGTCGTGCCCTTCCGCACGCACAACCGCACCATCACCGAAACCGACATCGTCACCTTCGTCAATGTGGTCGGGCTGCACGAGCCCTTCTTCATCGACATGGAGTACATCAAGGCCCATATGTCGGGGCGGCACCGCAACCGCTTCGCGCCAGGGCCGATGATCATCTCGCTGGGCATGGGGCTGCTCGCGCCCACGGTGGCTGGCGTCATCGATCAGGTGCTCGAAGGCCGCGAGCACGGCCCCTTCGGCGGCATGACGGGCGTGCAGGCGCGCGTCAAGGGCGCCTTGTTTCCGGGCGACACCGTGCACGTCGAGGGCGAGGCCTGGCTGCGGCCGCCCACCTCGCGCGGCTACACGCTGATGGACCTGCGCCACCGCGTGATCAACCAGAACGGCGAGGTGCTCGTCGATTTCACCGAGACGATCACCTTCCTGCCGCACGGCACGGTCGAGGCGGAGTGAGGCCTCGATGAGCCGGCGGTTCGAAGGCCAGGTCGCCATCGTCACCGCCGCCGGTTCGGGCATCGGCCAGGCGAGTGCGCTCCGCTTCGCGGCCGAGGGAGCTTGCGTACTGGTGGCCGACCTCAGCGGCACGCGTGCGCGGGCGACCGCTCAGGCCATTGCCGAGGCCGGTGGTGAGGTTGCGTGGATCAAGATGGACGCGGCCGAACCGCCTGCCATCGAGGACACCGTGGCGCTGGCGCTGCAGCGCTGGGGTCGACTCGACGTGCTCGTCAACAACGCCGGCTACGGCGAGCCAGCGTTGCTCTGCGAGACCACCGTCGAGTCATGGAACCGCACGCTCGCGGTCACGCTGACCAGCGTGTTCCTCGGCCTGAAGTACGCGCTGCCGGTGATGCGCCGGCAGGGCAAGGGCGCCGTCGTCAACACGGCCTCGGTG
>DASTJE010000095.1:0-2095 GCA_035716845.1 Burkholderiaceae bacterium
CGGCTCTTGATCAGTTCGGAAATTTCAGCGGGATTGAGCTGCATGACTCTGTCCTTTGGAGGGCTTACGGCATCACGCCGTCAGCGCGACTTTCATTTGTTCCAGGCGGGCCTTGACCGAGGTGTCCAGCACCTCGTCGCCCACCACCACGCGAATGCCGCCGATGAGGGACGGGTCTTCCCGCACGGTGAGATTGAGCTTACGGCCAAAACGCTTCTCGAGTGCCTGAGCAACGGCGCCCAGCTGCTCGGCCGCGATCGGGAAGGCGCTGTACACCACGGCGTCGGAAGAACCGCCCTGCGCGTTCTTCATCTCGCGGAACTGCTGGGCAACCTCCGGCAGCGCCGCGAGGCGGCCGTTCTCGATCACGGTGCGCAGGAAGTTCTGCCCGGCGGGCGGCAGCTGCACGCGCGCGACGTCGGAGATGAGGTCGAACACCTGCTGGTCGCGGACCTTGGGGTTGCCGGCGTACTGCAGCAGCTGGGGGTTGCCCGCCACGGAGGCGAGCGCGTCCAGCCATTGCGAGGCGCCGTTCAGGTCGCCCTGCGACGCGTTGAACAGCGCTTCCGCGTAGGGACGGGCGATCGTGGCGAGTTCGGCCATGGCTTGTCCTTACGCCAGCTCGGTCTGCAGGCGCTTGAGCAGCTCTGCATGCACGCCGGGATTGACTTCCTTGCGCAGGATCTGCTCGGCGCCCTTGACCGCCAGCACGGCGACCTGCTCGCGCAGCGCCTCGCGGGCCTTCACCGTCTGCTGCTCGGCCTCGGCACGGGCGGCGGCGATGATCTTGTTGGCCTCTTCCGTCGCGCGACCCTTGGCTTCCTCGACGATCGCCTGCGCGCGGCGCTCGGCGTCGGCCAGCAGGGCGGCGGTCTGGTTGCGCGACTTCGCCAGCTCCTCTTCCACGCGCCGGTCGGCGGCGGCCAGCTCGGACTTCGCCTTGTCGGCGGCAGCCAGGCCTTCGGAGATCTTGCGGGCGCGCTCGTCGAGCGCCGCGGCGATCGGCGGCCACACGAACTTCATCGTGAACCCGACCAGGATCAGGAACACGATCACCTGAATGATGAGGGTGCCGGTGATGCTCACTTTTTCATCCTTGCCCCGGGACGCTGGTGCGCTCCAGGAAATGGGTTGACCGAAAGGATGGGACTTCTTACTTCGGCAGGTTGGCGATCTGGCCGAGGAACGGGTTGGCGGTGGCGAACCACAGCGCGATACCGGTGCCGATGATGAAGGCGGCGTCGATCAGGCCGGCCAGCAGGAACATCTTGGTCTGCAGCTCGTTCATCAGCTCGGGCTGGCGGGCAGCCGATTCGAGGTACTTGCTGCCCATGATGCCGATGCCGATGCAGGCGCCGATGGCTCCCAGACCGATGATCAGGCCGGCGGCCAGGGCGACAAAGCTGATAACTTCCATGATTGCTCCTAGAGACTTTGGTGGTTGGAAAAGGAAAAGGGGAAAGGGGGACCGGAGGGACGCGCCCTCTTAGTGCGCGTCGTGTGCCTGGCCCACGTAGACGAGCGTCAGCATCATGAACACGAAGGCCTGCAGGGTGATGATCAGGATGTGGAAGATCGCCCAGGCGGAGCCCGCGATGATGTGGCCGATGGCCAGGCCGATGCCGGTGGCCGACAGCGACCAGGCGCCGCCCATGAGGGCGATCAGCATGAAGATCAGTTCGCCGGCGTACATGTTGCCGAACAGTCGCATGCCGTGCGAGACGGTCTTGGCGACGAACTCGATGATCTGCATCAGGAAGTTGAACGGCCACAGGATGGGGTTGGAGCCGAACGGCGCGGTGAACAGCTCGTGGATCCAGCCGCCCAGGCCCTTGATCTTCACGTTGTAGTACAGGCACACCAGCAGCACGGCCAGCGACAGGCCCATGGTGATGGAGAGGTCGGCGGTCGGCACGACGCGCATGTAGTCGGGTGCGCCGACGGCCGGGGCGACGCCGTGCCAGATCTGCGGGATCAGGTCGACGGGCAGCAGGTCCATCGCGTTCATCAGGAAGATCCAGACGAACACGGTCAGCGCCAGCGGGGCGACGAACTTGCGGCTTTCGGCGTTGTGGACGATGCCCTTGGCCTGGGA
>DASTJE010000096.1:0-5635 GCA_035716845.1 Burkholderiaceae bacterium
TGGTGGCCAGCGAGTACCGCCTCGAGGCCGACCCGGCCAACGCCGGCCAGTACCTGCTGACGCGCCTGTCCGACGGCACGGTGCGCAGCATCGCCAGCGGCGACACCGTCGACGGCCTGACCGTCACGGTGGGTGCGCCGCCACCGGCGGCGGGCGACCGCTTCCTGTTGCAGCCGTTCGCACGCGCCGCGGTGGACATGCGCAGCGTGCTCGACGACCCGCGCGGCATCGCTGCGGCCTCGCCGCTGGAGGCGTTGCGCTCGGTGGCCAACAGCGGCACCGCGACGGTGCAGAGCCTGCGCGTGGTCGACCCGGCAGTGAACCCGGCGCTCACGGCGAGCATCGCCTTCACGTCGGCGGCCGGCGACTACAGCTGGGAGCTGCGCGACCGCACCACCAACGCGCTGGTGTCCAGCGGCACCGGCACCTGGCAGGCCGACCAGCCGATCGCGCTCAACGGTTTCGAGCTGCGGCTCGACGGCGCGCCGGTCGCCGGCGACGCCTTCACGGTGCAGAAGACGGCCTATCCGGCCACCAGCAACGGCAATGCGCTGGCCTTCGTGGCGCTGCGCGACGCCGCCTTCGTCGGCGGCGACACCGTCACCGACGCGTACTCGGCGCTGATGTCGGGCGTCGGCGTGAAGGTGCAGAGCGCGCGCGCCTCGGCGGACATCTCGTCGGCGGTCGCGCGCGAGGCCGAGGCGCGCCGCAGCAACGTGGCCGGCGTCAACCTGGACGAGGAGGCGGCGCGCCTGCTGCAGTTCCAGCAGAGCTACCAGGCCGCCGCCAAGGTGCTGCAGGTGGCGCAGAGCGTGTTCGACACGCTGCTGCAGACGACCGGACGATAGGAACCCCGCCCATGTTGCGCATCACCACCGCCCTGTCCTTCGACGCCGGCATCGACCGCCTGCAGCAGCGCCAGCGCGAGCTCGCGCACGCGCAGGAACAATTGACCAGCGGCAAGCGCGTGGCGCGTGCCAGCGACGACCCGACGGCCGCCGGCCGCGCCGAGCGCGCCCTGGCGGCCATGGCACGCCAGGACGCCAACCAGCGCGCGCTGGAAGCCAGCCGCGGCGCGATGACGCTGACCGAGAGCGCACTGGCCGATGCCGGCGAGCTGATGCAGCAGGCGCGCGAGTCGCTGGTGGCGGCCGGCAACGGCAGCTACAGCGACGCCGAGCGTGCCGTCGTGGCGCAGCGCCTGGCCGACCTGCGGCAGCAGCTGCTGGCGGTGGCCAACCGCAGCGACGGGGTCGGCAGCTACCTGTTTGCCGGCCAGGGCGCGACGCAGCCCCCGTTCGTCGACGGCGTGGGCGGCGTGAGCTTCCGCGGCACGGCCGGCGAGATCCAGGTCGCCGGCGACGAGCCGCTGCTGCGCAGCGTCGACGGCCAGCAGGCCTGGCTCACCGCGCCTTCGGGCAACGGCCTGTTCGAGACCGCCAACACCTCGGCCACGCCGTCGGCCACCGGCGCGTGGATCGACGCCGGGCGCGTGGTCGACCCGGACACCTTCTTCACCCAGACCTCGCCGCCCGCGGTGGCCGATCCCGCGGCGCTGCGCTACGCGGTGCAGTTCCAGAGCACGCCCGCGGGCACCACCTACAGCGTGCTCAAGGACGGCGCGCCCACCGCGCTGGCCGGCGTGCCCTTCGTGAGCGGGCAGGCGATCGAGATCGACGGCATGTCGTTCACCGTCTCGGGCGCGCCCACTGCCGCCGACAGCTTCGAGGTGCGCCTCGCGACGCCCACGCAGTCGGTGTTCGACACGCTCGACCGGGCGATCGCCGAGCTGCGTACGCCCTTGCGTTCCTCCGCGTCCGTGACGCAGGGCGTGCAAGGCGGCCTGGCGGCGCTCGACGCCTCGCTGGGCGCGCTGCAGACCCTGCGCGGCCGCGTGGGCGAGCTGCTCAACCGCACCGACATGGTCGAGGGCCGCATCGCGGGCCAGAAGCAGGTGGCCCAGACCGAGCGCTCGAACGCCGAGGACCTCGACATGGTGCAGGCCATCTCGGACTTCCAGAACCAGCAGACGGGCTACGACGCCGCGCTCAAGAGCTACGCCTCGGTGCAGCGCATGTCCCTGTTCGACCACCTCAACGGATAAGCCCCTCGATGAACGACCATCCGATCTTCGGCCACGTGGTGCTCGGCTACTCGCCGATGATCGACCGCGAGCGCAACGTCACGGCCACGCGCCTGACCGTCTTCCCGGTGCGGCCGGATGCCACGATCGACGCCGGCGCGCTGCTCGAGGCGGTGGCCGACGTGTGGCCCGACGGCTCCGGCCGCGTCTCGCTCAACGTGGTGTCGGAATCCCTGCTGCACGACCTGATGGTGGCGCGGCCGAGCCCGAACGTGATGGTCGAGGTGCCGGCCTTCATGGCGGCCGACATCGCCCACACCGAGGCCATCACCGGCCTGTTCGCGCGCGGCAACACGCTGATGCTCAAGGGCCGGCCGCGCACCGAGCTGCCGCGCGAGGTGCTGCCCTGCTTCAGGCACTCGATCATCGACGTGCAGGAGGAGCGCCGCAGCGATGCGCTGCCCGCCCCGGGCGTGGTGCGCCAGATCACCCACATGCAGGCCGGCGTGCGCACGCTGGCCGAGCTCGACGCGAGTTTCCAGCGCGGCGCGGTGGCCGTGCTCGGCTGGCCGATCGACGACGCGGTGCGCCCGCGCGGCGGCGCGATGCAGCCCGACCTGGCGACCCTGGTCGAGCTGATGCGCCGCGTCGACGCGGAGGAGCCCGCCAACCGCCTGGACGAGGTGCTCAAGCGCGACCCGACGCTGGCCTTCAAGCTGCTGCGCTACATCAACTCGCCGGCGTTCGGCCTGCGCGTGGAGGTCAGCTCGTTCCAGCACGCGCTGATGCTGCTGGGCTACCAGCGCCTGAAGCGCTGGCTGGCGCTGCTGCTGGCCTCCGCCAGCAAGGACCGCGACATGAAGCCGGTGATGTTCGCCTCGCTGCGGCGCGGCCTGCTGATGGAGCGGCTGGCGCAGGCCAGCGTGGGCGGCGGCGACGACCAGATGCGCAACGAGGCCTTCATCTGCGGCGTGTTCTCGCTGCTGGACCGGCTGATGTCGCAGCCCTTCGCCGAACTGCTGACCTCGGTGCCCGTGCCCGACGCCGTGCGCCAGGCCCTGGTCGACGGCGGCGGCCCCTACCACCCCTTCATCGAGGTCGTGCGCGCGGTGGAGAACGAGTCGATCTACGACATCCGGGAGGCGGGCGAGCGCCTGCTGATGGGCACGGCCGAGATCAACCGCGCCGTACTGGCCGCCCTGGCTGCGGCGGCGCAGATCCAGTGAACGCCGCGCGCGCAGCAGGCCGCGGGGGCAGGGCAAGGCTCCTGCAACGGCGTGTCACAGTCCACGGACAGGCCGGCGCCGGGGCGATTACATTTCGAACCACGGCTCAACGGCCGTTGCTGTCCGTTGTCCCTGCCCAGCCTCCGGCCGTTGCCCGATGACCCCGTTGTATTCCAGCCCGCGCCCGAACGCGCCGTGCGGCCCCGCAGAGTCCGGGGCGTCGACGGCCGGTGGCCTCGGCGTCGTGCTCGACGCGCAGGCCCTGGCACGGCTGCGCGAGCTCGATCCGTCGGGCACGGGCAGCCTGATGCAGCGCGTGCTCGACGCCTACGTCGCGTCGCTCGACAAGGGGCTCGTGCAATGGGAGCGCGCCCGCGCGGCCGGCGACCGGGCCATGCTGCGCAGCGTCGCCCACACCCTCAAGTCGTCCTCGGCCAGCGTGGGCGCCCTCGGCCTGTCGGCACTGTGCGCGGAGGTCGAGAAGGCGCTGCGCGACGGTCGCGAGGACGGCCTGGACGACCGGCTCGACGCCCTGGCCGTCGAAGCCGCGCGCGTGCTGGGCGCCCTGCGCCCGATGCCCGAGGCCGCGCCGTGAACACGCGGCCGATGGACCTGGAAGACGCCGGCGGCGCGCCGCCGCGCGTGCTGCTGGTCGACGACGACCCGGTCAACCTGATGCTGACCGCGGCGGCGCTGCGCGACCGCGGGTTCGAGATCGTCGAGGTGGAGGGCGGACAGCAGGCGCTGGACGGCCTGGATGCCGTGGCGCCGGACCTCGTCGTGCTCGACGCCATGATGCCCGAGCCCGACGGCTTCGAGACCTGCCGCCGCCTGCGCGCCCGCGCGGGCTACTCGCAGCTGCCGGTGCTGATGCTGACCGGCCTCGACGACGACGCGTCGATCGAGCGCGCGTACCGGGCCGGCGCCACCGACTTCTTCGTCAAGAGCACGCAGTGGAGCCTGCTGACGGGGCGGCTGCGCTACATGCTGCGCGCCTCGCGCACGCGCAACGAGCTCGAGCGCAGCAAGTTCAAGCTCGCGCGCGCGCAGGACCTCGCGCGCATGGGCAGCTTCGACTGGCAGCGCAACCGGGGCATGGGCCAGCTGTGGCTGTCGCCCGAGGCGCTGCGGGTGCTCGGACGCCACCCGAACGACCGCGTCGACGTGCGCGCGCTGCTGCGCATGGTCGGTGCCGGCCAGCGCCGCGGCCTGATGCGCATGCTCAGCGACGTCGCGGCGCACAACGCGGTGCTGGCCACCGACGTGCAGGTGACGCTGTTCGACGGGCGGGCGCGCATCATCCACGTCGAGGCCGAGGCCGAGTTCGAGCACGGGCACAGCGTGGGCTACACCGGCGTGTTCCAGGACGTGACCGACCGCCGCGTGGCCGAGGACCGCATCCGCCACCTGGCCAACTTCGACTCGCTGACCGGCCTGCCGAACCGCCGCCAGCTGATCTGGCGCACCGAGCGCGCGCTCGAGCACGCGCGCCGGCTCGGCCACAACGCGGCGCTGCTGCTGATCGATCTCGACCGCTTCAAGAACGTCAACGACACGCTCGGCCATGCCGCCGGCGACGAGTTGCTGATGGAGGTGTCGCGGCGCCTGCGCGCCTGCGTGCGCCACAGCGAGCAGGTGATGGAGGGCGCGCTCGAGGCCGCCGGCGCGCGCTCGCACCGCTCGCTCGAGGCGGTGGGGCGGCTCGGCGGCGACGAGTTCGTGGCGCTGCTGCCCGAGGTCAGCGACGACGCCGATGCCCAGCGCGTGGCCAACCGCATCCTCGACAGCCTGCGCGACCCGGTGATGGTGGCCGGCCAGGAGTGCTTCGTCACCGCCAGCGTCGGCATCGCCATGTTCCCGCGCGACGGCCTGAACCTGGTCGACCTGATGCGCAACTCCGACGTGGCGATGTACGCCGCCAAGTCGGCCGGCCGCAATTCGGCGCAGTCCTACAGCCCGCACCTGGGCGGTCGCGGGCGCGAGAAGATCGAGCTTGAAAGCCATCTGCACAAGGCGATCGAACGCAACGAGCTGGTGCTGCACTACCAGCCCAAGATCGACGTGCGCGGCGCGCGCATGGTCGGCGCCGAGGCGCTGATGCGCTGGCAGCGCGGCAACCAGCTGGTGCCGCCGGGCGACTTCATCCCGCTGGCGGAGGAGACCGGCCTGATCGTGCCGCTGTCCGAGTGGGCCATCCGCGAGGCCTCGCGCCAGGCGCGCGTGTGGCGCGACGCCTTCGGCTTCGACCAGTGGATCTCGGTCAACCTGCCCAGCCGCATGTTCGAGCGGAGTGACCTGGTGGAGACCATCCACGAGGCCGCCACCC
>DASTJE010000097.1:0-16242 GCA_035716845.1 Burkholderiaceae bacterium
ACGTTGACCAGCACCGGCCGGCCGGCCTGGGCGAGGGCGCGCGCCTGCGCCAGCGCACCCGCCACCTCGTCGTCGCGCGTCACCTTGAGGCCGGCGGCGCCGAAGCCCTCGGCCACGCGGTGGTAGTCGGTGCGCGCGAGCACGGTGCCCACGTCGTCACCGAGCATCTTCACCTGCTCGCGGGCGATCTGCGCCCAGGCCGCGTCGTTGCCGACCACCGCGATCACCGGCACGCCCAGCCGGACGAAGGTGTCGAACTCCGCAAGGCTCCAGCCGCTGGCGCCGTCGCCGAAGATGATCCAGATCTGCGCCCCGGGCCGCGCGGCCGCAGCGCCGAGCGCGAAGCCCGCGCCGACGCCCAGCGTGCCGAAGGCGCCCGGGTCCAGCCAGGTCAGCGGCCCGCGCGGGCGCAGCACGTAGCTCGCGGTGCCGACGAAGTCGCCGCCATCGGCGACGAAGATCGCGTCGTCGCCCGCCGCGGCGTCGAGCGCGCGCAGCAGCGCCAGCGGGTTGACGTGCTCGCCGCGGCCCGCGGCCTGGCCGTCGATCTCGGCCTCGCGCGCGCGGTCGCGCTCGCGCAGCGCGTCGTGCCAGGCGGCCCAGCCGGTGCGCGGCGGCAGGCGCGCGGCCAGCGCCTCGATCGCCAGGCCCGCATCGCCGATCATCGCCACGTCCGGCCTGCGGTTCAGCGTCGCGTCGCGGCGGCTGCGGTTGGCCGCGAGCAGCGTCGCGCTGCGCCTGACGTGGCGTCCGTAGTCGAGGCGGAAGTCGCACGGCACGCCGGCGAGCAGCACGCAGTCGGCCTCGCGCAGCGCGTTGCGGCGCGCATGGCGCATCTGCAGCGGGTGGTCGCGGCCGAGCAGGCCGCGTGCCATGCCCGACAGGTAGACCGGGATGCCCAGGCGCTCCACCGCGGCAGCGAGCGCGCCGGCGCCGCCCGCGCGCACGACCGCCTGGCTGCCGATCACCAGCAGCGGCTTGTCGGCGCGCTGCAGCGCAGCGGCGGCGCGGCCGACGGCGGCCTCGCCGGGGCGGGGCGGCTCGACGCCGCGCGGCACGGGCGTCGGCGTCGCGTCGGCGCCGGCGAACATGCGCCGGGCATGGCGGTTCAGCCACCAGCGCAGCGCGCGCTCGGCGAACGTGCTGCCCTTGCCCGCGGCGTCGGCGTACATCGCGCGGATCGTGGTTTCGTCGTACAGCAGGTCGACCGGGCACTCGACGAACACCGGCCCCGGAGCGCCTTCGGCGGCCAGCGCCAGCGCCTCGTCCACCGCCGGGCCCAGCTCGCGCACCCGATCGAGCTTGAACACGCGCTTGACCAGCGGCGCGACGAGCGCGCGCTGATCGATGTCCTGCAGCGCCCCGCGGCCCTGCATCGCGGTGGGCGCGGCGCCGCCGAGCAGCACCACCGGCGACTGGGCCATCTGCGCGTTCTTCAACGCGGTGATGGTGTTGGTGATGCCGGGCCCGGCGGTGACGGCGGCCACGCCCGGTCGGCCGGTGAGACGCGCCCAGGCGTCGGCCGCGAACACTGCGGTGACCTCGTCGCGCGTGTCGACGATGCGGATGCCGCGCGCCTTGGCGCCCGCCAGGATGGGCGAGATGTGGCCGCCGCACAGCGTGAACAGCACGGGCACGCCGTGCGCCTGCAGCACGGCGGCGACGCGGTCGCCACCGTGCATCGTCAGGCCCACTGCACGCCGTGGCGCTCGAGCCAGCGCGGCGCCTCGGCCTCGAGGGCCTTCTCGATGTTCGCGCGCTTGAGCTTCATCGTGGGCGTGAGCATGCCGTTCTCGATCGACCAGGGCTCGCGCGCCACGACCAGGGTGGCGAGCTTCTCGTAGTCGGACAGCGCGGCGTTGACCTCGGCCAGCAGATGCGCCATGGCGTGCTCCACCTCCTTGCGCACGGTGGCTTCGTGCTGGCGCGGCCGCAGGTGCTCGGCGAGCACGACCACCGCATACGCCGAGGCCTGGCCGTGGCCCGACACCAGCGCCATCTCGACCATCGGGTGCGCGTTCAGGCGGTTCTCGATCGGCGCGGGTGCGACGTACTTGCCCTTGGCCGTCTTGAACAGCTCCTTGGCGCGGCCGGTCAGGCGCAGCATGCCGTCGGCGCGGCGCTCGCCGAGGTCGCCGGTGCGGAAGAAGCCGTCCGGGGTGAAGCATTCGGCGGTCAGCTCGGGCTGCTTGTAGTAGCCGCTGAACTGCGCCGGCGACTTGATGAGCACCTCGCCATCCGGCGCCAGCCGGACCTCGACGCCCGGCAGCGGCACGCCCACATATCCCGGCTCCAGATGCGCCTCGTCCGAGCAGTGCGAATACGAGTTGTCCTCGGACATGCCGTAGCCCTCGAACAGCTTGAGGCCGAGCCGGCGGTACCAGCGGATCAGCTCCGGCGGCAGCGGGGCCGAGCCGCTGCCGGCCTGGATCACCGCGTCCAGGCCCAGGCCCTTGAGCACCTTGCGCGCGACCAGGCGCCCCAGTACCGGGGCGCGCAGCAGGCGGTCGAGCTTGGCCGGCGGCATCTTGGCGAACACGCCCTGCTGGAACTTCAGCCACAACCGGGGCACCGAGATGAACAGCGTGGGGCGCGCGCGCTTCAGGTCGGCGAGGAAGGTGTCGAGCGACTCGGCGAAAAACAGGTGCGTGTGACCATCGACCAGCGAGTGCGCCTCGACCCAGGAGCGCTCGAAGCTGTGCGCCAGCGGCAGGTACGACAGCATGCGGCCCTGCACGCGCGGGCCGATGCGCTTGCGCACGTCGGCCGCGATCAGCGCGCCGGCGGCCGAGATGGCCCCGAACGAGGACATCACGCCCTTGGGCGTGCCGGTCGAGCCCGAGGTGTAGAGCAGCATCGCGATCTCGTCGGCCGCGCGCGCCGGGCGGCCGGCCAGCGGCTGGCTGCGCGCGACGATCGCGTCCCAGCCCTCGAACGCGGCCTGGGCCGACTCGGGCGCCAGCGGCAGGGCGATGCAGGGCAGGCCCTCGGGCACGCCGGCGCGCTGCTCGTCCCAGGTGTCGAGCTTGCCCACGAAGAGCAGGCTCGCGTCGCTGTGGTCGAGCACGTAGCGGATGGTCTGCGCGCGTTCGGTGGGGAAGATCGCCACCGTCGTGTAGCCGCCGATCCACACCGCCAGCTCGGCGATGATGAAGTGGGCGCAGTTCTTCGACAGCATGGCCACCCGCGCGCCGCGCGGCAGGCCGCGCGACTGCAGGTGTGCGGCCATGCGGCGCGCTTCGTCGAGCACCTGGCCCCAGGTGTAGTGGACGACCTGGCCGCCACCGACCGGCTGCGTCAGGTAGACACGCTTGGCATGTCGCGCCTCGTGGTCGCAGACATGGTCGAGGATGAGCTGCGTGTCGGTCATGGCGTTCTCGCAAGGGTCGGGCTGGGCCAGCCTAACCCAGGACGCTGCGACGGTGCCTCGGGTTCGATACTGAGCGCATGCGTCGCCCTTGCGACCATCCGCCCACGCCTGTGATCACGGCGAGCCGACAACGATGTAGCCGCGGTTCTCCACCGTGTCGAAGCTGCGCATGCCCTTGACGAGCGTGGACG
This sequence comes from Burkholderiaceae bacterium, assembly GCA_035716845.1. Taxonomy (GTDB): domain Bacteria; phylum Pseudomonadota; class Gammaproteobacteria; order Burkholderiales; family Burkholderiaceae_C; genus CADEEN01. The sequence continues at coordinate 3,562 of DASTJE010000097.1, forward strand.
TCGGCATCCAGACCCAGCCGGCGCTGGCAGGGTTCACGTCGAGCACGAGGAAGGAATCCGATGCGGCATCGTAGGCACCCAGCGGCGAGATGTGTCCGCCTCCCGACTGGCCGACCGCCATGCGCGTGTAGTTGACGATCACATAGTCGCCGCTGCGCTCGAGGTTGCGTCTCAGGTCGTCGCGGATCTCGCCCTCCGGGCTCGAGTCGGCGACGATCACCAGCCGCGTGGCCGCTCCGTGCGCTCGCAGCAGCGCGTCGAGCTGGCGCAACTGGAAACCGACATCGCGCATCGACCTGCCTGCGATCAGCATGGGCTCGCCGAGTGCCTGGGCGCGCGTCTTCGGGCTCTTGTCGAACACGTTGTCCTGCGTGTAGCGCGGCAGCGTCAGGTCCGCCGTCGCGGGCAGGTTCCTGAGGTCATCGTCGCGCAGGCGACTGCGGTCGCGCGGCAGATCCGGTCGGGCCCCGGCCATTGCGTTGAGCACGATCGCGGCCGTCGTGGGGCCGCAGAACGCGGCATTGGACTGGGCCTCGAACTGATTCGCGAGCGTCGGGAAATCCGTCTTGGCCGACGTTCGCGACAGGCGTGCCAAGCCCTCCTCGGACGCAAAGGCCACCAAGGCCGGCGGCACGTTCGGGCGCGCGTCCTGGGCCCGCACCGCCGGCGTCAGCGCAAGCGCCAACAGCCATATGAAGAGGGCACGACGCATGGGCATGGCAGACACTCCCGGACCGCGAATCGTCCGACGCAGAAGAACGCCGCGAGTGTAGGCGCGGGCCCGCCGCGGGTGCGGGCGTTTCGCCACGCGCGCGGCGATGCAGATGCCCGGGGAGGACGGCGATGACGCTATCGCCGTGCCGGCATCGCGCTCATTGAGCGTCGCGCGTCACCTTCATCGCCTTGGCCACCTCGCTCACCAGCGCCGGCCCCTCGTAGACGAGGCCGGTGTAGATCTGCACCAGGTCAGCGCCGGCCTTGAGCTTGGACACGGCGTCGGCGCCGCTCATCACGCCGCCCACGCCGATGATCGGATAGCGCGGGCCCAGCTCGGCGCGCAGCAGCCGGATCACGCGGTTGCTCGCCCCCAGCAGCGGTGCGCCCGACAGGCCGCCTGTTTCCTGGCCATTGGGCAGGTGGTTGACGAGGTGCCGCGACACGGTGGTGTTGGTGGCGATGACGCCGTCGATGCCGTGGCGCTGCAGCGTGGCGGCAATCAGCTTGACCTGGTCCTCGTCGAGGTCGGGCGCGATCTTGACGAACACCGGCTTGGGGCCGTGGTCGCGTGCCAGCTCGGCGCGGCGCTCCATCAGCAGCTGCAGCAGCCACTGCAGCTGCTCGTCGCTTTGCAGCGAACGCAGGTTCTGGGTGTTGGGGCTGGAGATGTTGACCGCCACGTAGTCGGCATGCGGGTACACCGCGCGCAGGCCGAGCAGGTAGTCGTCGGCCGCGCGGTCGATCGGCGTGGCCGCGTTCTTGCCGATGTTCAGGCCCACGATGCCGCCCGAGGCGCGGAAGCTGTGCGCGCGCTGCACGTTGGCCAGGAAGGCGTCGACGCCCTCGTTGTTGAAGCCCAGGCGGTTGATCAGGGCCCGGGCTTCGAGCACGCGGAACATGCGCGGCCTGGGGTTGCCCGGCTGGGCCTTGGGCGTGACGGTGCCGACCTCGATGAAGCCGAAGCCCATCGCCCCCAGCCCGTCGATGCAGCGCCCGTTCTTGTCCAGGCCGGCCGCCAGGCCGACCCGGTTGGGAAAGCGCAGCCCGGCCAACGTCACCGGGTCCGACACGCGCGGCTGCTCCCACAGCGCCTGCGCGGCAGTGTTCTGCAGGCGTGCGATGGCGGCGAGCGTCAGGTCGTGCGCCCGCTCGGGGTCGAGGCCGAACAGGAATGGGCGGGTGAAGGCGTACGGAACGACGGGCATGGTGGGCGACAATTCTCGCAAACCGGATTTTCCGCAGGCTGACGATGACGCAAGACGAACTCAAGACCCTGGTGGGGCGCGCGGCGCTCGATTTCGTGCCCGCGGGCAGCATCGTGGGCGTGGGCACCGGCTCGACCGTCAACAAGTTCATCGACGCGCTGGGCGGCATGCGCGAGCGCATCGCCGGCGCGGTGTCGAGCTCGGCGCAGAGCACGCAGCGCATGGCCGCACTGGGCATCCGCGTGTTCGACGCCAACGAGGTCGAGCGCGTGCCCGTCTACATCGACGGCGCCGACGAGATCGACGGCCGCGGCTGCATGATCAAGGGCGGTGGCGCGGCGCTCACGCGCGAGAAGATCGTCGCCGACCTGGCCGAGCGCTTCGTCTGCATCGCCGACGAGAGCAAGCGCGTGGCGGTGCTCGGGCGCTTCCCGCTGCCGGTGGAGGTGATCGACATGGCGCGCGAGCGCATCGTGCGGCGCTTCGCGGCGATCGGCGGACGCGCCGTGCCGCGCACGGGCGTAATCACCGACAACGGCCACCCGATCCTCGACGTGCACGGCCTCGCGATCACCGACCCGCTGGCCCTGGAGACCGAGATCAACCAGTGGCCCGGCGTGGTGGCCTGCGGCATCTTCGCCCGCCACCGCGCCCGCGTGTGCCTGCTCGGCACCGCGGGCGGCGTGCAGCGCATCGACTACGACTGACGCAGCACGAAACGCGCCGGGTCGATCGCGTCGACCAGGTCGGCCTCCAGCGGCCACGGCGCGCCGGCCGCCTGCGCCGCGATCAGGTCGGCGGCCAGCAGCGACAGCGCGATGCCGCGCGAGCCCAGCGCCGTGTGCACCAGCAGGCCCGGCCGGCGCGCGAGCAGGCGTGCGGCGTCGCGGCGGGCGGGCAGGGACGCCTGGAGGTCGGGCGCCAGCCCCGCCAGCGGCAGGCGGTCGCGCGTCGTGACGCGCCAGCCGACACGGCCGTCCCAGGGCGCGTCGGCGCGACACAGGCCTGCGGGCCACCAGGGCGCCACGCGGCCCAGGTTTTGCGCGTGGTCGTCCGGGCGCAGCGTCGCGTCCTCGTCGTCGCCGGTGTTCGTGGCGCCGATGAGCAGGCGGCCATCGGGGCAGGCGATCGCGTAGCCGCGCCCGGCCAGCGGCACGGCGGGCCGAGGCCCGGCGACGTCGTCCGGCGGCAGCAGCGTGAGCTGGCCGCGGCGCCGTTGCAGCCAGTGCGCCGGCCAGCCGGCCAGCACGCCGACGCCGCTGCCGTTCGCGAGCACCGCCAGCGGGGCTTCGGCGAGGACACGGCCTGCGTCGTCGTAGGCGCGCCAGCCCGTGGCATCGCGCGCGAGGGTGCTCACGGCGCCGCCGAACCGGCAGCGTGCGCCTGCGACGGCGAGCGCATGCCGCACCCAGGCGCCGGGGTCGACCCAGCCGCCGCCCGGGTACCACCAGGCCGGCTCGCGCACGACAGCGCCGCTGCGATGATGGGCCGCCTCCGCATCGAGCGCCTGGACATAACGCGGATCGAGCGCCTGCGCCACCGCCAGCGCCTGCATCGGCTCGACATTGCCATCGGCCTGCACGCGCAGCAGGCCATCCACGGCCCCGGGCACGCCGGCGGCGACCGCCCCGCCGATCAGCACGGACGCGCGCAAGGCCGCGGCACGGTGCACGCGCGCATGCGGTCCATCGCCGGGGGCCACGCTGCCGTGGAAGATGCCCGCCGGATTGCCGGAGGCCTCGGCGGCCGGCGTGGCGTGGCGGTCGATCACCGTGCTCGGGATGCCGGCCCGTGACAGCGCGAGCGCCGTCGCCGCGCCGGCCAGGCCGGCGCCGATCACCAGCGCGTGCGGCGGCGCGCGATCGGCGATCACGCGCCCCGGCGGTGCGGGCGGCACGAAGCGCGGTGCGAAGCGCGCACGCGTCATCTCGCGCTTGCCGCCCTGGCCCGGCGCGCTCTCGACGCTGAAGCCCGCGGCGGCCAGGCCCTCGCGCACGGCACGCGCCGCGCTCCAGGTGGCAGCCGTGCAGCCCGGGGCGCACAGGCGCGCCAGGGCGCGGAACAGCTCGGGCGTCCACATCGCCGCGTTGCGGGCCGGTGCGAATCCGTCGAGATAGAGGGCGTCGAAGCGCCCGACCAGCCGGCGCGCCAGCACGGTGGCTTCGCCGAGTCCCAGCAGCAGGCGCACGCGGCCGTCCTCGAAGTCGAGCACGTGCAGGCCGGGCGTGCACGGTGGCCAGGCGGCCACCAGCCGGCGCGACAAGTCCGGCGCGGGCGAGGCGGCATGCGCGCGTGCGAGGTCCTGCGGCCGTGGCGGGTGCAGTTCGAGCGCCACGTACACGAGGCGCTCGGGGCGGGCGGCGGCGTCGCGCCAGGCCTGCCAGGTGGCCAGGAAGTTCATGCCCAGGCCGAAGCCGGTTTCGAGGATCGCGAAGCGCTGTTGCCCCTGCCAGCGCATCGGCAGGCCGTTGCCCTGCAGGAACACGTGCCGTGCCTGCGCGAAGGCGCCGCTGGCCGGGTGGTAGACGTCGCCGAACTCGGGGGCCCAGGGCACGCCGTCCGGTCGATCGAAGGCGATCGTCGCCGGGCGCAACAGGGCGGCCTTCATGCCGGCACGGCCGCGCGGCGCTCCAGCCAGCCGAGCAGGGCGTCACGCGCCGGGGCGAGGCTGCGGTAGGCCAGCACGTCGGCGCTCATCGAGGCGATCGAGTCGTGCAGCCGTCGCGCCCGGGCTGCGCTGTCGATGGCCTGCGCCAACGGGCGGCAGTCGACGCCGATCGTGAACACCGCCTGCCGCAGCGACGGCAGAGGCAGGAAGGTCTGGCGCTCGCTGCGGAACCAGGCGCGCGGGTCGGGGTCGTCGAACGCGTCGGCGGGCCAGGGCGCCGGATCGGCGTGGACCGGGTGGGCGTGCAGCCGCGGGTGGCGCGTGACATTCCAGACGAATCGTTCCCAGGCATCCGGCCCGCACACCATGCGCATCAGGTGCTCGGCCGCGCGCATCAGCAGGGCGTTGTCGGCCACCGGCGCGTGCACCTCGGCGAAGTGGTGCCCGACCTTCGCGGCCGGATCCCAGTGCGAGGGCAGGCAGGCTGCGATCCACGGGATGGTGGCGCGCGCGCCGTCGACGATGGCGAGATCCTCCGCGAACGCCAGCCCCAGCAGGCCGGGCAGGCGCCATTCGGCAGTCAGGCCGCGCAGGCAGCGTGCCAGCTCGTCGCCCAGCCCGAACACCCCGGACGCCAACTGCTCGACCTCACCATCGACCACCGCCACGCCGAGCCAGCGCGCCTCGGCACGACCGTCGGCCCAGACGAATCGCCCCGGGTGCTCGCGCGCCGCGTGCTCGGCCAGTGCCCGCAGCGCCGGCCAGGCATCGAAGCCGGGTTCGGCCGCCAGCGCCAGCCGCGGGAAGGCCGACAGCACCGCCATCTTCTCGCGCTGGTGGCGCGAGCCGGGCGCCAGCGGCGTGAGCTGCAGCGCACCCGGCGCCAGGCGCCTCAGGCCGGGCTGCATGCGAAACGGTGCCTGCACGGCGGCATCGAAGTCGAAGCTCATCGCCGGAGTGTGCCAACGAAACAGGGCACCCGCGGGTGCCCTGTCGGAGCGCGTGGCGCGCGTTCAGACGCGCTTGCGGTACTCGTGCGTGCGGGTGTCGATCTCGACCTTGTCGCCGTCCTCGACGAACAGGGGCACGGCAATCTCGAACCCGGTGCCCACCAGGCGCGCCGGCTTCATCACCTTGCCCGAGGTGTCGCCCTTGACGGCGGGTTCGGTGTTGATCTGCCGCACCACGGTGGTGGGCATTTCCACCGAGATCGCCTTGCCGTCGTAGAACGTCACCTCGACGGGCATGCCGTCCTCGAGGTACTGGATGGCGTCGCCCATGTTGTCGCTCTCGACCTCGTACTGGTTGTACTCGGCGTCCATGAAGACGTACATCGGATCGGCGAAGTAGGAGTAGGTGCACTCCTTCTTGTCCAGGATGATCTGGTCCATCTTGTCGTCGGCCTTGAAGACGACTTCGGCCCCCGCTCCGTTGAGCAGGTTCTTCATCTTCATGCGCACGGTGGCGGCGCCGCGGCCGCCGCGGCTGTATTCGGTCTTGAGCACGACCATCGGGTCCTTGCCCTGCATGATCACGTTGCCGGCGCGGATTTCCTGAGCGAGTTTCATGGCACTGTGCGTCCTCGGACGCCTTCCTGGGAGTCGGTACTTGGAGTCGTCCGCCGGGCGTTCGGAGCCGGGCGGCTAAAAGCCCATGATTCTAACCTTGGACTCGTTTGCCTGCCACAAATTGCAGCAGACGCGAGCACAGGTCCGCCTGGCCCAGCAGGCGCGTGCGCCACTGCATGGCCGCCAGCCGCCATGGGCCCATGGCCGGCAGGGCTGGCGGCCAGGGGCCGATTCGGTTCCAGGCCCGCCACAGCGCCCGCACGTCGGCGTCCACGCCCAGGCGCAGCAGCAGGGCTTCGAGCTTGGCCACGTGCGCGTCGTCGTGCTGGCGGTAGATGTGCCACACGAAGGGCGCACCGGCCCACATTGCGCGCACGATCGAGTCCTCGCCGCGGGCGAAATTGAGGTCGCAGTTGGCGAGCAGGCGGTCGTAGTCGCGCTGCGTCAACCACGGCAACGCATGCACGCGCACGCGCTGCAGGCGGCGCGCGGCGGCGCGCTCGAGCAGGGGGGCCTGGCCGGCTCCCGCGGTGACGAGCAGCAGGGTGGGTGCGTGGTCGAGGCGGTCGAGCAGGGCGTCGAAGGGCGCGTGCGCGTAGCTGAACAGGCTGACCGTGCGTTCGCCGTGGTGCGGGGCCACGCCCAGTTCGCCCCACAGGGCGGCCGGCTCGGGCGCGATGCTGCGTTCGCGCAGCAGGCCGCCCGTGGACGGCGTGAAGCCGGGATAGAAGAACCACTTGCGCAGGCCGACACCGGGGCCCGCGAGCTGGGGCGAGGGCAGGCCGTGGCTGCGCTCGACGTAGTCCTCGGCACTCAGGTATTCGAGGTTGATCCACACCGGTGCGGCGGCGCGAGCGCCCATGCGGGTGATGAAGGCCGGCGGCGGGTCGCAGCCGAAGGCCTCGACCACGACGTCGCCCGGTTCGAGGTCGGGCAGCGGATCGACCCAGCGGATCACCGTCACGCCGGCGGCGCCGCGCGGCGCCATCCAGGCCAGCGCGAGCGGATCGTCGATCCACAGGCGTACCTGCTCGCCGCGGCTGGCCAGGTCGGACGACAGGCGCCAGCACACACCCACGTCGCCGTGGTAATCGATCACGCGGCAGAACACGTCCCACAACATGACGCCGATTATCGACACCGATAATCCTCCGCGATGAGCGAAGGACCGGGCGTCCACCAGGAGCCGAGCACGCGCGATCGCCTGCAGGGCGAGGTGGCGGCGCTGCCGCAGCGCCCCGGGGTGTACCGCTTCCTTGACGCGGCCGGCAGCGTGCTCTACGTCGGCAAGGCGCGCAACCTCAGGAAGCGCGTGGCCAGCTACTTCCAGAAGGACCACGGCGGCACCCGCATCGGCGTGATGGTCGAGCGCGTCGCACGCCTGGAGACGACCGTGGTGCGCAGCGAAGCCGAGGCCCTGCTGCTCGAGAACAACCTCATCAAGGCGCTCAATCCGCGGTTCAACATCCTGTTCCGCGACGACAAGAGCTACCCCTACCTCAAGCTCGTGTCGGGCACGTACCCGCGGGTGGCCTACTACCGCGGCGCGGTCGACCGCAGGCATCGCTACTTCGGGCCTTACCCGAGCGCCTGGGCGGTCAAGGAGTCGATCCAGCTGATCCAGAAGGTGTTCCGGCTGCGCACCTGCGAGGACACCGTGTTCGCCAACCGCTCGCGCCCGTGCCTGCTGTTCCAGATCCGCCGCTGCTCGGGGCCCTGCGTGGGGCTCGTCTCGGCGGCGGACTACCAGCGCGACGTCGCCGACACCGAGCGCTTCCTGCGCGGCGACACCGAGGCAGTGCTCGACGAGCTGCAGCAGCGCATGGGGCGGCACGCCGAGGCGCTCGAGTTCGAGCAGGCCGCGCAGGTGCGCGACCAGATCGGCTCGCTGTCGCGCGTGCTGCACCAGCAGGCGGTCGACCGGAGCAGCCTGGGTGCGGCCAGCCGCGACGTCGACATCCTCGCCGTGCGCGTGCGCGGCGGTCGCGCCTGCGTCAATCTGGCGATGGTGCGCGGCGGGCGCCATCTCGGGGACCGGGCGTACTTTCCGGCGCACGTCGAGGACGCTTCGGCCTGGCAGGAGGGGATCGCGCCCGAGGTCGCGGTGCTCGAGGCCTTCGTCGCGCAGCACTACCTCGAGGGCTTCCTGCCGCCCCAGCTGGTGACGAGCCACGAGGTCGACGCCGGCCTGCTGCAGGCGCTGGCGGCACACAGCGGCGTGCGCGTCACGGCCACCCATCAGCCGCGCGAGCAGCGCCGCATCTGGCTCGAGATGGCCGAGCAGGGTGCCGAGATCGCGTTGGCACGCCTGCTGTCCGAGGAGGGCTCGCAGCGCGAGCGCACTCGCGCCCTGGCCGAGGCGCTGGCGCTCGACGTCGAGGACCTCGACGGGCTGCGCATCGAGTGCTTCGACGTCAGCCACACCGCCGGCGAGGCGACCCAGGCGAGCTGCGTCGTCTACGAACGCCATGCCATGCAGCCGGCACAGTACCGCCGCTTCAACATCGACGGCATTGCCGGCGGCGACGACTACGCGGCGATGCGCCAGGTGCTGACGCGCCGTTATGCCAAGCTGGCCGAGGCCCGCGCCGCGGGCGGCAACGGTGCGCCCGGCGGGGTGCGCCTGCCCGACCTGGTGCTGGTCGACGGCGGGCGCGGCCAGGTCGCCATGGCGCGCGAGGTGTTCGCCGAGCTGGGGCTCGACCTGTCGTCGATCGTCGGCGTCGAGAAGGGCGAGGGGCGCAAGGTCGGGCTCGAGGAGCTCGTGTTTGGCGACGGGCGCGGCAAGCTGACCCTCGGCGCCGATTCCGCCGCGCTGATGCTGGTGGCCCAGATCCGCGACGAGGCGCACCGTTTCGCGATCACCGGCATGCGCGCGCGCCGCGCCAGCGTGCGCACCGGCGGCAGCACACTGGAGGACATCCCGGGCGTCGGCCCGAAGAAGCGCGCGCGCCTGCTGCAGCGCTTCGGCGGCGTGCGCGGCGTGTCATTGGCAAGCGTCGAGGACCTGGCCAGCGTCGACGGCATTTCGAAACCCCTGGCCGAGGAGATCTATCGTGCCCTGCATTGACCAGACTTCACGCCGGCTTGCCGGCATCGTCGTGCCGCTGGCGCTGGCCGCGTGCACCAGCGGGCAGCCTCCGCCTCCGGCAGCGCCACCGGCCGCCGGCGTGCCGAGGCCCGCGCCCGCCGCGGCGCCGGCGCCGCGGCCCGCGGCCGCTCCGGCACCCGCGCCCGCGCCGTCACCTTCGCCGGTCGCCCGCGCACGCAACTGGGACGAATACCGGCTGCAGGCCGGGCGACGCATGGTCGGTGCGAACCCGAATGCCACCTACACGGGAGCGGTGCCGGAACCCTTGCTCGCGATTCCCGTGCTCGAGGTCGAACTCAATGCCGACGGCAGCGTGCGGCGCGTGCAGGTGCTGCGCAAGCCGTCGCAGGCCCACGACACGGTCCAGCTGGCCATCGACGCGGTGCATCGCGGTGCGCCTTACGGTGACGTGTCGCACCTGCCCAAGCCATGGAAGTTCAGCGAGGTGTTCCTGTTCCGCGACGACCGCCGTTTCAAGCCTCGATCGCTCGATCTGTGACCTGTCGTGCCAGCCGCTAGGATGGGGGCATGTTCTTCAACCTGCCCACGCTGCTGACCTGGGCGCGCATCGTCGCCATTCCGCTGGTGATCGGCTGCTTCTATCTGCCGATCGATCCGGGCCTGCGCAACCTGATCGCCACCGTGCTGTTCGTGGCGGTGGCCATCACCGACTGGGCCGACGGCTGGCTGGCGCGTCGGCTGAACCAGACCTCCTCGTTCGGTGCCTTCCTCGACCCGGTGGCCGACAAGTTCCTGATCTGTGCCGCCCTGCTGGTGCTGTTGCAGCTCGACCGCGTGGACGCCATCGTGGCGTTCGTCATCATCGGGCGCGAGATCGCGATCTCGGCGCTGCGTGAGTGGATGGCCCAGATCGGTGCCTCGCGCAGCGTGGCCGTGCACATGCTCGGCAAGGTGAAGACGGCGGTGCAGATGGTGGCCATCCCGTTCCTGTTGTTCGACGGCCGGCTGTTCGGCTTGCTCGACACGCGGCGCTGGGGCACTGCGCTGATCTGGATCGCCGCCATCCTGACGATCTGGTCGATGGTCTACTACCTGCAGAAGGCCCTGCCGGAGATCCGTGCCAAGGCCCGCTGAGGGTGCGGCGGCCACCGGCTGGGTGGCGGCGGCGCCGGCCCTGTTCGTGCTCATCTGGAGCACCGGCTTCGTGGTCGCCCGTTACGGCATGCCGTACGCGCCGCCGCTGGGCTTCCTCGCGGTGCGCTACGCGCTTTCGGTGCTGCTGTTCCTGGTCTGGGTGCGCGCGGCGCGCGCGCGCTGGCCCCGCGGCGCCGCGCAATGGGGGCACCTCGCGGTGACCGGCGTGCTGATGCATGCCGGCTACCTGGGGGGCGTCTGGAGTGCGGTCAAGCTGGGCATGGGTGCGGGCACGGTGGCGCTCATCGTCGGCCTGCAGCCCTTGCTCACCGCGATCTGGATCGCCGGACGCGGCCACGAGCAGGTGCGCGCACGGCAATGGCTCGGCCTGGTGCTGGGTCTGAGCGGCCTGATCCTCGTGGTGGAGCGCAAGCTGGGGGCCGGCGAGGTGGGCCTGGCGAGCCTGGCGCTCGCGCTGCTGGCGCTGGGGTCCATCACCTCGGGCACGCTGTACCAGAAGCGCCACGTGGCGCCCGGCGACGTGCGCACGGCCAACACCGTGCAGCTGATGGCGGCGTTGCTCGTGACGGCCCCGCTCGCGTGGCTGGAGACCGGTGGCATGCAATGGCACGCGGAACTGGTGGGCGCGATGGCCTGGTCGGTGCTCGTGCTCACGCTGGGAGGCAGTTCCCTGCTGACGCTGCTGATCCAGCGTGGCGCCGCCACGCGGGTGACCAGCCTGCTCTACCTCGTGCCCCCGTGCACCGCAGTATTGGCTTGGCTGCTGTTCCGCGAGCCGCTCACGCCGTCGGTCCTGGCGGGCATCGCGCTGGCGGCCCTGGGCGTGTCCCTCGTCGTACGCAATTCCCGCTGAACGGGGCGCGCGGCGCGGGCGCGACAATCACGCCATGCTGGAGGGCTTCGACACGCGCGATCTGTGCAACGGCGACGTTCGATTGCGCGTGCGCGTCGCGGGCAAGGGGCCGCCGCTGCTGTTGCTGCATGGTCACCCGCAAACGCATGCGATGTGGCATCGCGTGGCGCCGTCCTTGGCACAGCGGCACACCGTGGTGCTGATGGACCTGCGGGGCCGGGGCGATTCGAGCCGACCGCCGTCGGACGCGGAGCACGGGCCGTACAGCAAGCGCGCGATGGCCGGCGACGCGGTGGAGGCGATGCGCCAACTCGGCTTCGCGCGGTTCGCGGTGTGTGCGCACGATCGCGGGGCGCGCGTCGCGCACCGGCTGGCGCTCGACCACCCGCAGGCGGCCACGCGCCTGATGCTGCTCGACATCGCGCCGACGCTGGCGATGTACGAGGGCACGAACGAGGCCTTCGCGCGCGGCTACTGGCACTGGTTCTTCCTGATCCAGCCTTCGCCGCTGCCCGAGCGCTGCATCGAAGCCGACCCGGCGGCCTGGATCCGCGAGGGCATGGGCGCGCGCTGGGCCGGCCTGGGCCCGTTCACCGACGAGGCGATGGCCGAGTACGTGCGTTGCCTGTCGATCGCCGGCAGCGCGCATGCCGTGTGCGAGGATTACCGTGCCTCCGCGGGCATCGATCTGGTGCACGACCGCGCGGACCGCGCGGCCGGCCGTACGGTGGACCGGCCGCTGCGCGTGCTGTGGGGCGCCCACGGCGTGGTGGCGCGCTGCTTCGACGTCCTGCGGCTGTGGCGCGAGGTCGCCACCGAGGTCAGCGGTCGTGCGCTCGACTGCGGCCATTACATCGCGGAGGAGCGCCCCGACGAACTGCTCGGCGAGATCGACGAATTCTTTGGAGAAACGAGATGACCAAGCATCGCATCGCGGTGATCCCTGGGGACGGCATCGGGCAGGAGGTGGTGCCCGAGGGCCTGCGCGTGCTCGACGCGGCCGCGCGCCGCTTCGGCATCGATCTGGAACTGCAGCACTTCGATTACGCCAACTGCGCGTACTACGAGCGTCACGGACAGATGATGCCGGCCGACTGGAAGGACCAGCTCGGCGGGCTGGACGCCATCTTCTTCGGGGCGGTCGGCTGGCCGGCCACGGTGCCCGACCATGTGTCGCTGTGGGGCTCGCTGATCAAGTTCCGCCGCGAGTTCGACCAGTACGTCAACATGCGGCCCGCGCGCCTGATGCCGGGCATCCGGTCGCCACTCGTGGATCGACAGGGCCGGCCGCTGGAGCCCGGCGCGATCGACATGGTGATCGTGCGCGAGAACACGGAGGGCGAGTACTCGGCCGTCGGGGGGCGCATGTTCGAGGGCACGCTACGCGAATTCGTGATCCAGGAATCGGTGTTCACGCGCTCCGGGGTGGATCGCGTGCTCAAGTTCGCCTTCGAGCAGGCGATGGCGAGGCCACGGCGCAAGCTCACCTCGGCCACCAAGAGCAACGGCATCGCGATCACCAT
>DASTJE010000098.1:0-2667 GCA_035716845.1 Burkholderiaceae bacterium
GCCTCCTCGGCCCCGGGGAAGTGCCCGTCGACCGCCGTGCGGCGTCCGCGCGGCTGGCCGAAATAGATGTCGCCGGTGAGCTCGCGGATGATCAGGATGTCCAGCCCCGCCACCAGCTCGGGCTTCAGGCTCGACGCATGCGTGAGCTGCTCGTAGCACAGCGCCGGGCGGAAGTTGGCGAACAGGCCGAGGTGCTTGCGCAGGCCGAGGATGGCCTGCTCGGGGCGCAGCGCGCGTTCGAGCTTGTCGTACTTCCAGTCGCCCACGGCGCCGAACAGCACGGCGTCGGCCCCTTTGGCCAGGGCGAGCGTGCTCTCGGGCAGCGGGTGCCCGTGCGCCTCGTAGGCGGCCCCGCCCACCAGGGCGGTCTCCATCTCCAGTGGCAGCTCGAGCGCGCGCAGCACGCGCAGCGCCTGCTCGACGATCTCGGTGCCGATGCCGTCACCGGGCAGGACTGCGATCTTCATGGGGTCAGTAAGTGGGTTTGGATGCGAGCCAGGGCTGCCGCGCGAGGCGCTCGGCCTCGAAGGCGCGGATCTTTTCGGCGTGGCGCAGCGTCAGGCCGATGTCGTCCCAACCGTTGACCAGGCACTGCTTGCGGAAGGGCTGCACGTCGAACGGCAGTTCGCTGCCGTCGGGCTTGACGATCACCTGGCGCGGCAGGTCGATGGTCAGCGTGTAGCCGACGAAGGCCGCCACCTCGTCGAACAGGCGCGCCACCTGGCTCGCGGGCAGCACGATCGGCAGCAACCCGTTCTTGAAGCAGTTGTTGAAGAAGATGTCGGCATAGCTCGGGGCGATCAGGGCCCTGAAGCCGTACTGTTCGATCGCCCACGGCGCATGCTCGCGGCTCGAGCCGCAGCCGAAATTCTCGCGCGCGAGCAGGATCGACGCGCCCTGGTAGCGCGCCTGGTTGAGCACGAAGTCGGGGTTGGGCCGGCGCGAGGCCGGGTCCTGGCCCGGCTCGCCGCGGTCGACGTAGCGCCACTCGTCGAACAGGTTGGGACCGAAGCCCGAGCGCGCGATCGACTTCAGGAACTGCTTGGGGATGATCGCGTCGGTGTCGACGTTGGCGCGGTCCATCGGGGCCACCAGGCCCTGGTGCATGGTGAACGGCTTCATTTCTTCTTCGCCGCGTTCTCGATCGTCTCGCCGGCCTTGGAGATGTCCTTGCCCAGGCCTTCGAAGGTGTTGCAGGCCGCCAGCAGGCACAGCGACGCCGCGATGGCCAGGCCCAACCATGTCTTCATCTCAACGCTCCTTGGTCTTCACGCGATGCGGCGCACGTCGACGAAATGCCCCTCGATGGCCGCCGCCGCCGCCATGGCCGGGCTCACCAGGTGGGTGCGGCCGCCGGCGCCCTGGCGGCCTTCGAAGTTGCGGTTGCTCGTCGAGGCGCAGCGCTCGCCCGGCTCGAGCCGATCGGCGTTCATGGCCAGGCACATCGAGCAGCCCGGCTCGCGCCACTCGAAGCCGGCGCGGCGGAACACCTCGTGCAGGCCTTCGCGCTCGGCCTGCGCCTTCACCAGCCCCGAGCCCGGCACGACCATCGCCAGCTTGACGTTCGCGGCCACGCGCCTGCCCAGACGCCGCACCACCGCGGCGGCCTCGCGCAGGTCCTCGATGCGGCTGTTGGTACACGAGCCGATGAAGACCTTGTCGACGCGGATGTCGGTGATCGGCTTGTCGGGCTCCAGGCCCATGTAGGTCAGCGCGCGCTCGATCGCGCCGCGCTTGACGGCGTCCTTCTCGCGCTCGGGGTCGGGCACGCGGTCCTCGACCGACACCACCATCTCGGGGCTGGTGCCCCAGGTGACCTGCGGCACGAGCTTCGAGGCGTCGATCTCGACCACGCGGTCGAAGTGCGCGCCCTCGTCGCTGCGCAGCGTGCGCCAGTAGGCGGCGGCCAGGTCGAACTCCGGGCCGCTCGGCGCGAACGGCCGGCCGCGCACGTAATCGATCGTCTTCTCGTCGACGGCCACCAGGCCGGCGCGGGCGCCGGCCTCGATGGCCATGTTGCACACGGTCATGCGGCCTTCCATGCTGAGGCCGCGGATGGCCGCGCCGCCGAACTCGATCGTGTAGCCGGTGCCGCCGGCGGTGCCGATCACGCCGATGACCGCCAGCACGATGTCCTTGGCGGTGCATCCGCGCGGCAGCGCGCCCTCCACCTTGACCAGCATGTTCCTGGCCTTCTTGGCCAGCAGGGTCTGCGTGGCCAGCACGTGCTCCACCTCGCTGGTGCCGATGCCGTGGGCGAGCGCGCCGAAGGCGCCGTGGGTGCTGGTGTGGCTGTCGCCGCAGACCACCGTCATGCCCGGCAGCGTGGCGCCGTTCTCGGGCCCGATCACGTGCACGATGCCCTGGCGCCGGTCGAGGAAGGGAAAGTAGGCCGCCGCGCCGAAGGCGCTGATGTTGGCGTCGAGCGTGACCACCTGCTGGCGGCTGATCGGGTCGGTGATGCCGTCGTAGCCGCGGTCCCAGCCGTGCGTCGGCGTGTTGTGGTCGGCGGTGGCGACGATCGAACTGGTGCGCCAGACCTTGCGGCCCGCCAGGCGCAGGCCCTCGAAGGCCTGCGGGCTCGTCACCTCGTGCACCAGGTGGCGGTCGATGTACAGGACCGTGGTGCCGTCGTCCTCGGTGTGGACGGCGTGCTCGTCCCAGAGC
>DASTJE010000099.1:0-16545 GCA_035716845.1 Burkholderiaceae bacterium
GGCCCCTGGGGCCTGGGCCTGCTGCGCGCCGCGCCGGCCGCCGGCGCGCTGGCGATGTCGCTGGTGCTCGCGGCGCGGCCCATCACGCGCCGCGCGGGGCCGCTGCTGCTGGGCGCGGTGGCCGTCTACGGCGCGGCCACGCTGGCGTTCGGCCTGTCGAGCGCGTTCTGGCTCTCGCTGGCGGCGCTGGCCGTCACCGGCGCGGCCGACATGGTGAGCATCGTGGTGCGCCAGAGCCTGGTGCAGCTCGAGACGCCCGACGAAATGCGCGGCCGTGTCAGCGCGGTCAACTCGGTGTTCATCGGCGCGTCCAACCAGCTCGGCGAGTTCGAGTCCGGCGCCACCGCGGCGTGGCTCGGGCCGGTGGGCTCGGTGGTGCTGGGCGGCGTGGGCTCGATCCTGGTGGCACTGGCCTGGGTGCGCCTGTTCCCGGCGCTGGCGCGGCGCGACGCGCTGGTGGCCGCAGGCCGCTGAGGCCGCGCCACAATCCGCACCGAGACCCCCTTCACCGGAACCACACCATGACGCTCAAGATCCTGATGCTGCACGGCATCAACCACGACATGTTCGGCAAGCGCGACCCCAGGCAGTACGGGACGATCACGCTGGCGCAGATCGACGCGCAGCTGCAGGCCCTGGGGCGCGAGCTCGGCGCCGAGGTCGAGAGCTTCCAGACCAACCACGAAGGCGCGATGGCCGAGCGCATCCACCGCGCCTACACCGAGGGCAAGGACGCGGTGCTGATCAACGCCGGGGCCTGGACGCACTACAGCTACGGCCTGCGCGATGCGCTGGCCATCCTCACCTGCCCGGTGGTGGAGCTGCACATGAGCAACATCCATGCACGCGAGCCCTTCCGCCACGTCTCGGTGTTCGCCGAGATCGTCAAGGGCCAGATCTGCGGCTTCGGCGTCGACAGCTACCTGCTCGCGCTGCGCGCGGCGGTGTCGGCGGTGCAGGCGGCGCGCAGCGCGTAGCCCCAACGCCGCGGCAGGCGCAGGGCGGCTGCCGCGCCGCGCTCAGTGCAGCACGAGCAGCGGCTTCTTGGTCAGCGCCATCACGTTCTTCGTGTGCGAGCCGAACAGCAGCTCGCCGAACACGCCGCGGCCATGCGTGACCATCACGATCATCGCGTCGTCGAACTCCTCGGCCACGCGTGCGATCGCGGCGTCGACGCGGTCGGTGCGTTCGTGGCGCGTGCTGAACGGCACGCCGGCCGCTGCGGCCTGGGCGCCGAAGCGCGTGAGCAGTTCGTGCGCGTGGGTGTCGGTGCGCATCTGGTGCGCATCGGCCTCGACGCCGTACTGCGTCAGGTTGGTGCCCATGCCCGGCAGCGGCATGTCGGGCTCGACCACGAAGCCGACGATGGCCGCACCGAGCTGGCGCGCGAGCTCGATGCTCTCGCCCATCGCACGCTCGGTGAGCGCGCTGCCGTCGACGGGCACGACGAGGGTCTTGACGATCATGCGGCTGCTCCTGGAGCCAGGGGAACGCCGCCACTCTACGGGAGCGCGCGCCCACCGACCCTTGCGCCGGCGCAAACCCGCGGGCGCCGCCTACAGCACCGCCCGCAGGGACTGGGCCGCCTCCTGCAGCAGCGGCAGCATCTGCTCGACCATGTGCTCGTTGCTGCGGTAGACGGGCATCGGCATGGTCGAGCCCACGGCGCCGCGACAGCGGCCGCGGCGGTCCACCAGCGGCACCGACAGGCCGCGCAAGCCGGCGTCGAGCTGCTGCTCGGCGAACCAGTAGCCCAGCGCGCGTGCGCGCAGCACCTGCTCGCGGAACAGCGCGCGGTCGACGACGGTGTGCGGGGTGAAGGCCGCGAAGTCGTGCGCCGCGACCCAGGCGTCGAGGGCCGCGTCCGGCTCGGACGCCAGGATCACCATGCCCGGCGTCACCGCATGCGCCGGGACGCGCACGCCCACCGCGTAGCCGATGGTCACCCAGCGCGGCGGGCTGCTGCGCGCCACGTAGACGACGTCGTGGCCGTCGAGCACGCTGACGTTGACGGTGTGGCCGCACTGCGCCGACACGCGCTGGATGAAGGGCTGCGCCAGGCGCGGCAGGCGCGCCGCATCCAGGTAGCTCTGGCCCAGGCGCAGCACGCGCGGCGCCAGCCAGAACTGCTTGCCGTCGCTTTTTGCGTAGCCGAAGTGCACCAGGCTCAGCAGATAGCGCCGCGCCGCGGTGCGCGTGATGCCGGCGCGCTGGGCCACCTCGCTGGCCGTCAGCTGCGCGTGCTCCTCGTCGAAGGCCTCGATCACGCGCAGGCCCTTGCCCAGGCCCTCGATGAGGTCGCGGCGGTCGACGGCGGGCAGGGACGAGGTCATAGGACTTACCCGTGAAGCGAACGCAGATCGCGCAATTTGCGCGATTATCGCGCGGTGCCGCCTTGCATCGCTTGTGGCCAGGCAGGCCGGCACCTATCGTTGCGCGCTCCCAAACGCCCGCCCCGAAGGAAGCCCGCCGCCATGAACGTCTTGCGCCGCACCCTGTTCGCCGCTGCCTGCAGCGCCACCTTCAGCCTGGGCGCGCACGCGCAGTCGACGATCAGGATCGCCGGGCTGTACGAGCTGTCGGGCCCGGGCGCCTCCGCCGGCACGATGTTCAGGAACGGCGTCGAGCTCGCCGTCAAGGAGATCAACGCCGCCGGCGGCATCCTCGGCAGGAAGATCGAGCACACCGCGTCGGACACGCAGACCAACCCGGGCGTGGCCAAGGGCCTGGCCAGCAAGGCGATCGACGACGGCGCGTTCGCCGTGTTCGGCCCCGTGTTCTCGGGCTCGATCATGGTCAGCATGGCCGAGACGCGCAAGGCCGAGGTGCCCAACTTCACCGGCGGCGAGGCCGCGGCGATCACCAGGCAAGGCAACCCGTACATCTTCCGCACCAGCTTCACGCAGGACACGGCGATGCCCAAGGTGGCGCGCTACATCGCGCAGAACCTGAAGGCCAGGACGGTCGCCGTCATCTACGTCAACAACGACTTCGGCAAGGGTGGCCGCGACGCCATCACCAAGGCGCTGGAGGCCGCCGGCGCCAAGGTGGTGGCCGACATCTCCACCGACAGCGGGCAGGTCGACTTCTCGGCCCCGGTGCTCAGGGCCAAGCAGGCCAACGCCGACGTGCTGTTCGTCTACACCAACGAGGAGGAGTCGGCGCGCGCGCTGCGCGAGCTGAGGAAGCAGGGCTTCGCCAAGCCCGTCGTCGGCGAGACGACGCTCACCGGACAGAAGGTGATCGAACTGGCCGGCGACGCGGCCAACGGCGCGCAGGCGCACGTGGGCCTCACGGTGGACGCGCCCAACCCGCTGATGCTCAAGTTCAAGGCCAAGTTCTACCAGGAGACCAAGACCATCTCCGACCACAATGGCATCAAGGGCTACACCGGCGTGTACGCGCTCAAGGCCGCCGTCGAGAAGGCCGGCAAGCTCGACCGCAAGGCGGTGGCGCAGGCGCTCAAGGGCCTCGTCATCAAGGCCGCCCAGCACCCGGGCGTGCTGATGGACGTCAGCTTCGACGACAAGGGCGACCTCGACCGCGAGAGCTATATCGTCGAGGTGCGCGACGGCCGCCAGGTGGTCAGGGAAGTGCTGCCGCCGCTGTCCGCCAGGAAGCCCTGAGCGGCCGCACAATCCCGGCGCCCCCGCAGCCCGAAAGGCCCCGCGCATGACCGACTTCCTGCAACTGCTGTTCTCGGGCGCGGCCACCGGCGCCATCTACGCGCTGGCCGCGCTCGGCTTCACGCTGCTGTGGCAGGCCAGCGGGACGATCAATTTCGCGCAGGGCGAGTTCGTGATGCTGCCCGCCTTCGTGATGATCGCCTTCGGCGCCGCCGGTCTCCCGCTGCCGCTGGCCTTCGTGGCCACCTGCGCGGTGGCGGTCGTGGTGCTGGGCTGGGCCTTCAAGCGCGGCATCGCCGACCCGCTGCTCAAGTTCGGCATGATGCCCATCGTCGTGGCCACCATCGGCCTGGCGATCGCCGCGCGCAACGGCGTGCGGGCCGGCTACAGCGCCGAGGCGCACCCCTTCCCCGGCCTGTTCGCGGACAAGCTGTTCTCCATCGCCGGCATCAACCTGACGCTGGCCGACATCGGCACCCTGGTCGTGGCGCTGGGCCTGGTGCTGGGCACGCAGGCCTTCCTGTCGCGGACGGTGACCGGCCGCGCGATGCAGGCGGTGGCGCAGAACACCGAGAGCGCCACCGTGCTGGGCATCAACGTGCCGCGCATGATCTTCTACACCTTCGCGATCAACGCGGTGCTGGCCTGCGCGGCCGCGCTGCTGGTGACGCCGACCTACCTCGCCAAGTTCGACATGGGCGAGAGCCTGGGCACCAAGGCCTTCTTCGCCGCCATCATCGGCGGCTTCAACAACAGCCGCGGTGCGCTGCTGGGCGGCGTGATCGTCGGCGTGAGCGAGAACCTCGCCGCGGCCTACATCTCGCCGGCCTACAAGGACGCGGTGGCGCTGGTGATCTTCATGGTGGTGATCCTGTTCAAACCGCAGGGCCTGCTGGGCAGGAAGGTCGAGAGGAAGGTATGAACAAGACGCTGGCCTGGGCCCTTGCCGCCGTCGGCGCGGCCGTGCTGCTGTTCGTGCCGCCGTTCCTGAAGAACTACGGCATCTACCTGTTCAGCTACTGGCTGGTGTTCGTGATCGCCACCATGGGCCTGAACCTGACGATCGGCTACGCGGGCCAGAAGAGCCTGGGCCACGCCGCCTTCTTCGGCCTGGGCGCCTACACGGTGGCCATCCTGCTCAAGGCCGGCGTGAGCTTCTGGATCGGCCTGCCGCTGGCGATGCTGGGCTGCTTCGCGGTCGGCCTGGCGCTGGGCTTCCCGGCGCTGCGCGTGCAGACCATCTACCTCGCCTTCGCGACGCTGGGCTTCAACACCGCGCTGTGGCTGGTGATGCGCAACGAGGAGTGGCTCACCGGCGGCACCTTCGGCATCAACAACATCGCGCGCCCCAGCCTCGCCGGCCTCGACCTGAGCCGCAACCTCGCCTACTACTACTTCGTGCTCGGCGTCACCGTGATCATGTGCGCGCTGCTGTGGAAGCTGCTGCACTCGCCCTGGGGCAAGGCCTTCACGGCGCTGCGCGACAACCCGATCCGCGCCGAGAGCCTGGGCATCCACATCCAGGCCTACACGCTGCTGTCGTTCGCCATCGGCGCGGTGTACGCCGGCGTGGCCGGCGCGCTGTTCGCGCCGCTGGTGGAGTTCATCGAGCCGGCGCCGTTCGGCGTGGGCGCGTCGATCATGATGTACCTGATGGTCGTGGTCGGCGGCGCGGGCACCTTCTTCGGCCCGCTGCTGGGCTCGGCGGTGGGCGTGATCCTGCCCGAGTGGCTGCGCTTCGCCCAGGGCTGGTACCTGTTCGTGTTCGGCACCGCGGTGGTGCTGATGATGCTGTGGCTGCCCGACGGCCTGCTCAGCATCCCCGACAAGCTGCGTGCGCGCCGCCTGGCGCGCGAGGCCTCGGCCGCGCGTGCGGCCGCCGGCGCCGGGCTGGAGGCGCCGCGATGATCGGCCCGGTCAGCAGCAGCAATGCCCCGGCCCCGGGGCCGGTGCTCAGGGTCAGCGGCCTGAAGAAGGCCTACGGCGCGATCAAGGCCGTCGACGGCGTCGACTTCGAAGTGATGCCCGGCGAGATCTTCGGCGTCATCGGGCCCAACGGCTCGGGCAAGACGACGATGTTCAACTCGGTGCTCGGCCAGATCGATCCCGACGAGGGCCGCATCGAGCTCAACGGGCACGACATCACCGGCATGTCGCCGATGCAGCTCAACCAGCGCGGCGTGGGCCGCACCTTCCAGACGCTGCAGGTGTTCGGCAAGATGACGGTGCGCGACAACCTGCTGGTGGCGGCGCAGGAGCACCACGGTTCCATGTGGAGCCGGATGTTCGCACCGTCCGACTCGGGCCTGGGCGCCAAGGCCGACGCGCTGATCGACCAGTTCCGCATCCGCCAGGTGGCCGACAAGAAGGCCGGCGAGCTGAGCTACGGCCAGCAGAAGCTGGTGGACATCGCGATGGCCTTCATGAGCGAACCCGACCTGGTGCTGCTCGACGAACCCTGCGCCGGCGTCAACCCGAGCCTGGTGGGCGGCATCTCGACGCTGCTCAAGGAGCTCAACCGGACCCGCAAGGGCAGCTTCGTCGTCATCGAGCACAACATGGATTTCGTGATGGACCTGTGCCACCGCATCCTGGTGATGGTCGAGGGCAAGGTGCTGGCCGTGGGCACGCCCGCCGAGATCCGCGCCAACAAGCAGGTGCTCGACGCCTACCTGGGGAGCTGACGTGATCAGGTTCGACGATGTCACCGCCGGCTACGGCGAGTTCATGATCCTCAACGAGCTGAGCTTCGAGGCGGCGCGCGGCAGGATCACGCTGCTGATCGGCCCCAACGGTGCCGGCAAGAGCACCGTGCTCAAGACCCTGTTCGGCCTGCTCAAGGTGCGCCAGGGCCGCATCACGCTGGACGGCCGCGACATCACCGGCACCGGCGCCAAGCAGCTGCTCACCGAGCACGGCGTGGCCTTCGTGCCGCAAGGGCGCAACCTGTTCGGCCAGCTCAGCGTGTTCGAGAACCTGGAGCTGGGCGGCATCACGCTGGGCACGAAGACGACGCACGAGCGCATCCCCGAGGTGCTGGAGCTGTTCCCGCGCGTCAAGGAGCGCCTGCACAGCGCCGCCTCGTCGCTGTCGGGCGGCGAGCAGAAGCAGCTCGAGGTGGGGCGCGCGCTGCTGCTGCGCCCGCGCGTGCTGCTGATCGACGAGCCCTCGATCGGCCTGTCGCCGCTGGTGGTGGCCGACGTGTTCCGCCTGCTGCGCCGCCTCGCCGACGAGCAGGGCGTCACGGTGCTGATGGTCGAGCAGAACGTCAAGAGCGCGCTCAAGATGGCCGACGACGCAATCGCGCTCGAGTCGGGCCGCCTGGTGCTGCACAAGCCGGCCGACGAGCTGCTGGCCGACCCGCACATCGAGCGCCTGTTCCTCGGCGGCGCGCACGCCGCCGCGCCGGCAACGGCCTGATCGGCACCTCCTCCCGCGGCCGCGCGATGAGCCGGCTCAAGGATTTTCGCGATCGACAGTGACAGGATCGCACCACCCCACGGAGGAGGCCGCGCGATGAAGCCCAAGGCCCTGCAGGTGATCCAGGACGAGCACGTGGCCGTCGCGGCCGTGTTGCGCTCGATGCTCGCGCTGCTGCAGCGCTCGCGCGACGAGCGCCGTCCGCCCCCCTTCGACGTGCTGCGCGCGATGCTCTTCTACGTCGACGAGTTTCCCGAGCGCCAGCACCATCCCAAGGAGAGCGAACTGCTGTTCCCGCGCTTGCGGCGCGCCTGCCCCGAGCTGGTGCCGGTGATCGACCAGCTCGACGACGACCACCGCCACGGCGAGACGGCGATCCGCGAGCTCGAGCACCTGATGCTGGCCTTCGAGGTGATGGGCGAGTCGCGCCGCGCGCGCTTCGAGCGGGCGCTCGAAGGCTACGTCGAGGGTTACCTGGAGCACATGGCCACCGAGGACGGCACCGTGCTGCCGGCCGCACGCGCGCACCTGGCCGAGGCCGACTGGGCCGAGCTGGACGCCGCGTTCGCCGCCAACCGCGACCCCCTCACCGGCCACCCGGCCAGCGAGGAATACGGCGACCTGTTCCAGCGCATCGTCAACCGGGCGCCGGCGCCCATCGGGCTGGCCTGATCAGCCCCCCTCGCCGGTCGCCAGCGGCGTGGCGGGCGGCATGCCCGAACCCTGCGGCGCCTTCTTCGGCAGCGCATCATTGACGTCGAGCCAGGGCACGTGCGTGTCGTAGAACACGTGCGCCGAGGGCCCCGGCGCGGCACGCTACCACTGCCGGAACACCACGCAGACGGTGGTGGCGTCGAGCACCGCGAACTCCTTCGCTCCCCAGGGCCGCAGCCGCACCGTGCTGGCGTTGGGGTGCAGCAGTTCGGGCGCGCGCTGCCGGACCTCGGCGTGGATCGCGTCGATGTCGTCGGTCTCGATGGCCAGCTCGGGGCGGTCGAGCGAGGCCAGGTGCGCGTCCTGCATCAGGTAGACCTTTGCACCGTCGCGGCCGAGCACGTGGATCGTGCTGTCCTGGTACAGCACCTGGAACCCCAGGCCGCGCACGAACAGGTCCAGGCCGACCTGGATGTCGGCATAGAACACCTTGGGAATCAATCGAAGCAGCACGTGCCCTCCACCAGGCTCCCGCGGCCGGGAGCCGCAGGATAGCCCCCCGCGTCGCCGCTGTCTGCCGCGTCATCGCGGGGGTCCGCGCGCGCTACGCCATGCGCACCCGCATCGGCACGTGCCGGTGCCCCAGCACCGGACGCCCGGCGCCGAAGCGCCCGGCCAGCGCACCGCCGCAGTGCACGCAGCGGCCCGCCGCGTCGAGGTCGTAGCGCAGCAGGCGGTGCCAGTCGCGCTCGACGAGCGGCTGTTCGCACCGCGTGCAGAAGGTCGTGCCTCCCGCCGTGTCGTGCACGTTGCCGGTGTAGACGTGCCGCAGCCCCTGGGACAACGCGATGGCGCGCGCGCGCCGCACGGTGGCCAGCGGCGTGGCCTGCACGTCGGTCATCTTGTAGTCGGGGTGGAAGGCGGTGAAGTGCAGCGGCACCTCGGGCCCCAGGTGCCCGACGATCCAGCGCGACATCGCCTCCAGCTCGGCGTCGCCGTCGTTGTGCCCGGGGATCAGCAGCGTGGTGATCTCCAGCCAGCAGCGCGTCTCGTGCACGATGTACTCCAGCGTCTCGAGCACCGGCGCCAGGTGGGCGCCGGTCTGCCGGAAGTAGAAGTCGTCGGTGAAGGCCTTCAGGTCGACGTTGGCGGCGTCCATGCGGGCGTAGAACTCGCGCCGCGGCGCGGCGTGCATGTAGCCCGCGGTCACCGCCACCGTCTGCACGCCGCGCGCGTGGCAGGCGTCGGCCACGTCCATCGCGTACTCGGCAAAGATCACCGGGTCGTTGTAGGTGAAGGCCACGCTCGCGCAGCCGGCCTGCACCGCCACCTCGGCGATGCGCTCGGGCGCGGCGCGGTCCATCAGGCGGTCCATCTCGCGGCTCTTGGAGATGTCCCAGTTCTGGCAGAACTTGCATGCCAGGTTGCAGCCCGCAGTGCCGAAGGAGAACACCGTCGAGCCCGGGAAGAAGTGGTTGAGCGGCTTCTTCTCGATCGGGTCGATCGCGAAGCCCGAGCTGCGGCCGTAGGTGGTGAGCACCATCGCGTCGCCCTCGCGCTGTCGCACGAAGCACAGGCCGCGCTGGCCCTCGTGCAGGCGGCAGTCGCGCGGGCACAGGTCGCACTGCAGGCGCCCGTCGGGCAGCACGTGCCACCAGCGCGCGGGGACGCGGCCGTCGCCGGGCAGGTCGTCGCGCGCGCCCATCACACGCCCAACGGCGCGGCACCGTCCTCGGTGAACTTGCGCACCTCGTAGCGCGCCAGCCGCACGTCCTCGGCCCAGAAGTCGGCGGGCAGGCCCGCCTTGCGCTTGAGCGCACGCAGGAACTCGGCCGGCTGCGGCAGCTGCTCCCACACCTGCGGCAGGAAGGTGGCGCGCCGGCCGCGCCATTCGAAGATCAGGCCGTCGCGCCCGCAGCGCAGCAGCTGCAGGGCGTGCGCCTCGCTGGCCACCGCCAGCGGCTCGGCCTCGCCCAGCACCGACACCTCGATCTCCAGCTCGGCGTACTCCGCATGCGCCAGGGCCGGGAAGCGCGGGTCGCGGAACGCGGCGGCCAGCGCATGCACGCGCACGTCCTCGTGCAGCGCACGCTCCGCGCGCAGCGTGCCGATGCAGCCGCGCAGCGCGCCGCGGCGGCGCAGCGTCACGAAGGTGGCGCCCGGCGCGGCCAGCGCATCGTGATCGGGCTCGGGCCCGGTGGCATGGCCCAGCGCACCGGCGATGGCGTTGCGCGCGCGCGCCAGCAGCGCGCGGCCGAGGGCGGCCTCGTCCTGGCCGCCCGTCGCGCCCGCGCCCGACGCGTCCGCGCCGGACGGCACGGCCGGCACCGCCGGCGCCTCGAAGGCCACCGCGGCGTAGCCCACCACGCGCGCGCGGTCGCCCGCCGTGTCGCCCGAATTGCGCAGGTCCAGCAGGCGCGCGGCCAGGCCGTGGCGACGCGCCGCGACCAGCGCGCCGGCCAGCGGCGTGGCGCCGCAGGCCTCGTCGTGGTCGAGCGCGGCGTCGAGCGCCAGCACGCGCGCGATGGTCGCCGCATCGCGCTGGCGCGCGGCCTCGTAGGGCAGGTAGTGCGAGAGGTCGGAGCTGATGACCACGAGCGTCTCGTCGCCGCCCCACAGGCGCTCCAGCACCTGGGCCACCTCCGCGGCCGTGGCGCGCCCCACGGCCAGCGGCACCAGGGCGAAGGCGCCGAGCGCGCGCTGCAGGAAGGGCAGCTGCACCTCGAGCGAGTGTTCCTCCGCGTGGGCGGCGTCGCTGGTCACGACCTGCGGCAGCTCGGCGATGCGCGCCAGCGCCTCGCGGTCCACCGGCACCTCGCCCAGCGGCGTGGCAAAGCGCTGCACGCCGGGTGCCGCCAGGCCGCGCACCGCGACGCGGTGCGTCGGCCCGAGCAGCACGACCCGCGCGATGCGCCCGCGCGCCCCCGCGAGGCAGGCGTAGGCACTGCCCGCCACGGGGCCGGAGTAGACGTAGCCCGCATGCGGCACCAGCAGCATCTTGGGCGGCGGCGCGGCCGCCTCGTGCACGGGGGTGCAGCGCGCCAGCTCGCGCTCCAGCGCGGTGGCGTCGCCGGGGTAGAAGCGCCCGGCCACGGCGGCGGGGCGGACGGTCGTCGGCATCATGGGCACTCCCTCCGTCGGTGCTCGATCGGTCTGTGCACGCTCAGACCGTCCGGTCAGGGATTGGTTCAGCGCCTGCAAGGGTGCGCCCTCCCGGCGCAACGTGCAAGCGTCGCGACGGTCGAACCAACGCAGCGAACGTCCTCAGACGGGCGCGCCGCCGCCCTCGAGCACCCGCCGCGAGGCCGCCACCGCCGCACGCGCCCAGGCGAGGTAGCCCATCGCCGGCGCGCGCGTGTCGCTCGGGATCTCGATGGACACCGGCAGGTCGGCCGGCAGCGCGGCGAACAGCGCGCGCAGGTCGAAGCCGCCCTCGCCGGGCAGCCGGCGCTCGCAGCGCGCGTCGCGGATCAGGCCTTCGGTGGTCGCGGGGCCGGGCACCGCGCCGTCGCAGATCTGCGCGTAGTGCAGCCGCGCACGCGGCAGCCGCCGCAGGTCGTCGAAGGTGCTGGCCGAGCGGAAGAAGTGCAGCGCATCGACCAGCACGCCGCCGTTGGACCGGCCGGCACCGTCGACGATGCGCGCCGCGTCGGCCACCGAGGCCACCGGCACCCACGGCATGGGCTCGAGGTCGCAGGTCAGGCCGTAGGGCGCGGCGGCGTCGCACAGCGCGGCGAAGCGGGCGCACAGGCGCGCCGGTTCGGGGTCGTCGCCGGCCACCAGCACGTGGCGCGCACCGAGCGCGGCGCCGACCTCGAAGAAGGCGCCGAAGGCCTGCGGGTCGAACGCCGCACCGATGCGGATGATCTCCAGGTCGAGCACGCGCACGCCGGTGGCCTCGATGCGCGCGCGCGTCTCGGCCAGCGCGGCCGAGCCGGCGGCGATCGGGTGGTGCACGCCGCCGGGCGAGGCCGGCAGCAGGCGGATGCCGCAGGCCGCGCAGCCGCTGTCGGCGGCAAGCTGGACCATCTGCGGCGGGCTGTACGGCAGCGCGGTGAGCTGGGCGAGCGAATAGGTGCGGGCGGTCATCGTCCAGTCGGATCAGGCGGCGCGTCGTGGCGGGTCGGGGTCGGGCGGCATTGCCAGCGGGCGGCCGGCGGCGTGGTGGGCCAGCACGTGGCCGAACACCAGCGCCGGCCCGAGCGTGATGCCGCCGCTCGGGTAGTGGCCGCCCATCACGCTGGCCATGTCGTTGCCGGCTGCGTACAGGCCCTCGATCGGCCGATCCCCGGCATCGAGCACCTGGGCGTGCGCGTTGACCGCCAGGCCGGCGAAGGTGCCCAGGCTGCCGGGCACGACGCGCACCGCGTAATAGGGGCCATGCTCGAGGGGCGCCACGCAGGGGTTCGGGCCGGCGTGCTCGGGGTCGCCCTGCATGCGGTCGTAGGGAGTGTCTCCGCGCCCGTAGGCCGGGTCGCGGCCAGCGCGCGCGTGGCGGTTGAACTCGGCCACCGTGCGTACCAGGCCGGTGGCGTCGATGCCACAGGCCGCGGCCAGCGCTTCGAGCGTGCCGGCGCGCTTCAGGTAGCCCGAGCGCAGCGCGCCGCGGATCGGCAGCGGGCGCGGCTTGGCGTGGCCGAGGCCGTAGCGGCGCTGGAAGCGGTGGTCGCACACCAGCCAGGCCTCGACCGGCCGTCCCGGGTGCTCGGCGGTGCAGCGCTCGAACAGCGCGCGCATGAAGCTGTGGTAATCGCCGGCCTCGTCGACAAAGCGCCGCCCGGCGCGGTCGACTGCGATCAGGCCGGGCTTGCCGCGCTCCAGCAGGTGCGGGAAGGCCTGCACACCGCCGCCTGCGGCGGGCACCAGCGACACCGGGGCCCAGGCACCGGGGTCCGACACGCTGCGATCCACGCAGCCACCCACCGCCTCGCCCATGCGCAGGCCGTCGCCGGTGTTGCTGGAAGGCGCCGCGGACCAGTGTTCGCGGCCGGTGGGCGCGTGCGCGAACAGCTCGGCCTTGCGCGCACTGTCGTGCGGAAACCCGCCGCCGGCGAGCACGACACCACGCCGCGCGTGCACCACGCGCTCCTCACCCGAAGGCAAGCGCACGCGCGCCCCGGCCACTCGTGCGCCGTCGCACACGAGCCCGGTCGCGGCATGTGACTCGAAGAGTCCGACCTTGTTGTCGAGCGCCGACTTGAGCAGCGCGGCCACCAGAGCATTGCCGCCCATGCGCAGCCGGCCCTGCCCGTGCACCGCCAGGTCCCACAACTGACGCACGACGCGGCGCGCGACGTAGACGAACGAGTCCCAGGCGCGCGCCGAACGCAGGAAGTGGCGCACGTCGCCGCCGATGCTCATGCCGAGGAAGCTGAGGATGTCGCGCGGCGGGCGCACGCGCGCCAGGTGCGCACCGAGCAGGCGACCGTCGAACGGTGCCGGTGCCACCGAGCGCCCCCCGGTGCGTGCACCCGGCGCGCGGCCATGGAAGTCCGGAATCGCGTTGCCGTCGATGAAGCGCAGCGCGGTGTGATCGAGGTGAAACTGCACGGTCGCCGGGCCATGGGCCAGGAAGGCCTCGACGCGCACGGCGTGGAACTGCGAGCCGCAGAGCGATTTCAAGTAGCGGCGCGGTTCGGCGACATCCTCGTCGATGCCCGCGGCGCGTGCCAGCGGATTGCGCGGAATGAACATCCACCCCGCCGACCAGGCGGTGGTGCCGCCGAACGTCGGCTCCTTCTCGACCACCACGACATCGAGACCGAGGTGCGCCGCGCTGACCGCGGCGGACAGAGCGCCACAGCCCGAGCCGACCACGAGCAGGTCGCAATCGGCCGGCAGCACGCCATGGTCGAAGCGGCTCACGAACCCGCCTCGCGCGGGAGATCGGGCCGCGCGTAGGCGCGCTGGAACAGTGGCGAGGCCGCGCTGGTGCGCGCGATCTCCACCGCCGCGTCCTTCAGCGCCGGCGCCCACTGCTGCATCTTGGCCTCGGTCAGGCGCACCGACGGGCCGGACATCGCGAGCACTCCCACCGCACCGCGCCCGGGCACGACGATTGGCGTGGACATCGCGTTCAGGCCCGGGGCGTAGGTCTCGACGGTGAAGGCCACTCCCTGCTTGCGTGCCTGGCGCACGCACTTCATCACCGCCGCCACCGAGGCGGGCGCGTTGGGGCCGTACGCACCGGGCTGGGCCAGGCCCTGCCGCGTCAGCAGCGCGATGGCGTCGTCCTCGTCCAGCGTGGCCAGCCACGCGTGGCCCGACGACGTGCACGAGAGCTTCACGTCGGTGCCGTGGTCGGGGTCGTAGCGCAGGCCGCTGGTGGCCCCCTGAGACAGCGAGACCCAGGTGATGTGGTCGACGTCGACCACACCGAGCCGCACCAGTTCGCCGCTGTCCTCGGCCAGGCGGTCGAGGATGGGCTGCGACAGGTCGACCACGCCCGAGTGCTTGAGGTAGTTCAGGCCCAGCGACACCAGCTTGGTGGTCAGCACGTAGTGGCCGCGTTCCCGAGTCTGGCGCACATAGCCCTGCGCGGCCAGGTCGGTCAAGAGCCGGTGCGCCGCGCTGCGCGGAATACCCAGTTCGTCGGCCAGTGCGCCCAGCGGCGCACCGCCCACGTCGCGCGCCAGCCGCTCCAGGATGGCGAGGGTGCGCTCCATCACGCCGGACATGAGGATCTCCCGATTCAGGCCATTATTGGAACATAGTTCCATTTTGGAATACAAGTTCACTTCTCTGGCGTAGACTCCTGCCTTCAGCGGGAGAGCCCCTTGTTCGACAGCTACAGCGGCGCCACGCGCGTCGTCTTCATCGTCGGCGACCCGATCGCGCAGGTGAAGTCGCCCCACGGCATGACCGAGGCGCTGCGCGCGCGCGGCGTCGATGCCATCGTGGTGCCGGCTCATGTGCGGCCTGCCGATCTGGCCGATTTCTTCGCGCTCGCCGAACGCATGCCCAACGTCGACGGCATCATCGTCACGGTGCCGCACAAGTTCGACGCCGCGCGCCTGTGCGCGCAGGTCACGCCGCGCACCCGTTCGATCGGCGCGGCCAACGTGGTGCGCCGTGCTGCCGATGGCCGCTGGGAGGGCGACATGTGCGACGGCGAGGGCTATGTGGCGGGCCTGCGCACGGCCGGCTGCGAACCGCGCGGCCTGCGCACGCTGCTGGTGGGCGCCGGCGGCGCCGGCAGCGCCATCGCGCACGCGCTGGTCGACGCTGGCGTGGCCGCGCTTGCGCTGCACGACGCCGACGATGCGCGTCGTGAGGCGCTGGCCGCCAAGCTGCGCGCCTACGGGCCTGTCGTGCCGGGCGTCGGCAGCAGCGACCCGAGCAGGTTCGACCTCGTGATCAATGCGACCCCGATGGGCATGCGGGCCGACGACCCGCTGCCCGTCGACGTCGCGAAACTTGCCGCCAGCACCTTCGTCGGCGACGTCGTGACGATGCCACCGGTACCGCCGCTGATCGTGGCGGCGCGCGCGCGCGGCTGCGGCACGATGACGGGTGCCGGCATGTTCGAGGCCACGCGCGAACGCATGGTGAGCTTCTATCTCGAGAGAAAGGCCTGAGCCCGTGATCCACGAACTGACCACGCTGGAGATCAAGGTCGCCAGCAATGCCAAGGTCTATGCGGCCCTGCAGGAGCGGCTGCCCTCGGCCGGCGGCACGCTGGTCGGCGCCTTCGCCTCCGACATTGGCGACCTGTCGCGCGTGATGCTGCTGCGCGCCTTCACCGATGCCAACGCGGCGTCCGAGGCGCAGCAACGCCTGCTGATGGACCGCAACCCGCTGGGCTGCGGCGAATGGCTGGCGTCGCTGCAGAGCGAGCGCTTCGCCCTCTTCCCCTTCCTCGCCGCACCTCAGCCCGGTGCCTACGGCAAGTGGTACGAGTTGCGCACGTACTCCTTGCGGCACGGCGCGCTGGCCGAGACGATCGAGGCTTGGAAAGCCGCCCTGCCGGCACGCCATGCGATGAGCCCCTGCCTGGGCGTGTTCACGGCGCTCGACGGCGAGCAACCGCGCTTCCTCAACATCTGGGCCTACGACAGCGTCGACGCACGCGCAAGGATTCGCGGCGACGCGGTGGCGCAGGGCCTGTGGCCGCCCCAGGGAGGGCCGGCCAACCTCACGAAGATGCAAAGCAATCTCTGCATCCCGCTGCCCTTTTCGCCCATGAGGTGAGTACCGTGAGCAAGCTGCCCATCGCCCTGATTGGAGCCGGTGCCATCGGCCGTTCGCATGCCGAACGCATGCGGCGCCACCCCGACGTGATGCTGGCCGGCATCGCCGACCCGACGCCGGCCGGCCGCACCTACGCCGAGTCGATCAATGCACCGTGGTTCGCCAGCCACCAGGAACTGCTCGACCGGACGCGACCTGGTGCCGTGCTGGTGGCCACACCGAACGCGACGCACGCGGCGATCGGGCTGGACTGCATCGCGCGCGGCCTGCCGGTGCTGATGGAGAAGCCGGTCACCGACACGCTGGCCGACGCCGAGCGCCTGTGCGCCGCCGCCGAGGCCGCCGGCGTGCCGCTGCTGGTGGGCCACCAGCGACGCCACAACGTGCGCGTGCGCACCGCCAAGGCCTGGATCGCCGAGGGCCGCATCGGCCGCCCGGTGGCCGCGCACTTCATGGCCACCTGGCTCAAGCCGGACGACTACTTCGACGTCGCCTGGCGGCGAGAGCCGGGCGGCGGGCCCGTGCTGATCAACCTGATCCATGACATCGACACCCTGCGCCATCTGATCGGCGAGGTGGCGTCGGTGCAGGCCGTGACCGCCAACGCGGCGCGCGGCTTCGCGGTGGAGGATACGGCCGCGGTGCTGCTGCGCTT
>DASTJE010000100.1:0-4546 GCA_035716845.1 Burkholderiaceae bacterium
CGACGTCCTCGACGTCGGCGCTGCGGTCGTCGAAGCGCACGCCGTTGACGATCACCGAGCCGAAGCCGGTGATGGGGCCTTCCGCGTAGGTGTTCGAGGCGCCGGTGCCGCCGGTTTCGACGCCCCCGCCGCAGCCCGACAGGGTCACGCCGAGGGCAAGTGCGACCGCCAGGCCGGTCAGCCACACACGGAACGATGAAAGGGCGATGCGGGTCATGGGGTGGTCTTCCTGGGTGGCCGGCCTGTGGCCGCCTTGGGGCGCGCGCCGCTGGCGCGCGCCGGGGCCGTCGCCGCGGCGGGTGCCGGCGCTGGCGTGGAGTCGAAACTGAACAGCCCGATGCGCAGACGGTGCGCGGGCTTGGCCGCATGGCCGCGCGCTTCGGCGTCGGCCACCGCCTCCTCGAGCAGCGGCACCAGTTCGTCGGTCAATTGCCGCCAGTGGGCTGCCAGCCGGGCCCGCACCTGCGCCACGGCCTCGGCCGTCAGGCCGTCGGCGGCGATCGCCTGCTCGAAGTGGCCCGGATCGCGCCCCTGCACGTTGGCCGCCGCGGCCGCGAGGTGGTCGCCGACGTTGGCGCCCAGCCAGCCCGCCTTGCGTGCGTCGTCGCCGCGCGGCACGAATGCGTCCTGCGTCAGCGCCACCGTGTCGCGTACAGGATCGTGCACCGCCAGTTGCAGGCGCAGCAGTTCCTCCAGCAACGCGCGCGGGTGCACGTCGCGCGTGACCTCCTGCGCCAAGGCCTCGAAGCTCGGCGCCGGCCCGCTGCGGGCCAGCACGCGCGGCGCACCGCTGCGCGTGCGCCAGCGCGGCTGGCTGCGCCAGTGGGCGAACACCATGGCGGCCGGCGTGCGCGGCGGCGGCACCGGCTCGCCGCGCTCGGCCTCGGCGGCCAGCAGGCGCGTCACCTCGCGCCGGTTCAGTCCGGTGGTCGCGCTGACGCGGCTGACGCGGCGGTGCGGCGGCAGTCCGGGGTGAGCGGCGTGCGCAGCCGCCACGAACGCAGCCCGCAGGATCGCGTCGATGGCGGCGAAGGGCACGCCGCGCGCCACGGCCAGCTGCGCCAGCGGCGCCAGCACGCGCTCGAACGCGGCCCGCAGGGCCTCCTGCAGGGCCGCGTCGGGCGGGGCGCCGGGCCGGGTCATGCGCTCATCGTAGCGGCACGCCCGGGCTCACTCGAACTCGATCATGCCGGCGTACAGCACGCTGCGGTCGTTCGACCACAGGCCCTTGACCTCGACGCTGGCGCCGTCCTTCAGGTCGCCCGCCGCACCGTTCTTCCACATCATCACGCGGCTGTAGTCGACCTTGACCTCGCGCAGCATGAAGGTCTTCGACGCTCCGTCGAGGCTGCCGACGCTGCCGTGCAGCTCGACCATGGCCCACTCCTCGCTGCGCTCGTCCACCGCGCGCACCTTGGTCGCGACCAGGGTGCCGTTGCTCATCGAGCCGCGCACCGCCACCAGGGCGCCGAGCCGGACCGCCGAAGGCCCCGGCTCGAAGACGGCGTTGGTGGCGTCGATCGACACGCCCGCCACGCTGAAGCTCTGCGGCGAGGTGAAGTCGGTGACCAGGCCGCAGACGCGGGCGTCGCCGAAGTCGTCGACGCGCACGACGCCGGCGCGCACCCGCACCGCCACCCACTGCCCATTGACCTGCTGCGGCAGCAGCCGCACGCGCACACGCATCCCGTCGGCCAGGTTCGGCGGCAGCTGGTCGGCCGCGATGCCGCCGTAGGCGATCACCGCCGCGCCGATGCGGAAGGTCCTGGCCACCGTGTCGAGCCCGCTGACGACGCCGCGCAGCCGGAACAGGTTTGCGTCGTCCTCGCGCTCGATGCGGGTGGCCACGTAGTGGCCGGTGCTGGCGTTGAAGAAAGCGTGGATCTCGAGCACGTCGCCCACCGCGAGGCCCGCCAGCCCCCCCGCGATGCCGGCATCGAACACCGTCTCGGGGCGCACCTCGACGGTCTGGTCGATCACGGTCAGCGTCTGCGCCGTCGTGTCGATGGCCTGCACCGCGCCCTTCATCTCGCTGCCGAAGCGGACCAGCGTCGCGACCCCGGTGGCGGCCGCGTCATCGATGCCCGAGGCCTGGACCTGCACCATCACGCCGAGCTTGAGCTCCCGGGCGTCGTGGCCGATGCCGTCCTCGTCGTCCTCGACGCGCGCGCCGCGGTCGTCGAAGCGCACGCCGTTGACGATGATCGAACCCAGGCCGCTGATCGGGCCGCTGGTCCAGCTCTGGCCCACGGCTGCGCCGCCGGCCGCGTCGCCACCGCCGCCCCCGCAGGCCGACAGCAGCAGCGGCGAACTGGTGACGGCTGCCAGCGAGGCCAGCGTGGCGAGGGCCTGGCGGCGGTGCATCGATGTGACGTGTTCCGGTTTGCGTGTCATGTCCTGGCTCCCGCGCCGCAATGCCGGGCGCTTCGGCGGCCGGCATCCGCGCCGGTCCATGGCCGGATTCTAAATGTGCATCTTGCACATATACAAGCCCCATCGCTCCGGCCGCGCGATGAATTTCGCAACACGACGTATCCGTGATGGCTGCGCACAATCGCGCTGCCATGACCGCGCCGCGCCGCTGGATCGCCCACCTCGACATGGACGCCTTCTACGCGTCGGTCGAGCTGCTGCGCTACCCGGAGCTGCAGGGGCAGCCGGTGGTGATCGGCGGAGGCCGGCGCCACCAGCCCGAAGTCCTGCCCGACGGCACGCGCCGCTTTGCCCGGCTGGGCGCCTACAAGGGGCGCGGCGTGATCACCACGGCGACCTACCCGGCGCGCGACCTCGGCGTGCACTCGGGCATGGGGCTGATGAAGGCCGCGCTGCGCGCGCCCGAGGCCGTGCTGCTGCCCACCGACTTCGAGCGCTACCGCCTGTACTCGCGACGCT
Organism: Burkholderiaceae bacterium; assembly: GCA_035716845.1. Lineage (GTDB taxonomy): Bacteria > Pseudomonadota > Gammaproteobacteria > Burkholderiales > Burkholderiaceae_C > CADEEN01. The sequence continues at coordinate 2,893 of DASTJE010000100.1, forward strand.
TCAAGGCGGCCGTGGCCGAGATCGCGCCGGTGATCGAGGACCGCGGCATCGACGAGATCTACATCGACCTCAGCGCGGTGGCCGGCGCGCAGGACGCCGTCGGGCACGATCCCTTCGGCGGCGTGCGCGCGGTGGCGCAGGAGATCCGCAACAACGTGCGCCGCGCCACCGGCCTCACCTGCTCGATCGGCGTGACGCCCAACAAGCTGCTGTCCAAGATCGCCAGCGAGCTCGACAAGCCCGACGGCCTCACGGTGCTCACGCACGACGACCTGCCGCGCCGCATCTGGCCGCTGCCGGTGCGCCGCATCAACGGCATCGGACCCAAGGCCGGCGCCCGGCTCGAGGCGCTGGGCGTGCGCACGATCGGCGAGCTGGCCGCCTGCGAACGGGGCTTCCTGGACGCCCACTTCGGCCGCAGCTATGGGCACTGGCTGGCCGATGCCGCGCACGGTCGCGACGACCGGCCGCTCGCCACCTCCAGCGAGCCGGTGTCGATGAGCCGGGAGACCACCTTCGACCGCGATCTGTCGGCCACGGCCGACCGCACCGAACTGGGCAGCGTCCTCGACGAGCTGGTGGCCGAACTGGCGCTCGACCTGCAGCGCAAGGGCTACGTCGGCAAGACCGTGGGCATCAAGCTGCGTTTCGACGACTTCCGCACCGTGACGCGCGACCTCACGCTGGACGAGCCCACCGCCGAGGCTGCGGCGATCCGCCACGCCGCCGGCCTGTGCCTCAAACGCGTGGACTTCTCACGCCGGATCCGCCTGATGGGGGTTCGCATGGCTTCCCTTCGGCACGCCGGTCGTTGACACTCGCACGCATGAACACGAAAGACCGCCAGCGCCAGCGCGACCTGCAGGCCCCCCGGGCCGCCGCGCCGGCGTGGCTGATCGTCGCCGTGGCCGGGGCCGTGACGGCCGCCGCCCTGGTGGCGCGCGCCTGGATCGCCTGAGGCCCCCGGGATCGTCCTGCACTGCCGCTAGCATCGGCAGTGTCCGCGCACGCCGCCGCGGACGCGAAGAGCGGCGGCTGCGCCGCCCCAGGAGACTCCCGAATGACCGTCATCACCGATATCGAAGACCTGCGCGTGCTGGCCCGCAAGCGCGTGCCGCGCATGTTCTACGACTACGCCGACAGCGGCTCGTGGACCGAAAGCACCTACCGCGCCAACGAGAGCGATTTCCAGAAGATCAAGCTGCGCCAGCGGGTGGCCGTCAACATGGAGAACCGCAGCACGGCGGTCAAGATGGTCGGCATCGACGCCCAGATGCCGGTGGCCATCGCACCGGTGGGCCTGACCGGCATGCAGCATGCCGACGGCGAGATCCTCGCCGCGCGCGCGGCCGAGAAGTTCGGCATCCCGTTCACGCTGTCGACGATGAGCATCTGCTCGATCGAGGACGTGGCCGAGAACACCTCGGCGCCCTTCTGGTTCCAGCTGTACATGATGCGCGACCGGGACGCGATGGCGCGCATGATCGACCGTTGCAAGGCAGCCAGGTGCAGCGCGCTGGTCCTGACACTGGACCTGCAGGTGATCGGCCAGCGCCACAAGGACCTGAAGAATGGCCTGACTGCGCCCCCGAAGCCGACGCTGGCCAACATCATCAACCTCATGACCAAGCCGCGCTGGTGCCTGGGCATGGCC
>DASTJE010000101.1:0-3567 GCA_035716845.1 Burkholderiaceae bacterium
CCGGGGTCAACCGCAAGCCAAAGAAGACCCCAGGCGCGCCTTGCCGGTGTTCACAGCCGGCCGAATCGCGTCGGGGTCTTCTTTTGTCTGATTTTTTGGCCGCTTTGCGTGCTGGCGGCCGGCGGTGCATGACGCCGCCGCGCCCGCTGTCGAGCGACATCTGAACGGTTCCTGGGGGCTGCGATCCATGGCTTACTCATTCGCTGAGAAAAAGCGTATCCGCAAGAATTTCGGCCGTCGGCCGGAAGTGCTGGAGGTGCCGAACCTGCTGCAGATGCAGCTCGATTCGTACCGGCGCTTCCTGCAGACGGACGTGCCCCCCGAGCGGCGTGAGGATGTCGGCCTGCAGGCGGCGTTCCGCTCGGTGTTCCCGATCCAGTCCAGCACTGGCGCGGCGGCGCTCGAGTTCGTCGAATACCGCCTGGGTCGCTCCCCGTTCGACGTGCTCGACTGCCAGGTGCGCGGCATGACCTACGCGGCGCCGCTGCGCGCCCGCGTGCGCCTGGCCATCTACGACAAGGCCGGCAAGAACCGCGTGGTCAAGGACGTGCGCGAGCAGGAGGTCTACATGGGGGAAATCCCCCTGATGACCGACACCGGCACATTCGTCATCAACGGCACCGAGCGCGTCATCGTCTCCCAGCTGCACCGCTCCCCGGGTGTGTTCTACACGCACGACAAGGGCAAGACGCACTCGTCGGGCAAGGTGCTGTTCTCGGCACGCATCATCCCGTATCGCGGTTCGTGGCTCGATTTCGAGTTCGACCCGAAGGATCTCGTGTATGTGCGCATCGACCGCCGGCGCAAGATTCCGGCCACGGTGCTGCTGCGCGCGCTCAATTACAGCGTCGAGGACATCCTGGGCATGTTCTTCGAGACCGACACGCTGCGTTTGTCGGGCGAGCAGGTCACGCTCGACCTGGTTCCCGAGCGCATGCGCAACCAGCAGGTCACGTTCGACATCGTGGACGCCAAGGGCAAGGTCATCGTGTCGGCCGGCAAGCGCATTTCCGCGCGCCAGGCCAAGCAGCTCGAAGCGTCCGGTACGCGCGAACTGGCCGTGCCGGACGACTACGTGCACGGCAAGGTGCTGGCCCGGGCCGTGGTGGATGCCGGCAGCGGTGAGATTCTGGCGGACGCCAATGCCGTGATCGATGCCGCGCTGCTGGAGAAGCTGCGCGCGGCCGATGTGCGCGAACTCGCCGTGCTGTACGTGAACGACGTCGACCGCGGGGCCTACATCTCCGACACGCTGCGGGTGGATCACACCACGGGCCGGCAGGACGCGCTGGTCGAGATCTACCACATCATGCGCCCCGGCGAGCCGCCGACGCGCGACGCTGCCGAGACGCTGTTCAACAACCTCTTCTTCAGCAGCGAGCTGTACGATCTGTCGGCGGTCGGCCGCATGAAGTTCAACCGCGGCGTCGGGCGCGCCGAGACCACCGGTGCCGGCGTGCTGTCGCCGGACGACATCGTGGCCGTGCTCAAGCGCCTGGTGGACATCAAGAACGGTCTGGGCACCGTCGACGATGGCGATCACCTCGGCAATCGGCGCGTGCGCTGTGTCGGCGAGATGATCGAGAACCAGTTCCGTATCGGTCTGGTGCGTGTCGACCGGGCGGTGCGCGAGCGGCTGTCGTTCGCCGAGTCCGAAGGCCTCATGCCTCAGGACCTGATCAACGCCAAGCCGGTGTCGGCGGTCATCAAGGAATTCTTCGGTTCCTCGCAGCTGTCGCAGTTCATGGACCAGGTGAACCCGCTGTCCGAGGTCACCCACAAGCGGCGCATTTCCGCGCTGGGTCCAGGTGGCCTCACACGTGAGCGCGCCGGCTTCGAGGTGCGCGACGTGCACGCCACGCACTACGGGCGCGTGTGCCCCATCGAGACGCCGGAAGGCCCGAACATTGGTCTGATCAATTCGCTGGCCGTGTTCGCGCGCGCCAACGACTACGGTTTTCTGGAAACACCCTACCGGGTGGTGCGCGACGGCCTGGTCACCAACGAGGTGGTCTACATGTCGGCGCTCGACGAGCCCGAGTACGTGATCGCGCAGGCGAGCACGCGCGTCGATGCAAACGGACGCATGGTCGATGATCTGATTTCCTGCCGTCACGAGAACGAGTTCACCATGACCACCCCGGAGCGGGTGCAGTACATGGACGTGTCGCCAAGGCAGATCGTGTCGGTGGCCGCTTCGCTGATCCCATTCCTGGAACACGACGACGCCAACCGTGCCCTGATGGGTTCGAACATGCAGCGGCAGGCGGTGCCGACGCTGCGCGCCGACAAGCCCTTGGTCGGCACCGGCATGGAGCGCACCGTGGCGAGCGACTCCGGTACCGCCGTGGTGGCGCTGCGCGGTGGCGTGGTGGAGTCCGTCGATGCCGGTCGCGTGGTGGTGCGCGCCAATGACGACGAAGCGGGTGCCGGCACCTCGGGCGTGGACATCTACAACCTGACCAAGTACACGCGCTCGAACCAGAACACCTGCATCAACCAGCGCCCACGTGTGAAAGCGGGTGACCGTATCGAGCGCGGCGACGTGCTGGCGGACGGCTCCTCGACGGACATCGGCGAGCTGGCGCTGGGCCAGAACGCGCTGGTCGCCTTCATGCCGTGGAGCGGCTACAACTTCGAGGACTCGATCATCATCTCCGAGCGGGTGGTGCAGGAAGACCGCTTCACCACCATCCACATCCAGGAACTGACCTGCGTGTCGCGAGACACCAAGCTCGGTCCGGAGGAGATCACAGCCGACATCCCGAACGTGGGTGAGGCGGCGCTGGCCAATCTCGACGAGTCCGGCATCATCGCCATCGGCGCCCAGGTGCGCCCGGGCGACATTCTGGTCGGCAAGGTCACGCCCAAGGGCGAGACGCAGATGACGCCGGAAGAAAAGCTGCTGCGGGCGATCTTCGGCGAGAAGGCGTCCGACGTTAAGGACACCTCGCTGCGCGTGTCGGCCGGCGTGGTCGGCACAGTCATCGACGTGCACGTGTTCACCCGCGAGGGCGTCACCAAGGACGAGCGCACCCGGGCCATCGAGGCCGAGGCGCTGGCGCGCGTCAAGAAGGACTTCGACGACCAGTACCGCATCACGGCGGACGACGCCTACGCGCGTCTCGAACGCCTGCTCGTCGGCAAGGAGGCGCAGGTCGGCCCGAACAAGCTGAAGGCCGGCACCGCCATCACGGCCGAGTATCTGGCTGGCCTGCCGCGCGAGAAGTGGGCCGACATTGGCCTGAAGGACGCCGATACGGCGGCGCAGGTCGAGCGCATCCTCGAGCAGCTCGCCCGCAAGCGCAAGGAGTTCGACGAGCTGCAGGACGAGAAGCGCAAGACGCTGACCACCTGCGAGGAGTTGCCGCCTGGCGTGCTGAAGATGGTCAAGGTGTTCGTGGCGCAGAAGCGCCGCGTGCAGCCCGGCGACAAGATGGCCGGCCGCCACGGCAACAAGGGCGTGATCTCGGTGATCGTGCCGGCCGAGGACATGCCGTACATGGCCGACGGCACGCCGGTCGACGTGATCCTGAACCCGCTCGGCGTGCCGTCGCGCATGAACGT
>DASTJE010000102.1:0-4716 GCA_035716845.1 Burkholderiaceae bacterium
GAAGGCCCACCAGATCGTGCGGTAGACGAGCGCGTTGACCTCCTTGACCACGCCCAGCGACATCAGCCAGGTCGGGATCAGGATGATCGCCCCGGAGGCGATCGTGAAGACGGCGATGATCGCCGCGGTGATCGCGCCGAAGGTCACCAGCGGCACGCTGCCGCTGTAGGTCTTCTCCCTCTTGGCCACCACCAGCGTGCCGAAGAAGACGAAGCAGCCGATCAGCGCGCCGACGGCGAAGAGGATCAGGCCGAGGTAGAAGTTCGGCTCGGCCATCATCGGCACGTAGCTGGTCATCATCACGCTGGAGGCGCCGCGGAACACGGCGACGTTGTTCAGCACCGAGCCGATGACCATCAGCGCGAAGCCGAGCCAGGCGATCTTCGGCGTCGCGAGGCGACAGCGCAGCAGCGTCGAGCTGGCGAAGTACAGCACCGCGATCTCGAAGAAGATGATCCAGAAGATCAGCATGTCGATGCCGTGCGCCGTCAGCACCTGGTAGAAGGTGTCCGCCGGCAGCCAGTGGACCGCCGGCCAGCGGGTGAGGACGACGCCGATCGCGAGCAGGCCGCCGACGAGCAGCCACACGACGGCCACGAAGGCGTTGGCGATCATCAGCTTCTCCGCCTGGGCCTCGAACTGGAGGCCGGAGCGCGGGCAGGTGCGGTAGGTGGTCGAGGTCATTTCGGCGTGCCTCCTACTTGACGTACAGGCGGCTGACCATCGTGTGATGGTTGATGCCGCAGTATTCGTTGCACACCACCGAGTAGGTGCCGGCCTGGTTCGGGGTGACGGTGACCACGTGCTCGAAGCCCGGCACCACCTGGATGTTGATGTTGGCGGGCTGCAGCGAGAACCCGTGGTTGTAGTCGACGGACGTCAGGTGCAGGCGGTAGGTCTTGCCCTTCTCGAGCTCGAGGATGGGCCAGAACGCCCACAGCCGCGCGATCAGGTACACGTCACTGCCCGCGGGCGGGGCGACGACCGGGATCTTCTCGGCCGTCTCCGTGCGCACGGTGTACTTGTCGACCATCGCCTGCGCCTTGGCGCTGAACTTCTCGGGCGTCGTGCGGTAGGTCTCGGTGGACAGGTTCTGCTTGCCCCAGATGTGCCAGCCGACCATCATGAAGAACATGATCAGGCACCAGGCCAGCGCGATGGCGATCCAGGTGCCCTCGACGCGGTCGATCGGGTGGCGGTACCAAAGCCGCTCTGACGGAGGAAGGATGGCGCTCATCGTCGGTCCCTCCTACTTGGCCGCGGGCAGCGTGAGGATGTCGAACACGCCCCACGCCGTGTACAGCACCATCGGCACGAACACGCCGAGGAACAGCAGCAGGAAGGGGTTGTCGAGCAGCTGCTGCATCCATGGCACGGGGGCCGTGGCATCGTCGTCTCTTGGGGATTGGCTCATGAATGCTCCTGTGGTCGACGCACATGGGTCGAGGCGGGCGCATTCTGTGAAGCGCGCACGCAACGCGGCCTTGAACCATTACAAGAATCTGCCGCGTGCCGGGAATCTCCGGTGCGCGCGGCCCTACGATGACGGACCATGGGAAACGGGAGCGTGCGCCGGACATGAACCGCGTCGACGAGGGCGCGCCGTGGCGGCGCCGGCTGGCGGCAGCGTGCGCGGTGTCGATGGTGGTCGTCGTCGTGGCGAGCGCGGGGTTGCGTCACCTCGCCGACGCCGCGTCGTGGGCCGGAGCGCTGCCTGCCTTGCGCGCTGCCCACCGCGCGGCGGCCACCCTGGTGCTCGTGGGGGCATGGCTGCTGCTGGCGATCGCGTGGCGGGCGCGACGGCGTTCCGATGTGTTCGCCAGCGCCGCCCTGGTGGCCGTCGGGCTCGCGCTGGCGGTCGTCGGCGTGGCGGCAGGCGCATCGCGCGCGCCGCTGGTCGTCACGGTCAACCAGCTGGGCGGCTTCGTGATGCTGGCCCTGTGCGTGGGGCTCGCGGTGCCCGGCGTCGCGGGCCTGGGCCGCGTCGCATGGGCGGCGTGCGCGTTGGCATTGATGCAGATGGCCACCGGAGCGCTGGCCAGCGCCTCGGGCACGCGCGACTGCGGCATCGCGACCGGGTGCACGGAGCTGGCCGTGCTGCACCGCGGCACGGGCGTCCTGCTGGCGCTGGGCCTGATCGGCCTGGCGGCATATGCGCACTGGGAGCGACGCAGCGCGGCAGGCCGCTGGCTGGCCGCTGCGGCGGCCGGACTGCTGGTGGCGGGGCTGGGCGCGGCGGGCATGGGCCCTGCCTCATCAGGGATCGTCCTCTTGCACGGGGTGCTGGCGGCGCTGACCCTCGCCTGTCTGGGGCTGCTGGCGCGGCGCGCGCCGTAGACACGGTTGCGGCATGTCAAGGAGGCGGGGCGAACGCGCCGCACAATGCCGCCCTCTTCGAGGTGGCCGGGCACACGATGGATCTGAGCGTCTTCAACATTGCGCGCTTCCTCTCGGTTCAGCCGCTGTTCACGGACCTGAGCGTGAGCGAACTCGAGCGCCTGGCGCAGGGCTGCATGCTGAGGCGGTTCGCGCGCGCGGAGCAGCTGTTCCTGGTCGGCGAACCCTGTGCCGAGTTCCACATCTGCGTCACGGGCCAGGTCAAGCTGTACGTGCTGTCGTCGGCGGGCGCCGAGAAGGTGATCGAGATCGTCAGCCCCGGCCACAGCTTTGCCGAGGCGTTGATGTTCACGGGCCGCCCCTACATCATCAATGCGCAGGCGTTGAGCGACTGTCTCGTGCTCTCGGTCACCAAGGAGGCGGTCGAGAGCGAGATTGCGCGTGACGCCCGCTTCGCGCTGCGCATGCTGGCCGGCATCTCGCGCCGACTGCATGGTCTGGTGCACGACGTGGAGGCGTACTCGTTGCACAGTGGCGTGCAGCGGGTGATCGGATACCTGCTGCGCGACATCGCGATCGACGAGAACAATGGCGAGCGGCCGTTGACGGTCTCGCTGCCGGTGAGCAAGGCGACGATCGCCTCGCGCTTGTCGCTCACGCCGGAGTACTTCTCGCGCATGCTGCACGAGCTCGAGACCGCGGGGCTGGTGCGCATCGACAAGCGCGACATCCACATCCTCGACGTCACGGCGCTGGCGAACTACCAATCGCCCTGAGCCACCGCGCGTGAGCGCATCAGGCCCCGTGCGTCGCGCCGGGCGGCCCGAGAAAGAACTCCACCGCGCGCGCCACCACCCAGGGCACGATCACGTGGTCGCCGTCGAAGGGCTGCAGCGTCAGGTCGTAGCCGCCGTCGAGCAGGCGCTTGGCGTGCGGGTGGGCGCTGGTCTCGATCGGCAGCTGGCGGTCGGCGCGGCCGTGGGCGAGGAAGAACCGGGGCCTGCCGTTCTGCGTGAAGGCGTTCATGAAGCCCGCCGACAGGCCGATCACATGGCTGGCCACGTCGCCATTGGTCAGGCCCAGCGACAGCGCGTAGCTGCCGCCGTCGGAAAAGCCCGCGAAGGCCAGGCGCGCCGGGTCGATGCGGAAGTGCTCCGACACCACCGCGAGCGCGCCCTGCAGGCGCTGCAGGTCGGGGCCGTGGCCGCCGATCACCACGTCCCAGGTCGGGTACATCGACTGCGGCGCCAGCAGCAGGAAGCGGCGCGCGCGCGCGTGCGGCACCAGGTGCGGCAGCACGCGGTTGGCCTCGCCGCCCGCGCCGTGGAACATCACCAGCAGCGGCAGCGGCGCGTCGCCGGGCAGGCCCTCGGGCACCACCAGCACCGCCTCGCGGCCCTCGGGGAACGCGAGGCCGTGCCGCCCCGGGGGCAGCGGGGCCGCGGTGGGCGCGGCGCCGGGGCGGAAGTCCAGGCGCCCGGCCAGCGCGCCGTCGAGCAGGCCGGGGTCGATCGCGGGCCCGTTCGCCGGGCCACCCTGCGCGCTCACGAGCCCGTCCCCGGCGCCGCGGCGAGCGCCAGGCCGCGGAACTGCGCGCACAGGGCGAAGGCCTCGGCCGTCAGCGGCAGGTCCTTGCGTCGGCAGTACTTGCCGGTCAGCTTGAGCAGCTCCTTGATGTCGCGGCCGCTGGCGCCGGCGTAGTCGGCCACCAGGCGCTCGACCAGGGCCTCGGGCAGCGCCACGCCGAGCTGCTCGGCCAGCGTCGTCCACAGGCGGCGCGCATCGTCGGCACCGGGCGGCTCGTAGTCGACGATCGCGATGCAGCGCGACAGGATCGCGTCGTCGATGTCGTCGACGCGGTTGGTGGTCATGAACAGCAGGCCGCTGAAGTATTCGAGCGTGCGCAGGAACTCGGCGACGATGGCGTTGTGCTGCAGGTCGTCGCCGCGGCGGCGGATGTAGACGTCGGCCTCGTCGAGCAGCAGCACGCAGTCCCAGCGCGCGGCGCGCTGCAGGATGGCCGTCAGGCTGGCCTCCACCGAGCTGGCCGTCACGCCGAGCTGGCCCGAATGCACGCGGTACAGCGGCTTGCCCACCACCTCCGCGTAGACCTCGGCGGTGAGCGTCTTGCCCAGGCCTGGCGCGCCGCGACAACGACCTCGAGCACAACGCCATCGTCGCCGAGTTCCTGCGCACCCTCGAGTACTTCAGCGGCCTGCTGTTCATGACCACCAACCGTGTCGGCGACATCGACGACGCCATCCTGTCGCGCTGCATCGCCGTCATCGACTACCTGCCACCCGGCCCCGAGGATGCGCGGCGCCTGTGGCACACGCTGGCGCTTCAGCTGGGCGTGGACCTGCCCGCACCGCTGGTGGA
>DASTJE010000103.1:0-9421 GCA_035716845.1 Burkholderiaceae bacterium
CGATGTCCTTCTGCACTTCCTTCTCGGTGAACTTGCGGCCGATCAGGCGCTTGACCGCGTACAAGGTGTTCTTCGGGTTGGTGACGGCCTGGCGCTTCGCCGAGGCGCCGACCAGCACCTCGCCGTCCTCCTGGTAGGCGATGATCGACGGCGTGGTGCGGGCGCCCTCGCTGTTCTCGATCACCTTCGTGCTGTTGCCTTCCATGATGGCCACGCACGAGTTGGTGGTGCCCAGGTCGATACCGATGATCTTGCCCATCTGCTGGCTCCTGAATAGTGGGATGCGGTTGTCTTCGAGTTGTGGATAAGTTCCGCGCTTTCAAGAGCGCGGGACGGGCATTCAGGCCTTCGGGGCCGCCACCGTGACGAGCGCCGGGCGCAGGATGCGGTCGGCGATGAGGTAACCCTTCTGCAGCACGGCCACGACGGTGTTGGCTTCCTGCTCGGCCGGCACCATGCTGATGGCCTGGTGCTGGTGCGGGTCGAACCTGGTGCCTGGCGGAGGCGCGATCTCGATCACCTTGTTGCGCTCCAGCGCGGCGGTGAGCTGGCGCAGCGTGGCGTGCACGCCCTCCAGCACGGTGGCCGTGCTCGCCTCCGGCTGGGCGATCGCCGCCTGCAGGCTGTCCACCACCGGCAGCAGGCTCTCCGCGAAGGCCTCGACGGCGTACTTGCGGGCCTTCGACATCTCCTCGTCGGCACGACGGCGGATGTTCTCGGTCTCGGCCTTGGCGCGCAGAAAGGCGTCGTTGAGCGCGCCGACCTGGGCCTGCAGTTCGCTCACGCGTGCCTCGTCGGGGCTTTCGGGTTGCACGGGTTGGGTGGGCGCGGCGTCGGGGCCGGGCGGGGCCGCTGCGGGCCGCGGGTTCTCCGGGGTCTCGGTCGTCATGTCAGGGGGAAATGAACGGGCTCGCGGGCACGTGGGGGCACTCCCCGCGCTTTCAAGAGGGTTTTTCGCGGGAATCTCCGGCCACGCTCAGCGGCTGCCCGGCTCGTCGTCGACCGACGCGCTCCAGCGGCGCCACCGCTCCTGGGCGCGCTCGATGTCGCGCCGGTCGGCCTTCGTGGGCCGGCCGTGCGGCAGGCTCGACGCAGGCTCCGGTGCGAGGCGCCGCTGTTCGAGCGCGGTGGCGCGTGCCGCCTTGCTCTCGTCGGTCTCGGCATACAGCGTCTGCGCGACGACAGCCGGCCCCCTGAGCGCCGACAGGCCGGTCACGTCGAGCCTGCGCCAGGGCAGGCCGGCCGTCTTGATGCCGATGCGGTCACCCAGCCGCAACTCGCGGCCGGGCTTGGCGGGTGCGTCGTTGACGCTGACCCAGCCGCGATCGACCGCTTCGGCCGCCAGGGCACGCGTCTTGTACAGCCGCGCCGCCCACAGCCACTTGTCGAGGCGGATGCGCGCGGGCTCGCTCACAGGACGACCCCACGCGCCGCGTGCACCGGCGCGAGCGCCGGGTAATGGCCCGGCGCGCTCATGAGACCCGCGGCAGGCGCACGACGACGTCCAGTCCCGCGACGCGCCCCCCCGCCTCGCGATTGGCGAGTTCGATCTGCCCCGCCAGCGAATCGACGATCTCGCGGCAGATCGCCAGGCCCAGTCCGGCACCCACGCTCGGGTCGCCGGTGGCGAACGGCTGGAACAGGCTGCGGCGCAGGTCCTCGCCCAGTCCCGGGCCGCTGTCCGAGACGGTCAGCGCCGCGGTGCGGGCGTCGGTGTCCAGGCGCAACATGAGCCGTCCGCCCTCGGGCGAATGGCGAATCGCGTTGTGCAGCAGGTTGCGCAGCATCTCCCGCAGCGCCCAGGCATGCCCGCGCACCTGGGCCGGCTGCAGGATCACGTCCAGGTCGAGCCGCCGCTGGGCGGCGAGCGGCGCGACATCCAGGGCCACCTCGCGCACCACGGCGGACCAATCGTTCACGGGGGGGTCGCCGGCATGCCGCAGCTGCTCGACCTTGGCGAGGGCCAGCATCTGGTTGGCCAGTTCATTGGCGCGCTCCACGGTGGCGGCGATCTCCTCGTAGGCCTGTGCGGGGCCCACGTCGCCGCGCTGCGCCGACTGCACCTGTGTCTTGAGCACGGCCAGCGGCGTGCGCAACTGGTGCGAGGCATCGCGCACGAAGCGCTTCTGGTGCTCGAGCAGCCGCGCCAGCCGGTCCATGACGGCATTGGTGGCGTCGAGCACGGGCCTCAACTCCCGCGGCGCCTGATCGACGGGCAGCGGCGACAGGTCCTCCGTGCCACGCGCACGCATCAGCGTGCTCAGTTCCCGCACCGGACGCGTGGCACGCTGCACCACCCACACGACCACGGCGGCGATGAGCACGAGCAGCAGCGCCTGCTGCGCCAGTGTGCGCACCAGCAGGTCGTGCGCGAGCGTGCGCCGCAATTCGAGCGTTTCGGCCACCTGGATCGTCGCCATGCCACGCCCGTCGCGGCCGGCGACCGGCTGCAGCAGCACGGCCATGCGCACCGGGTCGCCGCGGAAGACGTCGTCGTAGAAATGCACCAGGGCCGGGTACGGGCTGGTCCCTTCTCGGGCGGGCCGCGGAGGCGGCAGGTCGGCGAAGCCGGACACGGTTTCGCCGGCGAACCCCGCGATGCGGTAGTACATGCGGCTGCGGTTGTCGGCCTCGAAGGCCTCCAGGGCGCTGTAGGGCACGTTGGGGATCAGGCGCACGCCGGCCCCGTCGCGCTCGACGCGCAGTTCCTCGCCGATGGACTTGGCCGACGCGAGCAGGGTGCGGTCATAGGCGGCATTGGCGGCCGCCAGGGATGCCCGGTAGAGCACCACGGTGCCCACGGCGAGCACGGCCACCACCGGGACCAGGATGCCCAGCAGCAGGGTACTGCGCAGCGAGGCGGGACGGCTGCTCATGCGGCGGGCGGCGTCTCGGTGGCCGCCTTGTCGAGCAGGTAGCCCAAGCCGCGCAATGTGACCAGGCGCGCCCCGGTCGGGGCCAGCTTCCTGCGCAGGCGGTAGGCCACGACCTCGATCGCATCGACCTGCACCTCGACGTCGCGATCGAACACCAGCTCGGTCAGCCGGTCCTTGGCCATCGCCTGTCCGGGGCGGGCGAGCAGGGCGCGCAGCAATGCCGCCTCGCGCCCGGTGAGTTCGAGCGGCTTGCCTTGCCACAGCACGGCGTTGCTGAGCGGGTCGTGGCGCAGTCCGCAGAACTCCGGGGTTGGCGCCACGTCGGCCGGCCGGGCGCGCCGCGCCAAGGCCCGCACTCGCGCCTCGAGCTCGTCGAGGTCGAAGGGCTTGGCGAGATAGTCGTCGCCGCCGCTGTTGAGCCCGAGCACCCGGTCACCCACGGTGCCGCGCGCCGTGAGGATGAGGACCGGCGTGTCGAGGCCTTCGCGGCGCGCGTCGGTCAGCACCTGCAGCCCGTCGCGGCCGGGCAGGCTGAGGTCGAGCACCACCACATCGGGCGCACTCGCGCGCCAGCGGTCCAGGGCGCGCGAGCCGTCGGCGCACACGACCACCTGCATGCCGCGGCGCTCGAAGCTGCGCTGCAGCGTGGCCTGCATGGCGGGGTGGTCCTCGACGAGCAGCAGCTTCATGGCGGATCGGGATTATCGGCAGGCGTCATGGCGGGTTTCCCCGGGGGGGCTCGACAGCCGATTGACAGGCGCAGCGCGCACGATGGACGCTGGTGGGGTACGCCGCGGTCCGCGAGGCGGACAGCGCGCCCCGCGGTCCCGTTCCATGAGCCAAGGAGGCAGATCCATGCGTCGCGACACTTTCCTCAAGACCCTTGCCGCGTTCGCGGCGGCCGGCGCGTGGCCGCTCTCGGCGCGCGCGGCAGCGAACCTCAAGATGATGATCCCGGCCAACCCCGGAGGCGGCTGGGACAGCACCGGACGGGCGCTGGGCAAGGCGCTGCAGGATGCCGGTGTGGCCAGCTCCGTGACCTACGACAACAAGGGCGGCGCCGCCGGCGTGCTGGGCCTGGCGCAGTTCATCAATTCGGCCAAGGGCGATCCGAACGCGATGATGGTGATGGGCGCGGTGATGGTGGGCGGCATGATCACCAGCAAGCCCGCGGTGTCGCTGTCCCAGGTCACGCCGATCGCGCGCCTGACCAGCGAATACAACGTGTTCGTGCTGCCCGCCAACTCGCCCTTCAAGAGCATGAAGGACGTGGTCGAGCAGCTCAAGAAGGACCCGGGCAGCGTCAAGTGGGGCGGCGGCTCGCGTGGCTCCACCGAGCACATCGCCGCGGCGATGATTGCGCGCGAGGTCGGCGTCGACCCGTCCAAGATCAACTACGTCGCCTTCCGGGGCGGCGGCGAGGCCACGGCCGCCATTCTTGGCGGCAACGTCACCGTCGGCGGGAGCGGCTACAGCGAGTTCGCCGAGTACATCGCAGCCGGCAAGATGCGCCCGATCGGAGTCACCTCCGACAAGCGCCTCAAGGGCATCGACGTGCCCACCCTCAAGGAACAGGGCCTGAACGTGGTGATCGGCAACTGGCGCGGCGTGTATGGCGCCTCGGGCATCACCGCCGAGCAGCGCAAGGCACTGACCGAGATGATCGTCAAGGCCACCAAGTCCAAGAGCTGGGCCGAGTCGCTCGAGAAGAACGGCTGGACGCCGGCGCTGATGACCGGGCCGGAGTTCGACAACTTCGTCGACAACGAGTTCGCGAGCCTGCGCGCGGTGATGGTCAAGTCCGGGATGATCTGATGCGACATCAGTCCCAGGTCGGCGCCGGCACGACAGTCGTCGGCCTGGGCCTGATGGCGGGCGCCACCCAGATCTCATCGGAGGCCGGCTACACCGGCGTGGGGCCCAATTTCCTGCCCTGGGTGGTGGCGGTCGCGCTCACCCTGTGCGGCGTCGTCCTCATGATCGAGGCGGCTCGCGGCGGCTTCCGCGACTTCGAGGCGCCCCCTGGCGACGAGCGCCCGCACTGGCCGGGGTTTGCGTGGGTGTCCGCGGGTCTGCTGGCCAACGCGGCGCTGATCACCACGATCGGCTTCATCCTCAGCTGCGCCCTGTGCTTCGCGCTGGCCGCGCGAGGTTTCAAGGCCTCTGAGGGCCGGCCCGCCTTCGATCCGCGCGGCCTGACGCTCGACCTGGCGCTCGGTGCGGCCATCGCGGCCCCGGTGTACTGGATGTTCACGCAACTGCTGGCGATCAACCTGCCGGGCCTGACCTCCACGGGGTGGATCTGATGGACCTGTGGTCGCAACTGATGGCCGGCTTCGCGACGGCCGCCACGCCGCTCAACCTGCTGTGGTCGCTGCTGGGCTGCACGATCGGCACCGCGGTGGGGGTACTGCCGGGAATCGGGCCGGCCACCGCGGTGGCGATGCTGCTGCCCATCACGATGAAGGTCGAGCCCACGGCGTCGATGATCTTCTTCGCCGGCATCTACTACGGTGCGATGTACGGCGGCTCGACGACCTCGATCCTGCTGAACACGCCGGGTGAGTCGGGATCGATGGTGACGGCCATGGAAGGCAACCTCATGGCCAAGCACGGGCGCGCCGGCGCCGCGCTGGCCACGGCGGCCATCGGCTCATTCGTCGCCGGCACGATCGCCACGGTGGTGGTGACGCTGTTCGCCCCGGTGGTCGCGGAGTTCGCCGTCAAGCTCGGATCCCCGGAGTACTTCCTGCTGATGGTGCTGGCGTTCTGCACCGTCAGCGCGGTGCTCGGCAAGAGCACCTTGCGCGGCCTGACGTCGCTGTTCATCGGCCTGGCGATGGGCCTCGTCGGCTTGGACCAGATCTCCGGCCAGGCGCGCTACACCGGCGGCGTGCCCGAGCTGATGGATGGCCTGGAAGTGGTGCTGATCGCCGTCGGCCTGTTCGCCGTGGCCGAGGCGCTGCACGCCGTGCTCTTCGAAGGCCGTGTGGTGGAGTCGCAGAACCGGATGAGCCGCGTGCACATGACGCGCGACGACTGGCGCCGCTCCTGGCCCGCGTGGCTGCGTGCCACCGGCATCGGCATCCCCTTCGGTTGCATCCCGGCCGGCGGCAGCGAGATCCCGACCTTCCTCAGCTACGCGACCGAGAAGAAGCTGTCGCGTCATCCGGAGCAGTTCGGCACCACGGGGGCGGTGGAGGGCGTGGCCGGGCCGGAAGCGGCCAACAACGCGGCGATCACCGCCACCCTGATCCCGCTGCTGACGCTGGGCATTCCGACGTCCAACACGACGGCAGTGCTGCTCGGCGCGTTCCAGAACTACGGCATCCAGCCCGGGCCGCAGCTGTTCGACAAGAGCGCCGCGCTGGTGTGGGCGCTGATCGCGTCGCTGTACATCGGCAACGCGATGCTGCTGGTGCTGAACTTGCCGCTGGTGGGGCTGTGGGTACGGCTGCTGCGCGTGCCCAAGCCGGCGTTGTACGCCGGTATCCTGATCTTCGCCACCGTGGGCGTGTACGGCATGAGGCAGTCGGCCTTCGACCTGGTGCTGCTGTACGCGATCGGCCTGCTCGGTGTCGTGATGCGGCGCTTCGATTTCCCGACCGCGCCCGTGGTGGTGGGCATGATCCTCGGGCCGCTGGCCGAGGCCCACATGCGCAACGCGCTGGCGATCGGCGAAGGGCGTTGGGACGTGTTCGTGCAACGCCCGCTGTCGGTGCTGCTGCTGGCGGTGGTGGCCGCCGTGCTGCTGCTGCCGCGCCTGGTGCGCTGGCACCGCCGCCGGCGCGACTGAGGCGCCTCAGTCGCGCGCGCCCATGGCGAGCGCGCGGGCGCGCTGGCGCTCGAGGGCGTCGGCCTCCGGCTGCTGCGCCACGTCCCAGCCCTGCAGGTGGCGCTGCACGATGGCGGCCAGGGCCGCGATCCACTCGTGGCGGTCGTTCAGGCAGGCGATGTACCCGAACTCCTGCCCGCCGGCGGCCAGGAAGGCTCGGCGCGCCTCCTGGGACACTTCCTCGAGCGTCTCCAGGCAATCGGCCGTGAAGCCGGGGCACATCACGTCGACGCGCCTGACGCCGGCGCGGGCGAGTTCCACGAGGGTCGGCTCCGTATAGGGCTCGAGCCATTTGGCGCGGCCGAACCGGCTCTGGAAGGTGACCACCCAGCTGCCCGGCGCGAGCCCCAGCCGCTCCGCGAGCAGGCGGGCGGTCTTGTGGCACTCGCAGTGGTAAGGGTCGCCCAGCAGCAGCGAGCGCTCGGGCACGCCGTGGAAGCTCATGACCAGGCGTTCGCCACGGCCGTGCGTCATCCAGTGCGCCTCGACCTGACGTGCCAGGGCCGTGATGTAGCCCGGGTCGTCGTGGTAGCGATTGACGAATCGCAGTTCGGGCTGCCGGCGCTGCCGCACCTGCCAGGCCATCACCGCATCGTTCACGCTGGCGGTGGTGGCGGCCGCGTACTGCGGGTACATCGGCAGCACCAGGATGCGCGTGGCGTTGCGGGCCTTGAGCTCGTCGAGCACGCTGGCCACCGAGGGGTTGCCGTAGCGCATCGCGTGCCGCACCAGGAGTTGCGGGGGCGGCAGGCCGCGCTCGCCAAGGTAGCCCTGCAGGAGGGTGGTCTGGCGTGCCGTCCACCAGGCCAGCGGCGAGCCTTGCTCCGTCCAGATGCTGGCGTACTTGGCGGCCGACTTGGCCGGCCGCACGTTGAGGATCACGCCGTGGAGGATCGGCCACCACAGCAGTCGCGGGATCTCGACGACGCGCGGGTCGGACAGGAACTCCCGCAGGTAGCGCCGCACGGCCGGCGCCGTCGGCTCGTCGGGCGTGCCGAGGTTGACCAGCAACACTGCGGTGCAAGGTGCGCTGCCGTGGGGCAGGGCGGGTTCGGCTTGAAACGGCATGGCCGGGATTGTCGGCCATGCCGACGCGCCGGCAGCCTCAGAGCTCCTCGGTGATGGGCTGTGTGTCGCCGAAGTGCACGACCTCGAACTTGACGGTGGCGCCGCGCGAATCGTCGGGCATGCCGCCCAGACCGATGACGCCCGTGCCGTGCAGGGTGCAAGATCCGCGCTTGAGGCTGAGGACCTCGCCCTCGTGCGCGAAGCGCACGTAGGTGCCATTGATGCTCAGGTCGGTGAGCGAAAACACCCCGGCATGCCAATCGAGCCGCGCGTGCTGCCGCGAGACCCGCGAGTCGTCGACGCAGAAGGCGCTCTGCGGGCTGCGACCGAGCACCATCGGAAGGCGGTCGCTGGCGAAGAGCCGCACCGTGCGCTGCCACGACAGGCGAATGCCCTCGGGCTCCTGCGCCGCGAGCATCTGGGTGCCGAAGGCCGTGATGGCCACGTCACCGACGGCTCGCTTGCCCCCCAGGAGATGCACGTGCACGGGCTCTGCGCGGCCACGCAGGTGCATCCAGTCGAGGCTGCGAAAGCGCGCCTGCACGTCCGTCGGCAGGCCGGTGAACACGTCGTCGGTGATGAGCGTCTCGTTGTCGCCGGCATGGTCGAGCAAGCGCGCTGCGACGTTGACGGCGTCGCCGAAGCAATCGCCGCCCATCTCGACCACCTCGCCGCGCGCCAGCGCCACCTGCAGCTTGAGCGCGCGCAGGCCCGCCGATGCACCGCGCGCGCTGCCGCGCCGCACGAGCAGTTCGAGGGCCTCGTGCATCTGCATCGCCGCCCGGACGCCGGCGGCGGGCGTGTCGAAGGTCGCCATCAGGCCGTCGCCCAGCGTCTTGACGACCTGGCCTCCGCAGTCACTGACGTTCTCGCCCAGCGAGCCCACCGTGTGGGTGACCACCGATGTCGCCTCGGCATTGCCCAGGCGCTCGTACAGCGACGTGCTGCCGCGCAGGTCGGCGAACAGCACGGTGCGTTCGACGATGCGCGTCATGGGCGGGCGGCGTCAGGGCCTCAGAGGTTGTCCAGGTAGGTGCGAAGCTTATCGGAGCGGCTCGGGTGCTTGAGCTTGCGGATCGCCTTGGCCTCGATCTGGCGGATGCGCTCGCGCGTGACGTCGAACTGCTTGCCGACCTCCTCGAGCGTGTGGTCCGTCGACATTTCGATGCCGAAGCGCATGCGCAGCACCTTGGCTTCGCGCGGCGTCAGGCTGTCGAGGATGTCCTTGACCACGTCGCGCAGGCCGGCCTGCATCGCCGCGTCCACCGGAGCCACCGAGTTGGTGTCCTCGATGAAGTCGCCGAGGTGGGAATCGTCGTCGTCGCCGATCGGCGTTTCCATGGAGATCGGCTCCTTGGCGATCTTCATGATCTTGCGGATCTTGTCCTCGGGCATCTCCATCTTCTCGGCCAGCGTCGGCGCGTCGGGTTCGTAGCCGAACTCCTGAAGGTGCTGGCGCGAGATGCGGTTCATCTTGTTGATGGTCTCGATCATGTGCACCGGGATGCGGATCGTGCGCGCCTGGTCGGCGATCGAGCGCGTGATCGCCTGGCGGATCCACCACGTGGCGTAGGTCGAGAACTTGTAGCCGCGGCGGTACTCGAACTTGTCCACCGCCTTCATCAGGCCGATATTGCCTTCC
>DASTJE010000104.1:0-6596 GCA_035716845.1 Burkholderiaceae bacterium
GAGGCCCGCACCTGGACCGCGCCGCGCATCGCCACCACCAGTACCCACGGCACCGGCTGCACGATGTCGAGCGCGATCGCGACCTTCCTGGGTTTCGGCGCGCCCCTCGACGAGGCTGTCGAGGACGCGCGCGAATTCGTCCGCGCCGCCCTGCTTGCCGCGCCCGGCTTCGGTGCGGGACACGGCCCGCTGGGCCATCACGCGGTGCGCTGATCCCACGCCTCGGGCGTCAGCGCAAAATAGACGCTGTCGCACCATTCCTCGCCGACCAGCCACGTGCGCGCCTGCCGGTGCGTCTCGACGAAGCCGAGGCGCTCCAGCAGCCGGATCGAGGCCTTGTTGCGCGGATCGACATCGGCCTGGACGCGCGGCAGCCGATGCACCGCGAAGCCGCGCGCGACCACCGCCTCCACCGCCTCGCGGGCAAGCCCCTGCCCCCAGACATCCGGGTCGAACAGGTAACCAAGGTCAGGGAACCGGTAGAACCCCGCCTTGCCGATCACCCGGTCCTCCAGCTCGACGATGAAATCCTCGCCAAGCGCGGCGGGAATGTCCGCCATGTTGACCAGCCACTCGCGCGTCTCATCCTCGTTCGCGTGCGGCGGGGTGGACCAATAGGCCATCGCACGCGGCTGGCGCATGATCCGGTGCATCGAGCGCTCGGCCAGCGAGGCCGGCAGGTATTCCTTGAGCGCGACGAGGCGGCGCGACTCGTCCTCGGCCAGGTAGACGACCCCGAAGCCGCCGGCCGCCAGCTTCTTGACGACCTGGTAGCCCCCGACCACGGTGCCTGCGGGCAACGGGGCGGGTTTGGGCTTTGACATAATCGATCGATGGGTCGTGAGCGCGCAGCGTCGAAGTCAGTTTACAGCATGACCGGCTACGCCAATGCCAGTGTTGGCGCGGCCCCGCGGGGGGATACCGAGGCCGCGCCGGTGCCGGTGGTGAGCGCCGAGCTGCGCTCGGTGAACGGCCGTTTCCTCGACCTCGCGTTGCGCCTGCCCGACGAGTTGCGCGCCCTCGAACCCGCCCTGCGCGAACTGGTCGCGGGCGCGGTCAAGCGCGGCAAGGTCGAGTTGCGCGTGTCGACTTCGAGGGACACCGAAGGGCCCGTGCCCATGCCCTCGACCGACCTGCTCAACCGGCTGGCGCGCATCGAGGGCCTGGTGCAGGGCTGGCTGCCGCGGGCGACGCCCTTGTCGGTGCACGAGGCGCTGCAGTGGTGCCGCGGCGCCGCGAGCGCGAGCCCCCTCGACGAGGCGGCACTCGCCGCGGCTCGGCAGGCGGTCGATGGCCTGCGCGCGGCGCGCGCGCGCGAGGGCGCGCGGCTGGCCGACGTGCTGCGCGAGCGAATCGGCCACCTGCGCGCCCTGGCCGAACAGGCGCGCCCGCTGGTGCCTGCGGTGGTGCAGCGCCAGCGCGAGCGATTCCTCGAGCGCTGGCACGAGGCGCTGGCCGCCGCAGGGGCCCAGGCCAGCGTCCCCGCCGAGGCGCTGCAGGAGCGCGCGCTCAACGAGGCCGCCGCCTTTGCCATCCGCATCGACGTGGCCGAGGAGCTGGCGCGCCTGGCCGCGCACCTCGACGAGATCGAGCGCCTGCTCGACGCGGGCGGCGAGCTCGGCAAGCGGCTGGACTTCCTCGTCCAGGAGCTGCACCGGGAGGCCAACACCCTGGGCTCCAAGTCGGCTGCGCTCGAGCTGACCAACGTGTCGGTCGAGATGAAGGTGGCCATCGAGCAGATGCGCGAGCAGGTGCAGAACATCGAATGAGGGCCAGCCCGATGGAGACCCCCGGCAACCTGTTCGTCGTCGCCGCGCCCAGCGGGGCCGGCAAGTCCAGCCTGGTCAAGGCGCTGCTCGAACTCGACTCACACCTGGCGGTGTCGGTATCGCACACGACGCGTGCGCCGCGCGGCCAGGAGCAGCATGGCCGCGAGTACTGGTTCGTCGACGAGGGCGAATTCCGCGCCATGATCGACCGCGGCGAGTTCTTCGAGTGGGCCCAGGTGCACGGGCGCCTGTACGGCACCTCGCGCCGCGCCATCGCCGACCGCCTGGAACACGGCGAGGACGTGGTGCTGGAGATCGACTGGCAGGGCGCGCTGCAGATCAAGCAGCTGTTCGCCAACGCGGTGCTGATCTTCATCCTGCCCCCGTCGTGGGACGAGCTGCGCCAGCGCCTGCAGCGCCGCGGCGAGGACCGCCCCGACGTGATCGAGCAGCGCATGGCCAATGCGCGCGAGGAGGTGGCCCATGCCCGGGAATTCGACTTCGTTATAATCAATGCTCTGTTCGAGACGGCCTTGTTCGATCTGAAGACGATCGTCCACAGCCAGCGCCTGAAGTACGCCGCGCAGCGGCGCCACAAGCCCCAGGTGTTTGCCGCCCTCGACATCGATTGACCCCCAGCCCGCCCCAAGGACTCCGCATGGCCCGCATCACCGTCGAAGACTGCCTGGAGAAGATCCCCAACCGCTTCCAGCTGGTGCTGGCGGCCACCTACCGCGCGCGCATGCTCAGCCAGGGCCACACGCCCAAGGTCGAGGTGGGTCACAACAAGCCCAGCGTGGTCGCGCTGCGCGAGATCGCCTCCGGACAGGTCGGCCTCGAGATGCTGCGCCGCGTGCCGGTCTGAGCGGCAGCGCACACCCCCGGCCGCCCAGGGCGCTCCACGGAGCGCCCTTTGTTTTTCGCCGCGCGCGCGCTCACGGTACATTGCCACCGTGGGCATCCGATCCTTCGCCGCCGACCTGCTGCCGAACGCGCTGCTGTCGCCCGCGCGCGACAAGCCGCCGCCCGCCCCTGCCGAAGCCAACGACTTCGCCGCGCTGACCGACAAGCTCGGCTACCTGCCGCGCGCCGACTGGCGCCAGGTGCGCGAGGCCTACAAGTTCGCCGACGAGGCGCACCTGGGCCAGTTCCGCGCCAGCGGCCAGCCCTACATCACGCACCCGATCGCGGTGGCCGGCATCGTCGCCGACTGGAAGCTCGACGCCCAGGCGGTGATGGCTGCGCTGATGCACGATGCGATGGAGGACTGCGGCATCACCAAGCCGGAGCTGATCGAACGCTTCGGCTCGCCCACCGCCGAGCTCGTCGACGGCCTGACCAAGCTCGACAAGCTGCAGTTCTCCACGCGCGAGGAGACGCAGGCCGAGTCCTTCCGCAAGATGCTGCTGGCGATGGCGCGCGACGTGCGCGTCATTCTCGTGAAGCTGGCCGACCGCCTGCACAACATGCGCACGCTGTCCGCCGTGCCGGCGTCCAAGCGCGGGCGCATCGCGCGCGAGACGCTCGACATCTACGCGCCGATCGCGCACCGGCTGGGCCTGAACCAGATCTATCGCGAACTGCAGGAACTGTCGTTCGCGCACCTGTATCCCTGGCGCCATGCCGCGCTGTCCAAGGCGCTGGCGAAGGTGCGCGGGACGCGCCGCGACATCGTCGAGCGCGTCCAGCACGACGTCGAGAAGGCCTTCTCCGCCGCCCGGCTCAAGGTGCAGGTGGGCGGGCGCGAGAAGACCGTGTACTCGATCTTCCGCAAGATGCGCGAGAAGCACTCCTCGTTCGCGCAGGTCAACGACCTGTTCGGCTTCCGCATCGTCGTGCCTCAGATCAGCGACTGCTATCTCGCGCTGGGCGTGCTGCACCAGCTCTACAAGCCGGTGCCGGGGCGCTTCAAGGACTACATCGCGATACCGAAGGCCAACGGCTACCAGTCGCTGCACACCACCCTGGTGAGCCCGCTGGGCACCGCGGTGGAATTCCAGATCCGCACCGAGCCGATGCACGCGGTGGCCGAGAGCGGCATCGCCGCGCACTGGATGTACAAGACCAGGTCCAACGGCAAGGAGGACCCGCAGCGCATGGGCGCCACGGTGCTCAAGAGCCTGATCGACATCCAGGACGACACGCGCGATGCGGCCGAGTTCCTCGAGCACGTCAAGGTCGACCTTTTCCCCGACGCGGTCTACGTGTTCACCCCGAAGTCGCAGATCCTGTCGCTGCCGCGCGGGGCCACGGCGGTGGATTTCGCCTACGCCATCCACTCGGACGTCGGCGACCACTGCGTGGCCGTCACCGTCAACGGCGAGGCGGTCGCACTGCGCACCGAGCTCAAGAGCGGCGACGTGGTGGCCATCACCACCGCCCCTGGCGCGCGCCCCAACCCGTCGTGGCTCAATTTCGTGCGCACCGGCCGCGCACGCTCGAAGATCCGTCACTACCTCAAGACGATGGAGCAGGAGGAGTCGCGCGCCCTGGGCGAGAAGCTGCTGGCGCAGGCGCTGCGCGGCGAGGGCCTGCTGATGCCCGCGACCGACCCGGCCGACGAGAACGCCAGCGCACTGTGGCAGCAGCTCACGCGCTGGAGCGGCAACCGCAACCGCAGCGAGCTGATGGTCGACATCGGCCTCGGGCGCAAGATCGCCTCCATCGTCGCCAAGCGCCTCGCCCACCTGATGGCCGAGCGCGGGGCCGAGCGGCCCGACGCGGTGACGCTGTCGATGCGCCACTTCGGGCAGGCCGCCGAAGACAGCATCCCGCAGGGCCTGGTGGTGATCGACGGCAGCGAAGGCGCGTCGATCCAGCTCGCCGCCTGCTGCCACCCGATCCCGGGCGACGCCATCGTCGGCTACCTGGGCCGCGGCGAGGGCCTCACGGTGCACACCGCCGACTGCCCGGTGGGCCGGCGCCTCTACGAGCGCGACAGCGAACGCTGGCTGCCCGTCGAGTGGTCGGAGCAGCCGGTGCGCGCCTTCGATGCGCTGGTCCAGGTGCTGGTCAGCAACGGCAAGGGCGTGCTGGCACGCGTGGCCTCGGCGGTGGCGTCGACGGAGACCGACATCACCCACATCGACATGGTGGGCGAGCGTGCCACCGACACCACCGAGCTGCGCCTGACGCTGGCCGTGCGCGACCGCCAGCACCTGGCCGACGTGCTGCGCACGCTCAAGCGCGCGCCCTCGGTGCTGCGCGTCGCCCGCCTCAAGGGTTGAGCGCGGCCGGCCCCGTCACTCGGGTGGGCCGCCCTTGTCGAACACCACGCGCCAGCGTCCGTCCGCCTCGCGTTGCCAGACCGAGTTGAAGCGCGCGATCACCTCGCCGCGGGCGTTGCGCACCGGCCCGGTGGACAGCGCCAGGGCACCGCTGGCCAGCACCTCGACGCGATCGGGCGCCCAGGAAAACGGCGCTTGCGGCCCCTCGAAAAAGGCCTTCCAACCCGCCAGCACCGCCGCCTTGCCGCGCAGCACGTCGCGCTGGCCGAAGAACACCGTGTCCTCGGCCACGTGGCGCGAAAACGCCTCGAAGTCGCGCTCGGCCATGCTGCGCGCGAAGGCCAGCTCGGCGGCCCACACCTGCGCGTGCGCATCGTCGGCCCCCAGCGCCCGGGAGGCGGCACTCACCGCGAGCGCCCCGCCGGCGGCCAGACGCAGGAACGAGCGTCGGGTGCCCTGGCCATGGCTCACTGGCACGATTCCCCGAACTCGATGCGCGTGGCCAGCAAGCGCGTGCGCCCGGCATCGAGCACGCCGCGTACCCGCAGGCACAGGTTGTTGGCCAGGTTGGCCGCGCTGCCACCCTCGAACTGCGGCGCCGGATCGCCGCCGTAGAAGACGCTGACCCCGCGCATCACGAAGGTCTTGGCGGCGATGTCCAGCCCGGAAACGACGCCGCGCAGGTCGATGCCCTCGCTGTAGGCATCGTCGTCGCTGTGCAGCTCGACGCTGCTGGCGACCACGAGGCCGCCCATCGCCCGCCCGCGCACCTTGACGCGCACGCCGGTGCCCAAGCCCGACGCCGGCCGGCTTGCGCTGCTGGCGTCGACCGTGATGCCGTTGACGGCAAAGCTCGCGTTGCTGGTGAAGGTGGTGATCACGCCCTCGAGCTCGGCCTCGTCGCGGTCGGCTAGGCGCCGCGTTTCCAACGCCGCGCGCAGGACGCGCCAACGCCCCTCCACCTGATCCGTGCGCACCACCAGGCGCACGAAGCCGCCGTTGTTCAGGCCGCCGGGCATCCCCGTGTCGGCCAGGTCGAACACCTGGTCGCCGATCTGCAGCGTCTTGGCTCCCCCGTCCACGGCATGCGCCATGCCGCGCACGCGGTAGGCGAGCGCAGCACTTCGACGCTCGAGGCGCGTCGCGACATAGCCCATCGACATCATCATCGGCTCGAAGAAGCCGTGCACCTCGACGATCTGGCCCAGCGCCAGCGAAGAGACACCGTTGGCCAGGCCCTCGAGCACGGTCGCCGACGTCAACCGCACCGGCAGGCCGAGCACGAACAGGCGGCCGTTGACCAGGTCGAGCGCCGTCACCGGGCCGACGAGGTGCGGATTGATGCGCACCGACGACGCCGTGGCGCTGCGGTTGCCGAGGCCGTCGTCGCTGACACGCCCCGCGTCGACTTCGATCACCATGCCCAGCTTGAGGTCGCTGCGCGTCTTCGCACCGTCCACGACGTCCTCGACGTCGGCGCTGCGGTCGTCGAAGCGCACGCCGTTGACGATCACCGAGCCGAAGCCGGTGATGGGGCCTTCCGCGTAGGTGTTCGAGGCGCCGGTGCCGCCGGTTTCGACGCCCCCGCCGCAGCCCGACA
>DASTJE010000105.1:0-2170 GCA_035716845.1 Burkholderiaceae bacterium
CCGCAGCTGTTGATGCAGCCGCTGATGTGCAGGTCGATCTCGCCCAGGTCCTCCTGCTCGTCGAGGTCGGCGAAGCGCTCGGCGATCTGCGCGGCCACCGGGATCGAGCGCGCGTTGGCCAGCGCGCAGAAGTCGCCCCCGGGGCAGGCGATCATGTCGCCGACCAGGCCGATGTGCGGCGTGGCGAAACCGGCGGCATGCGCCGCGCGCCAGAGCGCGAACAGCTCGCCCGCGCGCACCCACGGCAGCACGAGGTTCTGGTCGTGCGTGACGCGCAGCTCGCCGTGGCTGAAGCGGTCGGCCAGCTCGGCCGCGGCGTCCATCTGCTCGGCGGTGGCGTCGCCGGGCGCCTGGCCGAGGCGCTTGAGCGACAGCGTCACCGCACGGTGGCCGGCGATGCGGTGCGCGTGCACGTTGCGCGCGAGCCAGCGCCGGAAGGCGGGCGAGGCGTCGACATCGATGGCCGGCTCGGGGCCCGGGTGCACGCCGGCCGGCGGCGTGAAGCAGGCCGCCACGCGGTCGAGCTCGGCCTGGGGCACGATCTGCGCGTCGCCGTCGACGTCGCGCGTCAGGATGGCCTGGTACTCGGCGTTGACGGCGTCGAGGAACTTCGCGCCCTCGGCCTTGACGAGGATCTTGATGCGCGCCTTGTAGGCGTTGTCGCGCCGGCCGTAGCGGTTGTACACGCGCACGATGGCCTCGAGGTAGACGAGGATGTGCTGCCAGGGCACGAAGTCGTGCGCCAGCGTGGCGATCACCGGCGTGCGGCCCATGCCGCCGCCCACGAAGACCGCGAAGCCGACCTCGCCGGCCGCGTTCCTCCTGAGCTGCAGGCCGATGTCGTGCCAGGCGATGGCCGCGCGGTCCTCGTCGGCGCCGCTGACCGCGATCTTGAACTTGCGCGGCAGGAAGGCGAACTCCGGGTGCAGCGTGCTCCACTGGCGCAGGATCTCGCAGTAGGGCCGCGGGTCGACGATCTCGTCGGGCGCCACGCCGGCGAAGGCGTCGCTGGTGATGTTGCGGATGCAGTTGCCGCTGGTCTGGATGCCGTGCATGTCGACGGCCGCCAGGGCGTCCATCACGTCGGCCGCGCGCGCCAGCGCGATCCAGTTGTATTGCAGGTTCTGGCGCGTCGTGAAGTGGCCGAAGCCGCGGTCGAACTCGCGCGCGATGCGTGCCAGCGTGCGCAGCTGCGCGCTCGACAGCGCACCGTAGGGCACGGCCACGCGCAGCATCGGCGCGTGGCGCTGCACGTACCAGCCGTTCTGCAGCCGCAGCGGCCGGAACTCGTCGTCGGGCAGTTCGCCGCGCAGGTGGCGCTCGAGCTGGTGGCGGAACTGGGCCGCGCGGGCGCGCACGAAGGCGCGGTCGAAGTCGGTGTAGCGGTACATGGCAGCCTCAGGTCAGCGTTCGTTGCAGGTTGAACAGGCTGACGAGCACGATCACCGATCCGACGAGCGCCAGCAGCGCCCTGGTGTGCAGCCGTTGCGTCAGCCGGGCGGCCAGCGGTGCCGCGAACAGGCCGCCGAGCACGAGGCCCGCCACGGTGAGCCACGGTGATTCGCCCACCAGCAGCGTGAATACGCCGGCACTGACGAACGTGAGGAAGAACTCCGCCAGATTGACCGAGCCGATGGTGGTGCGCGGGTCGTTGCCGGTGCCCACCAGGGTGGTCGTCACCACCGGGCCCCAGCCGCCGCCGCCCACCGCGTCGACGAAGCCGCCGGCCAGCCCGAGCGTGGCGACGTGGCGCGGCGCCTCGCGCCGCGCGCGCGGCTTGCGGAAGACCTTGCCGATGACGTACAGCCCCATCAGCAGCAGGTACGCCGAGATCCACGGCTTCAGCGCGGCCCCATCGATCGACGCGAGCAACCACGCTCCCGAGGTGGCGCCGACGATGCCCGGCAGCAGCAGACGCAGGAAGAGGCGCCGGTCGACGTTGCCGAAGCGGATGTGGGCGATGCCCGAGACGCCGGTGGTGAAGACCTCGGCGATGTGCACGCCGGCACTGGCCACGGCCGGGCTGGCACCGGTGGCCAGCAGGAAGCTCGTCGAGGTGATGCCGTAGGCCATGCCGAGCGCGCCGTCGACGGTCTGTGCCACCAGCCCCACGGCGACGGCGGCCCAGAACTCCTTGCTGTGCAGGGCGGCGTCGATCAGGTGCAGGCCG
>DASTJE010000106.1:0-5312 GCA_035716845.1 Burkholderiaceae bacterium
CCGACGACGGGCCGGTGTAGTTGAGGTAGCCGCGACGCGCGTCGCTCTGGCGCTCGACGGCGGCACCGGTCACCAGTGCCACGCCGCCCAGTCGCCAGCTCAACCGCGCGTCAAGGCCGTCGTACGTGCGGTCGAAGTCGATCACGCCGCCACCATGGCGCGGGTTGCCCTGCGTGCCGGCGGCGATGGCCAGCCACTGCATCACCGAGCGCTCGCCACGATAAAGGGTGAACGCGCTGTCGGCGAGCGGGCCTGCACTCGCGAAGCGGTGCGTCCAGCGGGCGCCGATCTGCTGTTGCGACAGCGTCTTGCGCGTGTCGTACTGCGTCGCCTCGGGCGCCGTCTGGTAGGGGTCGGCGTCGAAGTCGGCACGCCTGAGGCCCAGCGGGTCGTCGGCCGGTTGGTCGAGCACGCTGAGCAGAACCACGACACGGTCGCGCTCGCCCTGCCACGCGAGGCGGCCGCTGGCGCTCGTCTTGGTGGCCGCGCTGTGCGGCCGGAAGCCCGCCCAGTCCATGCCCGACACATTGCCCGAGGCCTCGAGTCCGCCGCCCAGCGGCACCGCGGCGCCGACGCGCCACTGGCGCAGGCCGAAGTCGCCCACATCGAGGCCGGCCTCGAACCGGCCTGTGCGCACCGGCGCACCATGGCTGGCGATGACGCCGCCGGAGCTGTTGCCGTACAGCACCGAGAACGGGCCACGCAGCACCTCGATGCGCTGCGCGCCCGCCAGGTCGAAGTGGCTCACCTGGCCCTGTCCGTCGGGCATCGAGGCCGGAATCCCGTCCGTGTACAGCCGCACGCCACGCACGCCGAACCCGGCGCGTGCGCCGAAGCCGCGCGAGCTGATCTGCAGGTCCTGCGCGTAATTGTTGCGATTGGCCACCACCAGGCCGGGCACGCGAGCCATCGCCTCAGACAGGTTGATCATCGGCCCCGCGCCGCGCAGCGCGTCGGCATCGACGATGCTGATCGCATAAGGCGCATCGCGCAGCGCGCGCTCGACGATGGAGCCGGTCACGACGACCTGCTGGGCGTCGGCATCTTGCGCGCGGGAGGCGGCCGCGCCGGCCAGGCACAGCGCGGCCAGCGTGCAGCGCGAGAGGGTCGTGATACGAAACATGAACGGTTTATACGGGTGTGGAAGGGTTGTACCACTGCTTGATTACCCCGGTGGCGCACCGCGGTTGCGTCCGGCAGGCACAACGCCGCGGCACGCAAGGGCACATCCTGGCGGGCCTGCGAAAATGCAGCGGTGAACCTCGACTCGCCCCGCTGCTCGCTCGACCACCTGACCAACGCCGACCTGCACTGCCACTCCACGGTGTCGGACGGCACGCTCGCACCCGAGGTGCTGGCGGCACGCGCGGCGGCGCAGGGCGTCGACCTGTGGTCGCTGACCGACCACGACGAGCTGGGCGGCCAGCACCGTGCGCGCGACGCGGCGCGCGCGGCCGGCATGGCCTACCTCGTGGGCACCGAGGTGTCGGTCACCTTTGCCGACGAGACGGTGCACATCGTGGGCCTGGGCATGGACCCCGACGACGCCGACCTGCGCGCCGGCCTGGCGCGCACGCGCGGTGGTCGCGAACAGCGCGCACGCGAGATGGCGGCCGGCCTGGCCCAGGTGGGCATCCGCGGCGCGTTCGAAGGGGCGCTCGAGTACGTCGGCAACCCGGAGCTGATCTCGCGCACGCACTTCGCGCGCTTCCTGGTCGACCGCGGCCATTGCGCCGACACCTCCGACGTGTTCCGGCGCTACCTCACGCGCGGCAACCCCGGCTACGTGCCGCACCGCTGGGCCGCGTTGGGCGACGCGGTGCGCTGGATCACGCGCGCCGGCGGGATGGCCGTGATCGCGCATCCGGCGCGCTACACGCGCTTCTCGCCCACGGTCGAGTACGCCCTGTTCAGCGAGTTCAAGGCGCACGGCGGGGCTGCGGTGGAGGTCGTCACCGGCAGCCACAGCGCCGCGGAGGTCGAGAAGTACGCCGACATGGCGCTCGAGTTCGACTTGCTGGCCTCGCGCGGCAGCGACTTCCACGCCCCCGGCGAGAGCCGCACCGACTTCGGCGCCCTGCCCCACCTGCCCGGCCGCGTGCAGCCGGTCTGGACCGCGCTGGCCGAGCGTGTGTGCTGGCCTTCTGAATGAACCCGTCGAGACAACGCCCGCTCCTGGGTGTGGCCCTGGTGGTGGCGGCCGCGACGTGCTTCGCGACCATGGACACCACGATCCGCTGGATCGGCGCGTACTTCAGCATCGCCGTCGTGCTGTGGGTGCGCTATGCGGTGCACGCGGTGGCGATGACGGCCTGGGTCGCGCTGTCGCCCGACAAGACCTTCCGCACCGCCAACCCGATGTTCCAGATCGCGCGCGGCGCGCTGCTGGCCTTCTCGTCGGCGATGGCCTTCGCCGCGCTGCGCCGCATGCCGGTGGCCGAGTTCACCGCCATCGTGATGCTCACGCCGCTGGCGGCCACCTTGCTGGCGCGGGTGTGGCTGCACGAACGCGTATCGCCGCTGCGCTGGACGCTGGTGGCCGGCGGCTTCCTCGGCGCGCTGACCGTGATCCGCCCCGGCAGCGGCGCCATCGGCTGGGCCGCGCTGCTGCCGCTGGCCGCTGCCGTGTCCAATGCGGGCTTCCAGATCCTCACCAGCCGCTACGCACCGCTCGAGAACCCGTACACCACCAACTTCTACACCGGTGCCACCGGCATGACGATCGCCACCCCGATCCTGCTGGCCAGCGTGGCCGACCCGTTCGACATCCTGGCGGCCGCCGCGCCGACGCACCTCGGTGCCCTGCTGGGCGTCGCCGTGCTGGGCACCACCGGACACCTGCTGCTGATCATGGCGCTGGGCCGCGCGCCGGCCTCGACGCTGATGCCCTTCCAGTACACGCAGATCGCGGTGGCGGCGCTCGCCGGCTTCCTGGCGTTCGGCGTGGCGCCGGATTTCTGGGGGTGGGTGGGCATGGTCGTGATCGCCGCCTGCGGCGCGGGCACCGCATGGCTCAACCTGCGCGATGCGGCAAGGCGCAAGATTCCCGTGTCGCCGCTCAACGCGGACACCGTGCTCGACTGACGCGCGATGGCCCAGTACTTCGAGGTCCACCCCGACAACCCGCAGCCGCGCCTGCTCAAGCAGGCCGCGCAGATCCTGCACGCCGGCGGCGTCGCGGCCATCCCCACCGATTCGAGCTACGCGCTGGTGTGCCACCTCGACGACAAGGCCGCCGCCGAGCAGTTGCGGCGCATCCGCGGCATGGACGACAAGCACCTGCTGACGCTGCTGTGCCGCGACCTGTCGGAACTGGCCGCCTACGCGCGTGTGGACAACCGGCAGTACCGGCTGCTCAAGCTCGGCACGCCGGGGCCCTTCACCTTCATCCTGCAGGCCACCAAGGAGGTGCCGCGCCGCATCAGCCACCCGCAGCGGCGCACCGTGGGCCTGCGCGTGCCCGACCACCGCACCACGCAGGCCTTGCTGGCCGAGCTGGGGCAACCGCTGCTCGCCACCACGCTGATCGCCCCCGGCGAGAGCGAGCCGATGAACGACCCCGACGCCATCCGTGCACGCTTCGAGAAGCTGCTGCAGGCGGTGGTGGATGCCGGCGCGTGCCCGATGCAGCCCACGACGGTGATCGACCTCAGCGCGGACGACCCCGTGGTGCTGCGGCGCGGGCGCGGCGATCCGGGCCTGCTCGGCCTGCAGGCCGAGGCCTGAGCCTCACGCGGGGGCGCGTTCCAGCGCCGCGATCACACGCCGCGCGTCGAAGCCGAGCTGCGCCTGCCCGCGCACCAGCAGCGTGGGCGTGCCGCGCGCACCGGTGGCCTCGTAGAGCGCGCGGCAATCGGCATCGCGTTCGATGAAGCATTCGTCGAATGCCACCCGGTGCCCGGTGAGCCAGCGCCGTGCGGCCGCGCAGAAGACGCAGGTCTCGGACGACAGCATGCGGATGTCGCCCGGCCCGGCCAGGGCGGCGAGGCGCTCGCCGTCGCGGCGCGCGGCGTTGCCCTGCCACCAGGTCGTGGCGCCGCCCACGGCCAGCGCCAAGGCCGCCAGGCCGAGGAGCGAGCGGCGCGTGCTCAGCGCGCCGCCGTGACGACGATCTCCACCTTCCATTCGGGCCTGGCCAGCGGGGCCTGCACGGTCGCGCGCGGCGGCGTGTGCCCGGCGGGCACCCACGCGTCCCACACCTCGTTCATGGCGGGGAAGTCGGCGATGTCGGCCAGGAAGATCTGCACCATCAGGATGCGCGTCTTGTCGCTGCCGGCCCGGGCGAGCAGCGCATCGACGGCCGCCAGCACCTGCCGCGTCTGGCCGCGCACGTCCTGCGTGCCGTCAGGTGCCACCTGGCCGGCCAGGTGGACGAGGCCGCCGAAGATCGACGCCTCCGACATGCGCGCGCCGACGTCGAGGCGCTGGATGGTGCTGCTCATCAATGCTTTCCTTTGTGATGCGAGGGGTGCGGATGTCCGTGCGCGGGCGCGTGGGCCGCTGCGGCCTTGTGCCCGATCTTCGATTCGGTGCCGGCGAACAGCTTGCTGATGTTGGCCGCATGGCGCCACACCAGCAGCAGGCTCATCGCCACGAGCGCCAGCGCGGACAGGTCGGCCTCCCAGATCAGCAGCTGGTAGAACGGCGCGAACACCGCCGCCACGATCGACGCCAGCGAGGCGTAGCGGAAGAACGCCGCGATGATGAGCCAGGTGGCCAGCGTGGCCGCGCCCAGCAGGGGGTTGTAGGCCAGCAGCACGCCGGCCGCGGTGGCCACGCCCTTGCCGCCCTGGAAGCGGAAGAACACCGGCCACAGGTGGCCGACGAAGGCGCCGAGGCCGACCCACGCGATCGTGCCTTCACCCCAGCCCAAGCGCGGCGCCAGCAGCAGCGCAGCGACCACGGGCAGGTAGCCCTTCAGCGCGTCGAGCACCAGCGTCAGGATCGCGGCCTTGCGGCTGCCCGAGCGCAGCACGTTGGTCGCACCGGGGTTCTTCGAGCCGTAGCTGCGCGGGTCGGCCAGGCCCATCAGCCGGCTCACGATGACCGCGAACGACAGCGAGCCGATCAGGTAGGCGACGACGACGGCGGCAAGGCTGGTGGCGATCGACATGGCAGCGGCGGGGCGGCGAGCGCGAGTGTACCGACAGCGGCCCGGCGCCCCCGGCGCGCAGGACGACGGACCGCCACGCGCCGAGCGTCAGCGCGCCGGGCCGCGACCACCCGGGCGGGGACTGGTGCGCGCCGGGGTGCCGTCGCGGCGGGGCCCGCCGGAGCCCGGCCGCGCGCCGCCTGCCGGCCGCGCGCCGGTC
>DASTJE010000107.1:0-3468 GCA_035716845.1 Burkholderiaceae bacterium
CTGGCGCGGCTGGGCACCGAAAAGTTCATGCTCGACGGCAAGCACACCGGCACCGGCGGCGGCAACCACGTCACCGTCGGCGGCGTCACGCCGGCCGACAGCCCGCTGCTGCGCCGGCCCGACCTGCTGCGCTCGCTGATCACCTATTGGCAGAACCACCCGGCGTTGTCGTACCTGTTTTCCGGGACCTTCATCGGCCCGACCTCGCAGAGTCCGCGCGTCGACGAGGCGCGCAGCGACACGCTCTACGAGCTGGAAATTGCCTTCGAGCAGATGGACGAGCACGCGCCATCGGGCAAGGAGACGCCCAAGCCCTGGCTGGTCGACCGGCTGCTGCGCAATTTCCTCATCGACCTGACCGGCAACACGCACCGCGCCGAGTTTTCCATCGACAAGCTCTACTCCCCCGACGGCCCGACCGGGCGGCTGGGGCTGCTGGAATTTCGCGCCTTCGAGATGCCGCCGCACGCGCAGATGTCGCTGGCGCAGATGCTGCTGTTGCGCGCGCTGATCGCGCGCTTCTGGAAAACCCCGTACCGCAACCGCCTGATCCGCTGGGGAACCGAACTGCACGACCGCTTCATGCTGCCCTATTTCGTGGCGCAGGACATGCGCTCGGTCTGCGACGACCTCGCGGCCGCCGGCTATGCGCTGAAATTCGAGTGGTTCGCGCCGTTCCTCGAGTTCCGCTTCCCGCGCTTTGGCAGCGTCGCCTACCAGGGTGTGGAAATGGAGCTGCGCCAGGCGATCGAACCGTGGCACGTGCTCGGCGAGGAAGTCTCCGGCAGCGGCACCGCACGCTACGTCGATTCCTCGCTCGAGCGCCTGCAGGTCAAGATCAACGGCATGACCCAGCATCGACACCAGGTGTGCTGCAACGGGCGCGTGCTGCCGCTGACGCCGACCGGTATTCCCGGCGAGTTCATCGCCGGCGTGCGCTACCGCGCCTGGGCGCCGCCGTCGGCGCTGCATCCGACCATCGGCGTGCACTCGCCCCTAGTGTTCGACCTGGTCGATGCCTGGGCCGGCCGTTCGGTCGGCGGCTGCACCTACCACGTCGTGCACCCGGGCGGGCGCAGCTACGACACCTTCCCGGTCAATGCCTTCGAGGCCGAGGCGCGGCGCGTCGCGCGCTTCCAGAAGATCGGCCACACGCCCGGCCCGATCGAGCTGCGCGCCGAAGGCCGCAACCCGGCCTTTCCGTTCACGCTCGACCTGCGCCGCAAGCCCGACCACGACGGCGCGCAGTTCATGGCGCAGCGCCAGAGCGGCGAGCAGTAGCGCGTTGCGCGAAAGCGGGAGCCGGCCACGGCACACCCGCCCGGCACCCGACGACCAAACTCCAGCACTGGCGTGGCTTTCCGGCCGAAAACGCCCGGAACGGCACGCCCATCAACGGGTTTTGTCCTCAGGCGCGGGGAGCCGGAGCTTGCCGTCCCATCAGGTAGAACTCGTCGTTGGGGCGCATCGCCGTGAGGTTGGCCATGCGGTTGGACAGCGCGAAGAAGGCGGCGATGGCACCGATGTCCCAGATCGCCTCGTCGTCGAAACCGTGCGCGCGCAGCGCGGCGAAGTCGGCGTCGTGGATGCGGTGGCTCTCGGTGGCGACCTTGAGCGCGAAGTCGAGCATCGCCTTTTGCCGCGGGCTGAGGTCGGCCTTGAGGTAATTCGCGGCGACCTGATCGGCGATCAGCGGGTTCCTGGCGTACACGCGCAGAATCGCGCCGTGGGCAACGATGCAATAGGTGCAGTGGTTGGCGCTGCTGGTGGCGACGACGATCATCTCGCGCTCGGCCTTGGACAGCGCGCCCTCCTTGAGCATCAGCGCGTCGTGGTAGTTGAAGAACGCGCGGCACTCCTCCGGGCGGTGCGCCAGCGCGAGGAACACGTTGGGCACGAAACCGGCCTTTTCCTGCACCTTGGCGATGCGCTCCTGCAGGTCTGCGGGCAGGTCCGCCAGGTTCGGGATGGGATAACGGCTGATCGGCTGGTCGCTCATGGTCGGGGTCTC
Source organism: Burkholderiaceae bacterium (assembly GCA_035716845.1). GTDB lineage: Bacteria > Pseudomonadota > Gammaproteobacteria > Burkholderiales > Burkholderiaceae_C > CADEEN01. Next base: position 2,012 of record DASTJE010000107.1, read on the forward strand.
CGGTTCAGTGGCCGTAGCGGAACACGTCGGGCTTGCCCAGGGCCGGAATCAGCTCGACGATGCCGCTGGAAAAGATCTCCACCGCCAGCGCCGCAAGCAGCAGGCCCATGATGCGCGTGGCGACGTTGAGGGTGGTGGTGGAGAGGCGCCCGCCGATGCGCGTGGCCACGCGCATCGCCAGCCAGGTCGCCAGCGCGACGGCCAGCACCACCACGCAGACGGCGGCGACATGGACAAAGGCCTTCTTTTCGCTGGCGTAGATCAGCACGGTCGACATGGCGCCAGGGCCGGCCAGCAGCGGCAGGCCCAGCGGCACCACGGCGATGCTGGCGCCGTCCTTGGCCTCGGCCTCGCGCGCCTCCTCCGGGGTCTGTTTGTCGCGCGCCGGCATGGCCTGCATCATCGCCACTGCATTCAGAAGGATAAGGATCGCGCCGCCGACCTTGAAGGCGGCCATGGAAATGCCGAATACCTCGAGCACTTTCTCGCCGAAGACCGTTGCGACCAGCAGCGTGGCGGCAACGGTGATCGCGGCGATGCGCGCGATCTCGCGGCGGTGCGCATCGCTCTGGTGCAGGGTCATGGCGACGAACACCGGCATGATGCCGACCGGATTGACGATCACCATCATCGCCACGAAGATCTTGACGTAGGCGACGGCGCTGAGCAGGCCCTCCATCAGCCGTTGCGCGCCAGCCCGCCGCCGCCGCGCAGGCGGTGCAGGTCGGTGAGGTACTCGACGAGGCCGTGACAGCCGTCCTCGATCAGGTCCAACGCGTGCTCGAAGTCGCGCAGGCTGCCGTAGTACGGGTCGGGAACGTCGGTTTCATCCTCCTCGCCGCCGTAGTCCATCAGCAGTTCGATGCGCTGGGCCAGACGGGTCGGGCAGATGCCCTTGAGGTAGCGCACGTTGTGTTCGTCCATGGCGATGATGTAGTCGAACACGTCGAAATCGCCCTGTGCAACCTGCCGCGCGCGCAGCCCGGCGATGTCATAGCCGCGGCGCGCGGCAACCTCAATAGCGCGCGGGTCGGGCGCGGATCCGGCGTGTGCGCCGGTGGTTCCGGCAGAGTCCGTGTCGACCCGGCCGGCCAGCGGGCTTTGCGCCACCATCTTGCGAAACACGCCTTCGGCGGTCGGCGAGCGGCAGATGTTGCCCATGCAAACGAACAGGACGCGGGTACGGGGGGTGGACATGGCAGGCAGACAATCGGGGAAGGTGGAGCCGGGACGGGCGCGACGCACGTCTGACGGGCACCGCGCACACTGATATTTTACGGCGTTCGCCCGCCTATTCCGAAACGTCCTCGCCGCCCAGCACCAGCAGGCGGGCACGCAGGCGTTTCAAGTCGTCGCGCAGCCGCGCGGCCTGCTCGAACTCGAGGTTGCGCGCGGCCTCGAACATCTCGCGCTCGGTGCGGCGGATCGCCACCTCGAGCTGCTTCTCGGACAGCACA